>NZ_JANEYT010000200.1 GCF_024357955.1 Photobacterium pectinilyticum
CCAAGGTGGATGCCGTATTTACCGCGCCGGTGACTATTACGCCAGAAGCCGATGAGCCTTCATTAACCGTGTCACTGACCGACATGAGCTTGATTGATTACGGTGTTGGGCAAGATACAGCCTTGACCGGTTGGTTTACGGATAACGCCAACAATCATATCGAAATCCACCAAGACACTGTTTATGGTGTGGGTGACAACCGCGGTGGGGTGATTGAGCTTGAAGCCAACACTGGTGATGAATCCAACCTCTACACCAATCTGGATGTTAAAGCTGGCGATGTGGTGACATTGGAATTTGATATGTCGGCACGTAAAAACGCCGAGGGCGAAGATTCACAAGTCGATATCTACTTCGAAGGTCAGCTGATAGATTCCTTGGCGCCAGAGGATATTGGTTGGAATCACCATAGCTACCAATTTACGGCAACCACTGATAATCCCAAGTTGGAGTTTGACTCCCCAGATGACAACAGCCTGGGTGGAGTTCTTGATGCCATAACTGTGGTCAAAGAGGTTGCAGAAGATCAACCTAC
>NZ_JANEYT010000020.1 GCF_024357955.1 Photobacterium pectinilyticum
GGGGCTTTCTTGTATCTGACGCTCCCGAAAGTGCTGTGCACTTTGGTCGCGTCCGGAAGCCCGGCGCGTTGAGTCCCGCTGGTGCGCCAGCCCGACCGCTCAGTATCCCCGCTCAGCTAAGCCATAACTCGAACTTGACTGGCTATCTTGGCAATCATTCGGATAGCCAGGATTGATGACCGTGCCTACAGTTTTCTTACCTGCACAATAATCAAATCGCCCTTTCAGGTAGCCAGCACGGTATTCTTCATACTCAACATCAGAAAAGCCGCCGCGTTTGCCGAGATCTATTTCATTCAACTCACGATAGCCTTGCTCTCCATGATAGGTACCAAGCTCTTCCCACTGCTTGTTTTTCGCCAAGTCGATTTCATGCTGGCTTGAACAAGCACCTAGAAAAGTGAGTGAAATGCCCAGTAAGCAAAGACCAAGTAACCTAGCCATGGTTTTTCCTCAATTAACGAACTGAGTTAATTATGGTTTATCCATTGAGAGTTGCCACTGCCCGGCGGCCGCTTTCGCTCATTGTCCCCAGCATTGCTAATAATAGCCCCATACCAGCTCCTATCACCATCAATCCTCCCAAGTGCCAAGCTTGGCTGATCCCCAGTTTTAACAGGCCATTGCTTAGCAGTGACGCAAACACCATTTGGCAGGCCCCGGAGAGGGCTGAGACCGTACCCGCTTTGTTGCCATAAGGGACGAGCAGCAGCGATTGGGCACAAGGAAAAGCGATACCGTTGGCCATCGCCATCAGGAAGTGACCAGTGACCATCCAGATCGGTGACAGGGGGGCTGCAATTAATACTGAGCCGGCCACTAAGTGTAGCAACGGAGAAAGCATAAGCATTCTCTGTGTTCCTAGGCGAGGGCGAAGCCTTTGGCAGATTAAACCACCACATAGCAAGCCGAATGCAGGCCCCATTGCCCAAAGAGCGTAACGCTCGGAAGTCATCCCGATCTGTATCTGCATGATAAACGGCATCATCGAGATAGACAGGACAACCAGCGAGAAGTTAACCCAGCCGATACCGGCGAAGGAAAGGAAGTGCCGATCTTGGATTAATGACTGATAGGATCTGGCCAATTGGTTGACAGACTGGGGGCGTTGAGTTGTTGATAGGGTTTCAGAAAAGCACAGTAGCAACAGTATCCAGACAATAGCGATATAGCCCAGCAGCACGACAAACACCGTTAGCCAACCAAAATGGTGGTTCACAATTCCGCCAACGACGGGGGCCATGATCGGGGTAAATGCGGCTACAATTGCTAACCAAGTCATGGCTTTGACCAAATCTTGGCGTTGGTAGCTATCTCGAATAGTGGCCCGTGCTAATACTGCCACACTGCCTGCGCCCATCCCCTGGATAATCCGGCCTAGCAGTAACCAATGGAAGGTGTCTGCTTGCAAGACAGCGACCGCCAACCCTAATGCAGCAATTAATAAGCCGCTTAACAATACGGGCCTACGTCCAAGGACATCGGATAATGGGCCATAGACAAGCTGTGAGGCACCGAAGCTGAACAAGTACCCTGAAACTAATAACTGGGCTTGTTCAGTAGAGAGTTGAAGGGAGACAGCAATGGCAGGTAGTGCTGGAAAGACCAGTCCTAAACTTAATTGTCCGATGCTGACAATTAAGCATGCAAGCAATAGTGGTTTCCAGTTAAATCCGGCCATTTTATCTCCTGTTGTGTGGATTATCCCTAAGTAACCTTAAGTTGCTGGATTCAGAACTTAATCAATGTGCTCAGTTCAAGGGAAATAACCGAATGGAATAGTTAGCCTATTGCTAAGTTATTTGACGCTGAAGTAGGGGAATTGATTTGTACCCGAAGGGCGAGGTTGCTCAGGACTATGCTGTGTTAGCGACTTTAGAGACTCGGTTGGTCAATTGCCGCCGACCCTTAACTTCCAGCCAATTCTTGCTGAACCAAGCATACTTAGGTGGCTTGGGTGTAAATATTATGCACGCTTAGAAGGGGAAGGATAAGCAGCGCAGGCTCAATGGATTATTTCCCAGTGGGAACGAGTATTAACTTACTTACTGATCGTGTAGGTAAAGGGGCTTGAGAAGGAAAATTTGCTGCCAGTGGTTTGTACCTTGCCTTGCTTCATCGCAACCAGTACTTCTTTTTGCACTTTGACCAAGGAGAAGAAGCGGATCACCATAAAGATGATGAACATGGGCATGATGATTTGAGTCACCGGCATGCTGTGTAATACCAGTTCGTTTATCAGCCATACTGCCAGCATTAGCAACATCACATACAATGAATGGGGTTTAAGGATGATTTTGATCTCGCTATCAGTTTCTTCCCGTTCACAGAAAAACGTCATTACTTACTCCTTATCTTTGTTTGCTGCTACCTTCTCATCAACGTCAGAAAGAAAAAACGCCTCTGATGAGGCGTTTTGTTACAGGCGATTAATTGTTGCTGTGTAACTCGCTGTTCAGCTCTACCGCTGATTTGTTTGCCAGACACTCGATCTGACCTGTCACTGAGTTGCGACGGAACAGTAGGTCTGAAACACCTGCAAGATCGCGTGCTTTCACCATTTCGACTTCCTGGCCGCTCTTATCTAGCATGCGGACTTTTGAACCCGCCGTCACATATAGACCAGACTCGATAGTACAACGGTCACCCATTGGGAAACCTAGACCGGCATTGGCACCCAGTAAGCTATTTTCACCAATTGATACAACGACTTTACCGCCGCCAGACAATGTACCCATGATAGAAGCACCACCACCGATGTCAGAGCCGTTACCTACAACAACACCTGCAGAGATACGGCCTTCAACCATGCTCACACCGGTTGTACCCGCGTTGAAGTTGATGAAGCCTTCGTGCATAACGGTTGTGCCTTCACCCACGTGGGCACCTAAGCGAACACGTGACGTGTCAGCAATACGCACGCCAGTCGGTACTACGTAGTCGACCATTTTCGGGAACTTGTCGACACAGTCGACAGTGATAGTTTCGCCATTCAGGCGAGCTTCCATTTGGCGATCAGCCAGCTCAGGCAGATCGATAGGACCTTGGTTGGTCCAAGCGATGTTGTGAAGCAGACCGAAAATACCGTCTAGTACCACGCCGTGAGGCTTAACGAGGCGATGAGAGATAAGCTGTAGCTTCAGGAAGCCTTCAGACACTGAAGTTGGCGCTTCGTCAGTAGCAAGGATCACAACAACAAGCGGTTGCTCTGAGGTCGCAGCCTTAGTTGCGAAGCTTGCGCTGGCTTCTTCACCTGCAGCGCTGAAAGCGGCTGCAAGGTCGGCGCTCTGGGCTGCCGTGATTTCGATAGCCTGATTACCTTCCTTGTAATCGACGATAGCGGCAATGGCGTCAACTAGCGCGTCAGCTGGATTTAGGATCGGGGTTGGAAAAAACGCTTCGATGATTTTGTTATCGCGGTTTTTGGTTGCAGTTCCAAGGGCTAGTGAAAAGCTGGCCATTACTGTTGGTTCTCCATGTCAAAGTAATTCATGCCGGACTATAGGTCGGCAAAGTGTGATGAACCCATCATAAAGACACTTGCGCCGATATTGAAGGGGGGAGGGAGGAATCGGTGAAAAATGATGAAATTATGACAATGAGAAACGGCTATCGCTATTGATAATTTTAGCGTCGGAACATACGGCTGCCGAAAACAAAAAAACCTCCCAGAAAAGGAGGTTTATCATGAAGGATATTAGTCGGTTTAGTTATTAAGCCGCATCATCTTGTTGCTCGGCAACAACTTCAGGCTTAACCGCTTTTTTCTTCGGAGCGGCTTTCTTCTTCGCTCCTAGTGCAATTAGCACGTCTTCACGTTTTTGTGCCAAGAATAGCGAAAGCTCTTCTTGTTTGGCTTCATCCTCGAAAAGT
Source organism: Photobacterium pectinilyticum (assembly GCF_024357955.1). Lineage (GTDB taxonomy): Bacteria > Pseudomonadota > Gammaproteobacteria > Enterobacterales > Vibrionaceae > Photobacterium > Photobacterium pectinilyticum. The sequence goes on from NZ_JANEYT010000020.1 coordinate 3,874, forward strand.
TCACTTTCGCTTAGCAAAGTAAACATCTCGTCAGCCATATCTAGCATTTTGTCGTATGCGTCGGCTTCGGACTTAGAGGTGAAAGTCATCTTTTCTTCTCCGTTGCGCTCAACTACATATTTGACGATAACAGCCATGGTCACCCTCTCCCGAAATTGATTTACTGGCTGTTTATACAGTAGCATTAAGGGCTATGTCCAGTGATAAGCGTGTTAATGTGATGGCAAGAGAAAAATTTTCGCAAATATATGCCCGAGCCGCAGAGCGCAAGGGTGGAGTGGGTGTGCTAGAAAGCATGTTGGCGACGCCATTGTCAGCTGAACAGCTAAAACAGATAGGTGATGATCGCTGGTTGGCAGCATTTACCCAGAAAGTTTTTCAATCTGGGATCAGCTGGCAGGTTGTACGTAACAAATGGCCCAATTTCGAAGAGGTATTCTTCGGCTTTGATATTGAAAAGATGTTGTTGATGCCGTCCGAAATGTGGGAGCGAAAAGCGACTGAGCCAGCGATCATCCGTCACTTGGGCAAGGTGATGACTATTCCTGATAATGCTCAGATGATCCACGAAGCTGCGCTTGAACATGGATCTTTTGCCGCTATGGTCGCTGACTGGCCGCAGGACGACATTACAGGCCTCTGGCGCTATTTAAAAAAGCACGGCAAGCGCTTAGGAGGCAATACTGGCCCTTACACATTACGTATTATGGGCAAAGATACCTTTATTCTGAGCCGGGATGTTGAAGCCTATTTGCGTCAGACCGGAATTATTGATGATGGGAGAGATACGCAAAAATCATTGAAGGCTGCGCAAACAGCCTTTAGTGATTGGCAGCAGGAGTCTGGCCGAGCGATGTGTCAAATCAGCCAGATCATTGCGTTCAGTAGTGGTGATAACCGGGTGTGATTTTATAGGCGCCACTGCTGACAAAAGGTGATGAATAGCTTCAGCAATGGGCTTTGGTATTTCTCTTTGTGGTAGAGCAACCAGTACTGACGTTGCATATCGAGCGGTAACGGCAGAATGGTAAGGCGGTTGTCTTTGACTGCATGCTCGACGGCGCGGCGGGAGAGGCAGGTAATACCAAGGCCTGCAGCAGTACAGTTGATAATGGCCTCAGTGTTGTTGAGCTCAAAAGCCTGATGCCAATTTTCCAGTCGCGGGGCCAGACGGCCAAAGAAATATTCGCGGGTCCCGGAGCCCGGTTCGCGCAGTATCCATTCGCTGTGTTCAAGATCGCTCAGGCCAAGCTGCTCAACCTGTGCCAGTGGGTGGGCGGGGTGGCAGGCCACCACCATTTCGTCACCCAGCCAAGGGATCACGGCCAGGTTGTCGGCTTGTACCTTACCTTCGACAAGGCCGATATCTAACTCGAACTCACTGAGCATATGGCAGATTTGGGCGGTATTGGCGATAAACAGGCTCTGATCACAATGGCCAGAGTTTTGGCGGAAGTCCCGCAGCAGGAACGGGGTCACTTGGTTGCCGACAGTATCGCTTGAGCCGATCTTAAGCTTTCCGGTTACTGGGCCTTCTTGGCAAAACAGTTGCTCGATATCCTGGCTGCGCGCCAGTAGCTCATCGGCCAATGGCAGTAAACGTTTCCCCTGTTCGTTGATCAGTAGGCGGTTATTGTTGCGGTCAAACAGCTTGTGCCCAAGTTGTTTTTCTAGCTCGGAGAGTGCCATGCTGACAGCGGGTTTGGAGAGATATAGCTTCTCGGCCGCCGCGGTAATGGTTAGCTCTTGGGCGACAGTGACAAACACTTTTAATTGGCGTAGAGCGATATTCATCAGGTTGTCTCTTGTTTTGTCTATTTATTTTGCCTTTGGTTTCGTTTTTCTTAACGATGCATTAATTTAATTCAAATATCCTAAACGATTAAGTGCCAATAAACTAGCTGGGTATTAAATAGTAGTGACATGCTGTCGTTGGGGAGCAAAGAAATGATTACCGTAACAAAGCAAAAAGTACTCGGTGCTCCGACACCAATGGCTGGCTTGGCTTTAGGCATTGCTAGCCTTGGTTGGTGTTGGGAAAATGCCGCGGATCTTGGAGGTCAAGGACAACGGGTCGGGGCTGGGATAGCGAGTATCTTGTTGGTGGTGTTGCTGGTTAAGTTTCTTATTCACCCCAAAGCCCTGTGGCAAGATCTCAGCCATCCGGTTGTGGGCAGTGTCGTACCGACGTTTGCCATGGGGGCCATGGTCGTGTCTAAGGCCTTGGGGGGCGACTATCCGATTGCAGGCCAGGCTTTGTGGCTAGCAGCCGTTGTACTGCACCTGATCTTTTTGGCACTGTTTACTTACCACCGCGTAAAAGATTTTGAGCTGCACCACATGGTTCCAAGCTGGTTTGTCCCACCTATTGGTATTATCGTCGCTGATGTGGCTTTTCCTGGCGGTGCGTTGCGCCCATTGGCGGAAGGTCTGCAACTGTTTGGTATGGGGATTTATGCTGTGATGCTACCTCTGATGATTTACCGCCTGATGTTCCGTCATGAAATTCCCGATGCCGCCAAACCAACGATTGCGATTATGGCTGCGCCCGCAAGTCTATCTCTGGCTGGTTATCTCACTGTCACCCCGCAACCATCACCGGTCATTATTGCCTTGCTTGGCGGGATTGCAGTACTGATGACATTTGTCATCTACTTGGCATTATTCCGCCTGCTACGTTTAACGTTCAGCCCAGGCTATGCCGCATTCACTTTCCCGTTAGTGATCAGTGCGACAGCGATGTTTAAAGCGACTGCTTGGATGACCACTGAGGGATATGATGTGGAATATATCCAGCAGGTGTCGGCCTTAGCTCACTTTGAACTTTATGCTGCGACGGCGGTAGTGAGTTATGTTGCCCTTCGTTATGCGGCATTCTACCGTCCAGTTTCTCAGTTGCTGCACTGCCTGACACCTCGCCGTGCGTGATATGTGGCATGGAAGCTCGGTGCTTGAGATGTCATCTGACTAATAGCCCAGCAATGCAGGGCTTTTTAATGATTTGAATTTGCAGCTAATCCATTGATGATAGACAATCAAAGGTAATTTCCTCTACCGGTGAGTCACTCGCGTGTTTACTGTTTATCACTCTAATCAACTGGATCTTCTTAAGTCCCTGCTTGTTGAGCTTATCCGTTTGGATCCATTGGCCAATCCGTTCGAGCAAGAACAGATCTTGGTCCAAAGTCCTGGTATGTCACAGTGGCTGAAATTGGAACTGGCGAAGTCTCAGGGGATTGCCGCCAATATCGAATTTCCGCTTCCGGCAACGTTTATTTGGAACATGTTCACCCAAGTGTTGAGTGATGTGCCAGAGCGTAGTGCCTTCAACAAAGAGGCCATGACCTGGAAATTGTTGCAGGTGCTACCAGGGCAGTTATCGCGTCCAGAGTTCGTGCCGCTGGCTAACTACCTGTGTGACGATCCCAATCTCGTCAAAAGTTACCAGCTGGCTGAAAAAATCGCCGATATCTTTGACCAATATTTGGTGTATCGGCCGGAGTGGATCCAGTCTTGGGAGTCTGATGTGATAGATCCTGAGCTGGTGGAAGATCACCCGTGGCAGCCCTTGCTGTGGCAGTCGCTTTATGATCACACCTTGGCTCTGGGCCAGTCGCCGTATCACCGTGCCAATCTGTATGACCATTTTATCGAGACCCTTGAAGGTTATTTGCAAAGTGGCTCGCCATTACCCAAAGGGCTGCCTAAGCGGTTGTTCGTATTTGGTATTTCAGCATTGCCGCCGCGTTATCTCGATGCGCTAGCGGCGCTGGGTAAACATATCGATGTCCACCTGATGTTTACCAACCCTTGCCGGCATTACTGGGGTGATGTACGCGATCGCAAATTCCTTGCCCGATTGGCCGCCAAGCAACGCCAGCAGTTGCAGTGGTGTGCTGATCACAGTGAACACGGTGCGGTGATCTCGCCGCTCAAAGGGGATATTGAAGCCAATGTGGTGGATGAAACCCATGAGGGAGCCGTCGGCAATACTTTGCTGGCGTCACTTGGCAAGCTGGGCCGGGATAACTTGTATCTGCTATCGGATATGGAAGCCCATGAAGTTGAGGCGTTTGTCGATATCGAGCCAGATTCACTGCTCCATGCCGTCCAGGCCGATATCCTCAATTTGGACGATCGAATCAATGATGAAATCACCGAGTCCAGTCACCATAAACTGGCCATTGCCGCCGATGACAACTCGCTGAGTGTCCATGCCTGCCACTCGCCGATGCGCGAGGTCGAAGTACTGCACGATAATCTATTGGCGATGCTGGCGGAGAGTCCTGATTTATCACCCCGTGATATCGTGGTGATGGTGGCCGACATCAACAGCTACAGCCCATACATCCAGGCGGTATTTGGCAATGCGCCGGGTGATCGCTATATACCGTTTTCTATTTCGGATCGCAGTGCCGATCAGGAAAATCCCGCGTTACTCGCTTTCTTGCGTCTGTTGGCATTGCCGGAAAGCCGCTGCCAGGCATCGGAGCTTTTGGAGCTGCTTGAAGTCCCGGCGGTCATGGCGCGGTTTGGCTTTGATAGCGACAAGTTCGAACGGGTCAAGCTGTGGATTGAAGAAGTGGGGATCCGCTGGGGGCTGGATGATGACACCGCCGAGGAGTTCGCCTTACCACGCCAGCAGCAGAATACTTGGCTGTTCGGTTTACAGCGTATGCTGCTAGGTTATGCCATGCCACAAGAGGCCGGGTTGTACCAAGGCGTGCTGGCCTATGAAGAAGTGCAAGGGATGGATGCCGAGATGGCAGGCCAGCTTGGTCTGTTCATCGAAACCTTGATGCATTATCGCCAGCAGTTGGCACAACCGCAGCCGATTGCGAGCTGGATAGCGGTGCTCAACCAGATGCTGGATGACTGCTTTGCGGTGGATATTGATGGCGAGATGGTACTCCGGATGATCCGCGACAAGATCCAGCAGCTTGAGCAGCAGTTGGCGGATGCCGGTTACCAGGCCGATATTACCCCTGCGGTGATGCGCGATTACCTCAATGGCAAGTTATCGGGTGAACGGATCAGCCAGCGCTTTTTGGCTGGCCAGGTGAACTTCTGTACCTTGATGCCGATGCGCTCTATCCCGTTCAAGATCGTGTGTTTGCTGGGAATGAATGATGGTGTCTATCCTCGCTCGATCCCGCCCGAAGGGTTTGATCTCATGGCGGGCCAAACCCGTCACGGTGACCGCTCGCGCCGGGATGATGACCGCTATTTGTTCCTCGAGGCTATTCAGTCTGCCCAGCAAGCCTTGTATATCAGTTATGTGGGGCGTTCTATTCAGGACAACAGCGAGAAAGTCCCGTCGGTACTGGTGAGCGAATTGCTTGAATATTGCCAGCAGGGATATTGTCTTGACGGTGATGAAGCCTTACCCGTTGACGAGTCGGCACATAAGTTGGTGACCAACCTAACCAATATCCATCCATTGGTGCCTTTCAGTCCGCAGTCTTTTAGCGGTGGTAACAATAGTTATGCCGCAGAATGGCTTCCGGTCGCTAATCAGGCTTTCATCGAGCCTGAAATATTCCAGTCTGTGCCGCTAGATCCGGATTTGAGTGACGACAGGGCTGAGGGCGTTTTGGAGCTGGCGGAACTGAGTAGATTCTGGCGTTTGCCGGTGCAGTATTTCTTCAACCGCCGCTTGAAAGTGTTCTTTGATAGTCACCAGGGTGGGCCGGAAGATGATGAGCCCTTTGCCCTCGATGGCCTGGGACGCTACCAATTACGTGAAGCCTTGCTGACGACTTTCCTCGACTGTCAAAGGCAGCCTTCACAAGGCAAGCCAATAAACCGAGACCAAGTGTTCGAGCAGTTTGCTCGTTACCAGCAGGCGGCTGGAGGCTTACCAGTGGCACAATTTGGTGAGCTGGAATTGTTGGAAGAGCGTGTTCAGATAGAGCAATTGGCCGACAGCGTGGCCCAGTTTATGGCTCAACCGTTACCGGATGTTGAAGTGGACTGCGTGGTGATGGTTGCAGGGCGTGGGATCCGCCTGCAGGGATGGCTCAAGCATGTCACTCAGCAAGGTTTGGTCCGTTACCGACCAGGGAAAATCCGGGCGCAGGATATTTTGGCCTGTTGGCTGGATCATTTGTGTTTTGCTGTCATGAAGCCAAGTCAACCGACCTATCTTGTTGGGGTTGATGGCTGCTGGCAGCTCGAACCAGTATCGGCAGAGTATGCGGTGGAACAATTGGCGGTACTTATAGAAGGCTATGACCGCGGGCTAACCCACCCGTTGCCCTATTTCCCCCGAACTGCCCATGCAGGGATCCAGGCTTGTATCGATAAAAAGGGACAATGGTGTGACGATCCTACGACCTTGACGAAAGCCGACGGCAAGAGGGCTGAGGCGTTTAACGGCGGTTATATGTTCGACGGTGAAGGCAATAACAGTTATATCCACCGGGTGTGGCCGCTATGGGATGACGAACTTGCTGCGCAGTTGTTGCAGTGGGAAACCCATATTCTAAGGCCTGCTGTGATGCAGTTGCGAGAGGTTGAGCAGGACTAATTGTACTTGTGGGTAAGGCAGGGAGGTGTAGTGTGGCCGCCAGCAAATCATTTTTGATTGTAGGGTGTTCGCTGTACGGCCACCGGTCCAGAGGTGACCAAGTTTCGTGGTTCAGATACTAGCGGAGCCACTGGGTGGAAACCGTGAAATGTCTCTCATATTAATAGATGAGTTAGCGCTTAATTTCGATATATTTATTTGAATTAGTGCTAGATCACAAAAAATAATTTTGTACGGGCGGGGTTTTCTGATGAAAACGTGGCCCAGTTCACTGATAGGAATCGGCGTATTCTATGACTCAACAATCTCTTCTCATTACTCCTGAGCCGCTGGAGCCGATGTGTTTCCCGCTCCACGGCAATCGCTTGATAGAAGCGTCGGCCGGTACCGGGAAAACCTTCACCATTGCCAGTTTGTATTTGCGCTTGCTGCTTGGTCATGGTGACGATCAAACTCGGTTCCCCCGTGAGTTGACCGTTGATCAGATTTTGGTGGTGACTTTTACTGAAGCGGCGACCGCTGAACTGCGTGATCGTATTCGTCGCCGGATCCATGATGCCCGTTTGGCGTTTAGCCGGGGCAGCAGTAATGATCCGGTGATTAAGCCGCTACTGGCTGATATTTCCGATCACAAGGCGGCTGCCGCGATCTTGCTTCAGGCCGAACGGCAGATGGATGAGGCCGCGATTTTTACTATCCATGGTTTCTGCCAGCGGATGTTGACCCAGAATGCTTTTGAGTCGGGCAGTTTGTTCAACAATGAATTTGTTACCGAAGAAAGCCACCTGCGGGCGCAGGTCGTGGCCGATTTCTGGCGCCGTAATTTTTACCCGCTGCCGCGAAGCCTGGCGGCCGAAGTTCGGAAAATCTGGGCTGCCCCGGGCGCATTGCTAAAAGAGATCAACCGCTTTTTGTCTGGTGCTGAAATCACCGTTCGTGCCCCAGAGCTGAGCGGCAGTCTTGAGCAAGTGCATGAAGATAATTTGCAGCGCATCAATCACGTCAAACGACTGTGGCGAGACAGTGCCGATGATTTGCATGACATTATTGCCAGCTCTGGGGTGAACAAGCGCAGCTATACCAAAACCAGTTTGCCCAAAGCGCTGACTGAAGTCGGCGAATGGGCCGAGCGGGATAATACCGGTTACCGATTGCCAAAATCGCTGGATAAATTTGACCAGCACGTGTTATTTGAGAAAACCAGCAAAGGCCAGCCACCGGAGCATCCAGTGTTTGTGGCTATCGGTGAGCTGTTAGCGGACAAGCCCAATGTGCGTGATCCCTTGCTGGCCCATGCGATAAAAGAGTGTCGCCAGCTGTTGATTGATGCCAAGCAGCGCAAGGGTTGGCTCTCTTTTGATGATCTGCTAACCCAGCTTTCGGCTGCATTGAGCCAAGATGAAAGCGGGTTGCTGGCGAGCCGGATCCGCCACTTGTTCCCGGTGGCGATGATCGATGAATTCCAAGATACCGATCCGCTGCAGTACAGTATTTTCAGCACCATTTATGGTGAGGGCCGCTATGGTGAAGACCACCTTGAAAGTGAGCAGCCAGAAGATACGAGATCCCTTTGCGGCCTGTTTATGATTGGTGATCCCAAGCAGGCGATTTATGCTTTTCGTGGTGCTGATATTTTCACCTATATTCAGGCACGACGTCAGGTTACCGCTCACTATACATTGGGCACCAACTGGCGCTCGACCGCGGAAATGGTGGGTGCCGTCAACCGGATATTCCAGCACCCAGACCGACCGTTTATCTACGATGAAGACATTACCTTCTTGCCGGTTGATCACAGCCCGAGGGCCCAAGGGCGCGGTTGGCAACTTGATGGCGTGAAGCAGCCTGCCATGTGTTTTTGGCACCAACAGGCCGAAGAGCCGGTGAAGAAAGGCGATTACCTGCAGGTAATGGCCGAAGCAACGACCGCCGAAATTCAGAAAATCCTCACCCAATCGCAGCAGAACAAAGCCGTATTGGTAGACGGTGAGCAAACCCGGCCAATTCATGCCAGTGATATTTCGGTGCTGGTGCGTACCGGTAGCGAAGCGGCCTTGATCCGCCGTACCTTGGCCGATCAAGGCATTGCCAGTGTTTATCTTTCTAACCGCGACAGCGTATTTGCCTGTACCGAAGCGGTGGATGTATTGCGTTTCTTACAGGCGGTACTGACCCCGGAAGATGACCGTAATATGCGCGCCGCATTAGCTTCAAGTTTGTTTGCCCTGACAGCACATTCGCTTGATGCGATGAACACCAGTGAAACCGTCTGGGAGCAATATGTCTCGGAATTTCGTGGTTACCGCAAGTTATGGCAAAGCCGCGGGGTGCTGCCGATGCTGCGCCACATGCTGGCCCAGCGTAAGATCCCGGAAACCTTACTGAGCCAAAACGGTGGTGAAAGGCGGGTAACCGATATCCTGCATATTGGTGAGCTGCTACAACAGGCGAGCCAAACCCTCGACAGTGATCATGGCCTGTTGCGCTGGCTGGCCGAGCATATTGAAGAGCCCAACGGCAATGCCGATGAGCAGCAGTTGCGCTTGGAGTCAGACCGTAACTTGGTTCAGATTGTTACGATCCACAAGTCCAAAGGGCTTGAATATGACATCGTCTTCCTGCCATTTGTCTGTAGTTATCGTGAAGCCAATACTGCGCTGTTTCATGATGAGCTGAGCCAGCAGTCGGTGCTGGATATCGCCGCCAGCGAAGAAAGTATGGAGCTGGCCGAGAAAGAGCGGTTAGCGGAAGATCTACGCTTGTTGTATGTGGCACTGACTCGTGCCGTGTATGGTTGTTATATCGGGATGTCACCGATCCGCAACGGTTTGAGCCGCAAGGAGCCAACAGGCTTGCACCGCTCGGCGATTGGCTGGTTGGTACAAAACGCCCAAGAGGGCGGCTTGACCGAGTTGGCAAATGCGCTGGACGCACTGGCTGTGCAATCTGAAGCGGTAACGGTACTGCCACCGCCGCCCTTGCCTGATAGCCCGTGGCTACCGGTTGAGGAAGAGAAGCCGCAGTTGTCGGCATCCGTGTTTGATAAACACATTGACCGTAGCTGGTGGATCACCAGTTATTCGGGGCTGATAAAACAAGGCCATAGCCATCATGATGCCTCTTTCGAGTTACCGGGTTTTGATACCGATTCATCGGGTGATGAAGCCTTGGGTGATGAAGAGATTGAACCGGCCCGCTCGATTTACACCTTCCCGAAAGGGGCAAGGCCGGGGACCTTCCTGCATACCTTGTTTGAGGAAATTGAGTTTACTGCGCCGGTCGACAGTCCGGCAACCACAGAGAAGATCCTGGAGTTGCTACGGCTGGAAAATTATGACGAGGAATGGCTGCCGGTATTGCAGACCATGATCCGCGATGTACTGGCGTGTCCGCTCGATGGTGATGCGATGCGGTTAGGTGAGATGGCGCCAGCCCAACGCCTGACCGAAATGGAGTTTATGCTACCGATCAATTTGTTGTCGGCACCATTACTCAACAAGGTGATTGCCCGTCACGACAAGCTGTCAGCCAAAGCTGGTGAGCTGGGTTTCGCCACCGTCAGTGGCATGCTTAAGGGCTTTATTGACTTGGTGTTCGAGCACGATGGCCGTTATTACGTGTTGGACTGGAAGTCAAACTGGCTGGGTGACGATCCAAACGTGTATCGAGGGGACATGCTGGATCATGCAATGGTCGATCATCGTTACGATCTCCAGTACCAGCTTTATGCGCTGGCCTTGCACCGCTTCCTGAAAAGCCGTAAGGCTGACTATAACTACGATGACCACTTCGGTGGTGTCTATTACTTGTTCTTGCGGGGAGTTAAGGCAGGCAGCGATAGCGGTATATTTCGTGCCAAGCCTTCTTTGGCTTTGCTGACCGAGCTGGAGACTTTGATTGATGGAGAATCACCCGATGCTTAACCACCTTGAGACCCTTGCTAACCTAGAGACTCTTGTCCGCCAGGGAAGTCTGCGTCCGCTGGATCACCAGTTTGCCAAATTTGTTGCACTAAGCAGTAGTCAGCCGGTTGTTGGAAGCCAGGCTGAAGCGGCAGTAACGATTGATCCGCAGGTGAGCCGTTTAGTCACGTTAGTTGCGGCGCTGGCAAGCTATGAGCTGGGGCAGGGACATGTTTGCCTGCTATTGTCGCAGATTGATACCGCACGGCTGTTTGGCCTGCCAAGCAAGCTCAGTCTACCTTTGCTCGATGACTTGCCAGAGCCCCACTTATGGCAAGCCTTGCTGGCACAGTCAGGGGCAGTCTCGGACGGTAGCCGCGCAACACCACTGGTGATGGATGGCGAAAGGGTTTACCTCAACCGCTATTGGCAGTTCGAGCAACTGGTCGCTTCCCAGCTTCGCCTGCGGGCGCAAGGAGGAGGAAATGATCTTCAGCCTGAATTGATGGCCTCCAAACTCGATGAATTGTTTGCCCGTGATTACCGTTACTTGTTTGCCGCCTTGCAACAGCTTGAGCAACAAGGGGGCACCGCGCAGGATCGTCAGCGGGAAGTCTGTGACAAGCTGGATGTTGTCACCTCATCCGCTTTGGATTGGACGGCAATAGACGCCGCTCTTGTCGTTGCCGACAGTGTCGAGGCGCTGTCGGTATTGGATACCTTGGTACCGGCCGAGAGCTGCCTTAACTGGCAGAAAGTCGCGGCAGCTGTTGCCCTGACTCGTCAGTTTGCGGTGATCTCTGGTGGTCCAGGTACCGGCAAAACGACCACGGTCGCCAAATTGCTGGCGGCCTTGGTGACCCAGGCTCTCCAGCGTAATGTGCGGGACGAGCAGGGAGCGTTGTTATTACCTGATATAAAGCTGGTGGCACCTACGGGTAAAGCGGCAGCAAGGTTGACCGAGTCGATTGGTTCGGCGGTGGATTCTCTTGCGGTTGACGACGTTGTGAAAAGCAATATCCCGACCCAGTCCAGTACCATTCACCGTTTGCTGGGTGCTATCCCCAACCGGGTGGCTTTTCGTCATAACCACGAAAACCCGCTGCATTTGGATGTCTTGGTGGTGGATGAAGCCTCGATGGTGGACTTGCCGATGATGGCGCGATTGCTCGATGCATTACCTGCCCATGCCAAGCTGATCTTGCTGGGTGATAGGGATCAGCTGGCTTCGGTAGAAGCCGGTGCGGTACTGGGGGATATTTGTGGCTTTGCCGAACAAGGCTACACGACTGAGCAAAGTCAGTTACTTGGCCAATTGACGGGTTTTCGCTTCCAACAAGCACAGGCTGCTCCGTCTGCGGTGGCCGATAGCTTGTGTATGTTGCAAAAGAGCTATCGCTTTCATGCCCAGTCGGGGATCGGCCAGTTGGCCAAGGCGATAAATAGTGGTAAGCCTTATCTGGTTGAGCTGGTTTGGCAAAAGGGCTTTCGCGACATTCAGTTTTATCCGCTGGGCAGCGAAAGTTACCAGACGATGATCACCAATGTGGTGACCTTCTATAGCGATTATCTCGATGCTATTGCCGAAGGCAAAGTGCCGGGGGATGTACTCAAAGCCTTTGCCCAAGTGCGCCTGCTGTGTGCGGTACGTGAGGGTGACTTTGGCGTTACAGGCTTGAATCAACGAATTGAACGGGCTTTAACCCGCAAGGGCAAGATAGCGCCGGGTGACGAGACTTGGTATGTCGGCCGGCCGGTGATGATCAGTCAAAATGATCATGGACTGGGGCTCTATAACGGTGATATTGGGATTGCGATGTATGACAGCGAGGTTGATCCGCAAACGGGTAATCGCAAACTCAGGGTGTACTTCGAGATGCCGGACGGCACTATTCGTGGTGTGCTACCAAGCCGCTTACCCGAGCACGATACGGTGTATGCCATGACGATCCACAAGTCGCAGGGCTCTGAGTTTGCCGATACCCTGATGGTACTGCCACCTGATTTTAGCCCGATCCTGACCCGTGAGTTGGTGTACACCGGGGTGACGAGGGCGAAATCCAAGCTCTATATGTTTGCCACCCATGAGGTACTCAAGCGCTCGGTGACCATGCGTACCGAGCGGGCGAGTGGTTTGGCTAGCTTGTTATCCTAAGCTGAATTACATTCTGCTAGCAGTTTTGTTCTGTTCTTGAGGTTGGTAGGAAGCGGTTACCATCTATAGATCGAGGATCAATATCTTCGAACGGCGCTGGAAGTTATACAGCGCCTTTTTGGCAACCGGTAGGCTTTCGACGCTGGACTCACTGAAGCCTTGCTCCCGGAACCAGTGCAGGCTGCGGGTGGTGAGGACAAATAAGTGGAGTAAGCCCATCCTCTTGGCTTGCAGTTTGAGTTGGTTGAGTAGCAGGGCACCGCGGTCTCCATCGCGAAAATCACGGTGGACGGCGACGCAGGCCATCTCAGCCATTCCCTCGTCAGGAAATGGATATAGGGCGGCACATCCGATGATCAGCCCGTCACGTTCGATTATGGTGAACTGTTCGACTTCCTGCTCAAGTTGCTCGCGTGAGCGACGGACTAATATGCCGTCTTGCTCCAATGGGCGGATCAGCTCGAGGATCCCCCCGATATCATTGATCGTGGCTTGCCTTACCTTCTCGGCGCTTTCCATCACGATTTGGGTACCGATCCCGTCGAGAGAAAACAGTTCCTGGATCAAAGCGCCATCTTCTTTGTAGCTGATCAAATGGCTACGAGGGACACCTGCCCGACATGCCGTGATCGCGCCGCGCAGGAAGCGACCGGTGCCACGCTCTTCTTGTTGCTGTTCGACCAGCCGCTGCAGAGCGTGCTCAGCCTCGATAGGCAGCATTTCGGAAACCACATCTCCTTCGCTATCTAATACCCCTTGCTCAGAGCAAAAGCCGATCAGTTTGTCGGCTTTGAGCCTGATAGCTAACTGGGTGGCGATTTCTTCCGAAGTCAGGTTGAAACATTCACCGGTGACTGAACTGGCTATCGGGCCAAGCAACACAATGGCACGTTGGTCGAGTTGGCGGTGGATGGCTTCGGTATCTATCCGGCGGATCCGTCCGCTGTGGGCGTAATCGACCCCGTCATCAATTCCTAGCGGTTGGGCGATAACAAAATTGCCGCTGACAATGTTGATTTGCGAACCGGCCATCGGGGTATTGTTGAGCCCCATTGAGAACCTTGCCGTAATGTCTAGCTGGAGGTGTCCTGCTGCCTGTTTGGCGATTTCCAGTGCTCGCTCGTCTGTTACCCGAACCCCTTTGTGGTATGGGGTTGTATAGTGCATTTGTTCGGCGAGGCTGGAAATTTGCGGCCTGGCACCATACACCATCACGATACGCAGACCTAGGCTGTTGAGCAGGGCGATATCATTAACGATGTGAGCAAAGTTTTCATGGGCGATGGCTTCCCCGCCAACCATGATGACAATGGTTTTGCCGATATGGGCATTGAGGTAAGGGGCTGATTGGCGGAACCCTTTGACCAAGGCGGTACTTCTGAACTTCACAGCTGGCTTTCCTTGTAGCAGTGTTGTCGACGTGGGCAATGATCGTGCTTAACGACGAGGTAATAGAGATGTTATTAATGATTATGCGATTTATGTCAATAAAAATTCATTGGGTGTGGCTGTTTGATGGATGTAATACCCCCGGCAAACTTTGGGAGAAGATCTCGTTATTTGTCTTGGTTGGCAGATAACTACTGAAAAGCAGGAGCTTTGGGGTATATTGACAGGGAAGAGCGCTATGTTTTAAGAGTTATGATCACAAAGCAAAATCTCCCTTTATTAACACACCGATTGATCCGCTTTGCCGTGGCTGCTGCCGCGACCGTTGTATTGGCATTGCTATTGGCTATCCTGCTAGATGGCAGTAAAGCGTATTCCAACAATCTACCTGATATCAACGGGATGTGGCTAGAGCAGGACGTCGCCCCCTATGCGGCTGACAGTTTTGAAATTCGCCCGGAGGGGGTGTTTGTCGGTGGCCGCCAAGTCAATACCCAATATCAATGGGATGGCAGCACACTTGAATATCTAAAAGGGGGAACCCTTTATTCTTATTCTTTCTTGTCCGGTCGGTTTATCCGCCAGCGTCCTGCGCATTATATCTCGTCTTTTTCTCGCCAGAATATCGCACAGCACCAACCCCATTAGTTCATCGGTACCACTCGTTTATTGGTGCTTTGGGTAATTCGCGCAGTAGTTGGTTGACTGGGATCTGCTTGAGTGCCACTTTTCTCATAATATCAGCGTGGAATATGAAGTAATTCAGACAAATTGCTGACAATGGAAAGAGGAAGATAGGGAAAAATACCCTTTCATAAGTAACCGTCTGTAGGCGAGCGTGCCGCAGTTGGTTACACTGGTGACAATTGGATTCCAACCAAACGACATAGGATTCACGGTGTTTAGAAAAGCAACGATTGCTCTTTTTATTATGGGATTGGTGGGGTGTGCCAAGCCAACTGATCGTGGTCAGCAATACTTGGATGGTGAGTTTGATCAGGTACTCAATCAGGTTGAGGTTGTCGAGTCAGACAAGCTGAAAGATTTTAGTCACTTTTCGGCACAGATGGAGAAGGTGATTGAGCGCTCTCCATCGATGGCGGCGACTTATCAGGCGCTGTACCGGCAGGTAGATAACTGGGTTGCCCAAGGTGGCGATTTATCAGAGCTCGATAATTTCGGTATCGAGGTCGCCCAGATGGGCGGTGGTGACGGATACGGTAATGTCATGTTCACGGGTTACTTTTCACCGGTGATTGAACTGCGTCATCAACCCGATGATGTATATCGCTACCCGGTTTATGGCATGCCAGAATGTGACGGCCAGTGCCCGAGCCGGGCAGAGATCTATGATGGTGCATTGGAAGGTCAGGGGTTGGAACTGGGCTACAGTGCCTCGATGCTTGATGTGTTTATGATGGAAGTGCAGGGCAGTGGTTTTGTGCATTTCGATGATAATGACGAGCTTCAGTACTTTGCTTATCGTGGCAAGAATGGCCATCGTTATGTCAGTATCGGTCGCATCCTTATCGAGCGAGGCGAAGTCCCGCGTGAGAAAATGTCGCTCAAGGCGATTGATGAGTGGGTCAGCCAGCAAGATGAGGAAACAGCTCGTGAGCTGCTGGAGCAGAACCCGTCTTATGTGTTTTTCAAACCACAGGATAACCTCGATGTGATGGGAACCGCTGGGATCCCGCTGCAGGCTTTTGCCTCGGTCGCTGCTGATCGAGACTATTTGCCGATGGGGAGTGTGTTGTTGGCCGAAGTGCCGCAGCTTGACGAAGCCGGAAACTGGAACGGGCAGCATGTGCTTAAATTATTAATGGCACTCGATACTGGCGGTGCGGTGAAGAAAAATCACCTCGACTTGTACCATGGTATGGGCACCCAAGCTGGCATCGATGCTGGTCATTACAAGCATTTTGGCCGGGTCTGGAAACTAGGGTTGCAGGGCACGAAAACCGAGCAGCCTTGGGTGGCACCGTAGTTTAGCTTGCTGCTGACTGGACAATTTCTAAAAGAGTGCGTATAAATCGCACTCTTTCTTTATGAATGTGTGAATCAGCGCGGAACAGCCATGCGAGAACTAGATACCCCAGCATCAGACAATTATAACCAACGCTTCGGCGGGACCCGCCGTTTGTATGGTAACAGCGAAGTGGAAATTTTCCGTGCCGCGCATGTGTGCGTAATTGGTATTGGCGGTGTCGGCTCGTGGGCGGCAGAAGCGCTGGCGCGTTCAGGGATCGGGGAGTTGACCCTGATTGATATGGATGATGTTTGTGTCACTAATATCAACCGCCAGATCCATGCGATGTCAGGCACGGTGGGGCAAAGCAAAATTGAGGTGATGGCCGAGCGCATCAAGTTGATCAACCCTGAGTGTAAGATCAACCTGATTGATGACTTTATCACCCCAGAGAATCAGTCTGAATACATCGACGGACGCTATGACTATGTCCTGGATGCGATTGATAGCATGAAGCCGAAAGCAGCACTGCTGGCTTACTGCAAGAGTAATAAGTACAAGGTGATCACTACCGGCGGTGCGGGTGGTCAAATTGACCCGACCCAGATCCAAATCGCGGATCTGACCAAAACGATTCAGGATCCGTTGGCGAAAAAGCTACGTGATACCCTGCGTCGCCACCATAATTTCCCGAAGAACCCAAAGCGCAAGTTTGGTATTGATTGTGTCTTCTCTACTGAACAATTGAAGTACCCACAGGCTGATGGTTCGGTATGTGGTGTGAAGTCGACGGCTGAAGGGCCGAAGCGAATGGATTGTGCCAGCGGTTTCGGTGCGGCCACCATGGTGACGGCGACTTTTGGCTTTGTGGCGGTATCTCGTATTTTGCAGAAGCTGGTGGATAAGCATCTGATAAAATAGCGTGTTGGGATACGCGATTGAATAAAAGAAAAGCGAGGATTTATCCTCGCTTTTTTGTTTTGCCCGATGGTTACACCAACCTACATAAATATTTGATCAACTACTTATCCAGATTGGTATTATTGGCGAGCGGCGCTTAGTGACATTAATCTTCAGCCAGCGTCTTGATTTGTTCGACAATCGCCTTGAGACCGTTGCCACGGGAAGGGCTGAGATGAGCGATCAGGTTGAGTTGCTCAAAATAGCCGTCGATATCGAACGCTTGGATTTGATCGGCGCTTTTGCCTTCAAAAGCCGCCAGTACCAGAGTGATCAGGCCGCGCACAATACGTGCATCGGAATCGGCGGCAAAATGAAAAGTTCCGTCTTCCCGTTGCTGGTGGGTGAGCCAAACCTGGCTTTCGCAGCCACTGACCTTGAGTTGATCCTGTTTGAGCTCCTCCGGCATGGCTGGCAATTTCTTTCCCAACTGGATCACGTTGCGATAGCGATCTTCCCAGCCATTGGCCGTCGCCATTTGTGCAATGATTGCCTCGCAGGTAATTTCGGTACCGAAAGGATGGCTTGGCAGTGTCATAAAATCTCCTAAAGCAGGCTGCAGGCTTTGTGCAGAGCCGCAATAAATTGGTCTATATCTTGTTGGGTATTATACAGCGCAATGGACACTCTGAGTGTACCGCTGACCTTGAGTGCATCCATCATCGGGTGGGCACAGTGGTGCCCGGCACGCAGGGCAATGCCTTGCTGATCGAGCAAGGTGGCGATGTCCTGATGGTGGACACCGTCGACCACAAAGGAAAACAGGCTCGCGTCCGGCTGCAGGCCGATGATCCGCAAGTCTTCTATATCTTGGATCCCTTCAATGGCCCGCTGGCGCAATGTTTGGATATGGTGCTCGGCCCCTTGGTGGTCGATGCTTTCCAGCCAGTTGACTGCTGCCGCCATCGCCAAACTGCCGGCGACATTGGGGGTGCCGGCTTCGAATTTGCCTGGAAGGGCTGAGAAGGTGGTACCTTCAAAGCTGACTTTTTCGACCATCTTACCGCCGCCGTGCCATGGTGGCATGGCTTCAAGCAGGGCTTTTTTACCATAAAGTGCGCCGATCCCTGCCGGGGCAAAAATTTTATGGCCGGAGAACACATAGAAATCGGCATCCAGAGCCTGCACATCGACGTGCTCGTGGGCAACGGCTTGGGCGCCGTCAATCACGGTAATCGCGCCGATATCGTGGGCGGCTTGGATGATGGCCTCTATCGGGTTACGGGTGCCCGTCACATTGGTGACATGGGCAACAGCGACTATCTTGGTATTGGCTGTCAAGCGTTGGGTGAAGGCATCCATATTTAGCGTGCAATCACTGTGCATCGGGATCTTCACGACCTTGGCACCGGTTTGTTCGGCGACGATTTGCCACGGCACGATGTTGGCGTGGTGTTCAAGTTCGCTGACCAAAATCTCATCCCCGGCCTTGAGGGTGTTGCGGGCATAGGTCTGGGCGATCAGGTTAAGGGCTTCGGTCGCCCCACGGGTCCAGATAATTTCCTTACTGTCGGCGGCGTTGATGAAGTGCTGCACCGTCTCTCTTGCTTGCTCGAACTGCGCCGTGGCTGTAGCCGTCAGGGTATGGCTACCACGGTGGACATTGGCATTGTGGCCACTATAGTACTGCCGGATGGTTTCAATGACTTCCAGCGGCTTTTGGGTCGTGGCTGCACTGTCGAGGTAGACCAGTGGCTGGCCGTTGCATTCTTGGGCCAGGGCTGGAAATTGCTGGCGAATACGTTGGATATCAAATTGGGCAGTCATGGTGTGTCACATAGCAAAAAAGACAAGAGGGAGATCATGCGGTGAAAAAAACAATAGGGCAAGTTTTTCTCCGGCTGCTTCAATTATACCAAACAGCAAAGGTGAGTGGGTGACAGGCAAAAAAAAAGCACTGCGTTGGGGCGCAGTGCCAAGAATTTTTTTGACAGACAGGTCAAAAATACAGGAAGTAAAATTGGTAGATTGACTACCGAACCGGAATAACCCGGACAATATGCAAACACAACATCGCAACGGCGTGGTCGGTCAAATGCCTGAGGGCTAAAAACTTGGCCTTGCTCACCGTTGCGGGGCAAATCATAGGGTTTATGTCGCACTTGAACAATGGACAATTTATAATGTTTCCCATAAAAAAAACTAATGCAGGAAAAGTATGTCCAGACGTCTCCCTCCACTCAATTCACTAAAAGTCTTTGAAGCGGCAGCCCGTAACCTCAGCTTTACCCGTGCTGCGGAAGAGTTATTTGTCACACAAGCGGCTGTAAGCCACCAAATTAAAGCGCTTGAGGAATTTTTGGGGCTGAAATTATTTCGCCGTCGTAATCGTTCTTTATTGCTAACTGAAGAGGGGCAGAGCTATTTTCTCGATATAAAAGACATATTTTCTGCAATCTCTGATGCCACTGATAAGGTCTTGGAGCGCGGCGCGAAAGGGGCATTAACCATTAGTTTACCTCCTAGTTTTGCCATCCAGTGGTTGGTGCCTCGTTTAGCGGATTTTAATGAGCAGCACCCGGATATCGATGTGCGGATTAAAGCGGTGGACTTGGATGAGGGCTCGTTGACCGAAGATGTCGATGTCGCTATTTACTACGGCCGGGGTAACTGGCCGGGACTGCGGGCCGATAAGCTGTATCAGGAGTTCTTGCTGCCGGTCTGCTCACCGATGCTGCTTGGTGGCGCTAAGCCGCTGCGTACGCTGGATGATCTGAAACTCCACACCTTACTGCATGACACCTCACGCAAGGAGTGGAAAAACTATGTTCGCCATCACGGCATAGAAGGGACTAACGTCAATCAGGGGCCGATTTTCAGTCACTCGACCATGGTACTGCAGGCGGCTGCGCACGGTCAGGGAATAGCTCTTGGCAACAATGTACTGGCTCAGCCAGAGTTGGAGGCGGGCCGCTTAGTATGCCCATTTGATGAAGTATTGATGAGCAAGAATGCATTCTTCCTCGTGTGCCAAGAGCGTCAGGCCGAAACCGGCCGTATTCAGGCCTTCCGTGATTGGGTGCTGGCCAAGGCTGCCCGTGAGCAGGAAGCTATGCCGGATGTCGATAATATGCCAGATGTGGAAGATGGTCTGTAGGGTGAACAGGGATTATGTTGGAGACGAGTGTGACCGAGTGCATGATTGATATGCCGCCAAGTGGCGAATATAGCGCGACCTTCCTGTTTGCCCATGGTGCCGGGGCAGGAATGGAGCATGAATTTATGGCCGATATCGCCAAAGGCCTTGCCCTTAAGGGGATCCGAGTGGTGCGGTTTGAGTTTCCCTATATGGTCAAGCGCCGTGAAGATGGCAAGAAGCGTCCGCCAGACAGACAGCCTAAGCTGTTATTGGATTTCCAGCACCACATAGAGGCGTTTTCCCAAGAAGGCAACTTAGTGATTGGCGGAAAATCAATGGGGGGACGGATGGCCAGCCTGATGGTGACCGATATTGCTAATGAGTCGCCGGATGTGATGAACTGCCAAGATAAAGTCAAAGGCGTTGCTTGCTTGGGCTTTCCGTTCCATCCGCCGGGCAAGCCTGAGAATTTTCGCGGTGATCATTTGCAAGCCATCACACTGCCAACCTTGATCCTGCAAGGGGAGCGCGATACGTTCGGTACCCGCAGCGAAGTAGAAGGCTGGCAATATGCTCCGAGCGTTGAGGTTGGCTTTCTACCCGATGGTGACCACAGTTTCAAGCCGCGCAAGGCATCGGGCCATACCGAGCTGGGCAATCGCCAGTTGACCGTAAAGTTACTGGCGAAGTTCATCACTGAATGTACGGCCTAGGGGGGAGGTATGATGGATAAATCAAGCCGTTGGCTGTTGGTGTTTGCTGCTATGAGCGGCGCAGTTACCGTGGCTCTGGGCGCATTTGCAGCTCATGGCCTAAAGTCACAATTGCCGCCGTATCTGCTCGGAGTCTTTGAAACTGGCGTCCAGTATCAGGCCTGGCATTCCCTGGCGATCTTTGGCTGTGCAATATTGGCACGCATTCTTCCGTCAAAAGGGGTATTATACGCAGCCCTGTTTTTTGTGGCAGGGATCATACTCTTTAGTGGCAGCTTGTATGCGCTGGCATTGACGGGTATCAAGTGGTTTGGCCCCATCACCCCGATGGGAGGCGTCTGTTTTATCATAGGCTGGGTAGCGCTTGCAGTGGCTGCCTGGCGTTCAGCTTGAGGGTTGAGAGTGAATCAAGTTCTGTTGTACTGCCGTCCCGGCTTCGAGAAAGAATGTGCCGGTGAAGTTCAAGACAAAGCAAATGCACTGGAGTTGTATGGCTTTCCTCGCGCAAAAAACAATAGCGGTTATGTGTTGTTTGAGTTCTACCAGGCGGGTGATGCGGATAAGTTTATCCAACAACAACCGTTTTCCGAGCTGATCTTTGCCCGCCAGATGGTCGCAGTGATGCCTATGCTGGAACATCTACCGCAAGAAGACCGTATTTCACCAATCATGGAAACGGTAGCGGATTTCCCTCGCTGTGGCGATCTGCGTGTTGAAACACCAGATACCAACGAAGCCAAAGAGCTGCTGAAGTTCTGCCGCAAGTTTACTGTGCCGCTTCGTCAGGCATTGCGTAAGTCTGGGGCTTTGTACAATAAGGACAACCTGAAAAAGCCGGTTATGCACCTGTGCTTCATTGCGCCGGGCTGCTGTTTTGTGGGTTACTCTTACACATTTAACAATTCCTCGTTCTTTATGGGGATCCCACGCCTTAAGTTCCCGTCGGATTCGCCAAGCCGCTCGACCCTGAAGCTGGAAGAAGCATTTCACGTCTTTATTCCACGTGAAGAGTGGGATGAGCGTCTGGCTCCCGGCATGTGGGGCGTTGATTTGGGTGCCTGCCCGGGTGGCTGGACTTATCAGTTGGTTAAGCGTTCGATGTTTGTCCACGCGATTGATAACGGCCAGATGGCACAGAGCCTGATGGATACCGGTCAGGTTAAGCACCACGCGGTCGATGGTTTCAAGTTTGAGCCACCACGTAAGAACGTGACGTGGATTGTTTGTGACATGATCGAAAAGCCAGCCCGAGTAGCGCACCTGATGGGTGATTGGCTGATCAAGGCCTGGGCGAAAGAAGCCATCTTCAACCTTAAGCTGCCGATGAAAGGTCGTTACGATGAGGTACTGCAGGACATCGAGAACCTGAAAGTGTACCTGATCCAGAATGGGGTGAAGTTCAAGCTACAGGCCAAGCACCTGTACCACGACCGTGAAGAAATCACGGTACATATCCAGCGCCTGGATAACCGTTCGCCGCACTAATCGGTCATATTGAAAAAACGCCACCTTAGGGTGGCGTTCTTGTATCTAGTTTCCCGCTTCGAAACGAATATCCTGCAGGTTGAAGCCGAGTACCAGATCGGTTTTCAATGAGGCAACTTGCTTGGAGGCGACGGCTTCCTCACGGCAGGCGTCGATTTTCTTTTGCCACTTGGCGGGTAGGTCGTCGGCAGCCAGAATCGCCTCGAGGTTAGGGTAGAGGCCTAGCAGTTCGACGGCGGCTTTGGGGCCGATCCCGGTCACGCCTGGGATTTTACTCGAGCTGATCCCAGCCAGTCCCCAGTAGTCCGGCAGTTGTTCGGGTTTGACGCCAAATTCCTTTTCGACAAAGGGACTATCGAGCCAGCGTTGCTGGAAGTAATCACGGATCCGTAATGTCGGCTGGAGCAGTTGGCAGTAGCCCTTGTCGGTTGAGATGATCGTGACCTGTTGGCCACGCGAAGCGACTTTCAGTGCCAGTGTCGCGACCAAATCATCGGCTTCATCACCGTCCGACAGCAATGAGTCGATCCCCATATCCATGAAGGCATCTTGGATCACGTCCATTCCGGTCATCAGCTCTTCGGGCATTGGTTTTCGCCCTTCTTTGTAGTGCGGGAGCAACTCGGCTCGCCAGCCCCTGTCTTCACCATGGTGATCAAAGACCGCGACGATATGGGTCGGCTGGCTGCTTTTAATTATTTTCCCCAGAGCCTGACAGCAGACCTTGGCAGTGTTTGGGATATCGGGCTCACCATGCTGGGCGGCATGGACGCGGCGGATCAGGTTGAGGGCATCAATGATGACAAGGTGGATAGACGACATAGCGTAAACCGTTTAGCTGTAAAGAAAAAAGGGTCAACAGACCCTTCATTGTACGCATTGTTGTATCGAATGTGCACCGCCATCTAGTATGCGGGAGTGATTATTTCGCAATCGGTGGGGCAGCGGTGATGATTTCGTAGCAGGGCTCGTAGTGGCTACCGGGGAGTTTCATCCGTTGTTGAGCGACAAATTGTGTTAGCAGTTTGTCCATCCGCTTCATCAGGGCGATATCACCATTGATTTTAAAACGCCCTTTTCGCTCGATTTCGCGGATCCCTTCCTCCTTGACGTTACCGGCAACAATACCCGAGAAGGCCCGGCGCAAGTTGGCGGCAAGGTGCTCTGGTCGCTGGTTCAAGTGCAAATCCAGGCTGGCCATTGATTCATGGGTGGGTTCGAACGGCAGCTGGAATTCCGGCGGAATTGCCAGTGACCAGTTATAGCTGTATGCGTCACCAGTTGCCAAGCGCTGTTCTTTGATAAGCGGCATGGCTGATTTCATGACCCGTGCCACTTGGGCAGGATCATCAATGATGATCTGGTAATGCTTGGCTGCGGCGTCACCTAAGGTATCGCGAATAAAACTGTCGAGGGTACGGAAATAAGGCTCGGATTCTTTTGGTCCGGTGAGTACGACCGGCATTGGCTGATCGGCATTTTGCGGTTCCATCAAGATACCGAGGATATAAAGCAGCTCCTCGGCGGTACCAGCCCCGCCTGGGAAGATAATGATGCCGTGGCCGACTCGGACAAATGCTTCCAGGCGTTTTTCGATATCCGGCAAGATCACCAGCTCGTTCACGATCGGGTTTGGGGGCTCGGCGGCAATAATTGACGGTTCGGTCAGGCCAATAAAGCGGCTGTTGTGATATCGCTGTTTGGCATGGCCAATAGCTGCGCCTTTCATCGGCCCCTCCATTGCTCCGGGGCCACAGCCGGTACAGATATTAAGTTCGCGCAGTCCCAATTCGTTGCCGACTTCGCGGGTGTATTGGTACTCGACAGGGTTGATGGAGTGACCGCCCCAGCATACGACAATATTGGGGTCTTGCCCTGAACGGACAGTTTTGGCATTGCGCAGCACACTGAAGACAAAATTGGTAATGTGTGGCGCACTGGTCAGGTTGATGTCTTTGCGCTGCTGGACATGCATGTTGACGTAAACAATATCGCGCAGAACGGCAAACATATGCTCCTGGATACCCCGGATGATCCGACCGTCGACAAAGGCGTGCTCAGGGGGGTTCATTAATTCGAGTTTTATCCCGCGTTCACGTCGCATGACGTTCACATCGAAGCTTTTGTGTTTTTCGAGTAGTTCTTTCGAGTTGTCGGTGTGGCTGCCAGAATTGAGTACCGCCAATGAGCAGTTACGGTACAGACGATAGATGTCACTGGAGGCCGTTGCTTTGAGCAAGTCGACTTCGTGCTGAGAAAGTAGGTCCATAGAACCTACCGGACTGATATGAGTGATCATGATTACCTCCCTGATCATGACAAGACGGCGGTATCCACTGGGTGTATTCATTGTAGGAAGAATCGGTGAATACTGTCGGATGAAGCAGAAAGTAAACCGGTTGGGCGTACACTCTGTTTCCTGAAGATCAGCCTATGAGAAAAGTATTAGATACAAGTGGCTGATATATTTACCATACACAGAGATGCCGTTTTTTACCAGCCATTGACAGGGTGATGATTTATGGTGTGGTCAGAAAATCCATAAAATTCGATTGTTGCCAGCGCTGCGTGCGCCAGTAAGGGCTTTGTCGGTTCGCTCAATGATGTCTGGCGGGGTATCGTTGCTCTCGAACAAGGTGGCCCCCATCGATACCGTGATGGTGATGTTATTGTCGCGAAAGCGGAATGGCAGCTGCGCAATGGCTTGGCGAATAGCAGTAAGGCGCAGGTTGCGCTGCTCTTCGCTAACATCCGGTAAGATCAACATGAAAGCATCGTCGCCGAAGCGGCCGATAAAATCGGTAGGCTCTAGCTGCTTGCGAATAGTCCGGGCGATAATTTTTAAAATTTTATCACCGGCCTGGTGGCCATAATGCTGATTCACCGTGCTGAAGTTGTCGATGTCGACCAAGGCCACGCATAGTGGGTGCTGGTAACGCAACCATCGCCGGTACTCGTGTTCGAGACGGTCATTGAGTGCACTGCGGTTGTACACCTTGGTCAGGTTGTCGAGGAAGATACGCTGCTCTTGGTCAGTAAGCCGCTGGCGGTAATTCATCGTTTGATCGTAAAGGTGTTCGATCTTCGATGTGTTGTAGCTTAGCTGTTCCAGTAAGGCTTTTTCCCGTTTTTCGAGTGCTTTATTACGCTCGGCAAGCACCAGTAGTTCTTTGGTCAGGTGCGTGAGTTCGGGCCGCCAGCTATCAAGCTGCTTATGGGTTTGCAGGCCAGATTTAATTGATTGGGCCAGCCCGGCCAGCTCGTCGGTCATCTCACCACGGTGTTCGTATATGGTGTGGCTTTGTTCGGCACTTTGCTGGGTCGTTTTGCACAGCGTACCCAGTTCACCGTTCACATTATCAAGAAACTGTTGTGAGGCTTGGCGTTCTTGGTGGGTGCCCGTAAGCACCAGACGCAAGACTTCGAGAGCGATTGTCAGTAGCTCTGATGGCAGTACGCCTTTGAGTAATTGATTCCTGATGGTGAGCAGTTTGTCTCCGGCTTCCCCATCGAAGTCGAGCTCGGTGATCAAGTTTTGCAACTCGGCGGTCAGCTTCATCAGCAAGTCTTGCTGGATAGCTGCCGGGTTATTCTGCAACCCTTTGGTGGCGACTAGCTTCAAGGCTCGCTCATACAGCGACATTAAACCAAGAACATGCTGAAGTGATCCTGACAGTGTTGTGGTTGGCTGGGAGAGTAACTGGTGAAGGTCGCGTTTGAGCTGGGCAGGGAGGCCGGGAAAACGGCGCAGGATTTCGCTGTTGCGCTGGAATTGCTTATCCAGCAGCTCCCGTTCTTTGGGGTGGGCATCTCCCATCCGGTTGGCCAATCGTTCAACCACCGCAATGCGCGGGATGAGTAGGCTGATATCTTTCTGCTGCTCCAGATCCTGACGCAGCATGCCAATTTTCTCATCCAACTCTGAATCTAATCCGCGACAAGCCACAGAAAGCCGGCTGATAAGACGTTTTAGGATCGCAATTTCCCGCCGAGACTTCAGAGAGGCATCACGGTGGGTAAGTTGAGCTTGGTCCAAACGCAACTTCAGCTGACTCAATTGGGAAGCTACGGCATTTATGTCTGTCACAGGAGTTTAATGCGATCCATGGTGGTAAACTTGTTTCTTATCAGCTGGTTAAAATATTGACAAGGGAATTAATGCTAACAAAAAAGCCCTTTTGATTCATCGTTATCGGCCATGAAGCGGATAAATCCATCAGATTAACTGATATTTTTGTCAGAAACGTGATCGTTGTTCCAGCTAATGTCGCAACTACCTGACGTTTGTATTTTTACCAACCCATTTTGGATGCCTTGGATGCATGAACGGCGGATATTATCGCTGGCAAAACTGGCGGCAGGAGCTGCATCGATTGCACTGAGGTGAACCCATTGGCTGCCGGACTCCTGTTTGCTGACCTCCCGGGCGGCATTGGTCGCCATCAGCAAGATATCGAGCAGCTCGTGGTCATTAATCGCGGTGTAGGCCCGAGGGAGGAAGGGGTATTCTGCCATACCAATCCTGATCCGGTTGTCGATGTGCTTGTTTTCGAGGAAGCGGTCAACCAGCTGCTGGAGGGAGCCCGCCAGTTGATCTGGTGCCGAATCTAGCCGTGAGTTTGGTTCGATATACAAGAACATCGCATCGGAGAAGTGGTACAGCCTAGCCGGTTCACAAATTTGTTCGGTGAGGTATTCACCAAATTGTCGTTCGAGTTCTAACCCTTGCTGGTAGCCATGCTTGAGGTAAATATGCTTTAGGAACGGCACTTCGAACAAGGCGAAACGCAAGCGATCACTCAGTGGCTCGTTGATGATCTCGCCAAGGTGCCATTGCTCGAAGTTGGCGCTGCTCTGCTGCAAGGAACTAGGCAGTTTTGCGGTCAGCATCCGTAGGTTTCGCAGGCCGCTGCGCGGGTGGGTATAGAAGTCATTACGCAGACGTAGCAAGCGTGCTTGCAGTTGCTTGGCGGTCTTGTGGCGGCGCATTAGCAGGATAAAGATGACACCGGTTAGGCAGAAAAGGAAAAGGGTGACATTTTTTTGTTTGTATAAGGCCTTGCTGCTCTCAAATTGCTGGCGCTCCAGATCTTCGAGATGCAACGAGCGCTCAAGCATACGCTGTTGCTGCTTGAAAACTTCGACGTTATTTTTTACCTGAGCTTGCTGTTTGGTACTGAACAGTTGCTCGTAACGGCGCTGGCTCAGCAAGGCATTGTAGAAATCGCTCTGTTGTTCGAATGCTTTTGATAGCAAGCTTTCTCCTGTTAGTTGGAGATCACTGTTGCCGATACGGCTGGCAGCAATCAATCCGGCTTGCAGGTTGGAAATAGCCTCCTCGATATTGCCTTCGGCCAGATCCAGTTTGCCCTGGAGAATTTGAGCATCGGCCAGAATAGCCTCGTTGCCAGTTTGGGTAGCAAGCAAGCGGGTATGATGCAGGTACTGCTCTGATTTCGGGTAATTGTATAGCTGGAGGTAAACTCGGGCAATATTGAGCCTTAACCTCGCCGAGCGAATTTCGCTGTTAAGTTGGTTTTCCTGATCCAGCGCGTTGAAGTAATGGACAAGGGCTAGGTTGTAGCGGCCTTGCTGTTCATAAATGGAAGCGATCAGTTCCAGTGTCTTGGCGAGTGGCCGGCTGCGATCGTAATGTTCGAAAAATTCACCGGCTTGGGTGGCGTGTTCTAGTGCCTTGTCAAAGACCTTACGCTGTTCGAATAGAACCGCGAGTTCGTAATTGGCAATTGCGGTTTGTGCTTGATCATCATGTTCGACGGCCAGCCAGTAACCACTGAGCAAGCGGTCCAGTGCGGTATCGTAGTGACCATGCTTGAAATAATGCCGGCCGACGACCAGTTGGTAATGGATTAATTCACCGGGATCATCGAGGTTTATCAGGTAGCGTTTGGCCTTGAGGAAGCCTTTTTCAGCCAGGCTTTCCTGATCGGTCGCCGACTCGATGATCGAGCGTTGCATCAGTAACTGGTATTGCAGGCGCTTGATCTGGCTGTCGAGCATCAGGTTGGTGCTGGAGGTTATGTCAGCGTCAATATTATCCAGCATTTTCAGCGAACGGGCGTTGTTTTTTAGGTTGCCCCAGTGAATATCAGCACGGATCAGTTGGCTTTCGAGCCGGCTGAATGTGAGGTTTTCCTCTGCGGAGATATCACTTGCTTGTTTGATGGCGGCCAATGCCTTGTCAGGCTGATTGAGCAGATAATGAGCCTTGGCGAGGATCTGTAATGCATTGACGGTGCTCAGCGGGGTTCGGACAGAATGATCCGTTTCGTCATTGATATGAACGCGGGAGGTTTCTTTGGGGGCACTTAGCCGACGCTGGTCGAGATAGCGGGCGGTGATAACCAGAGATTGCTCTGGGTTGGTTTGGAGCAGCTCATTAGCTTCTGCCAGAATAGGCGTGGTAAAAATTTTAGCTTGTGTGCTGAACGAGATCATGCCAATGAACAGCAAACGGAACAGCCAACGGCTAGCAGACATACTTTCAAGAACCCAAAAAAACAGTACCACCAATATTAATGGGTTAGCTTATCAAGTCCAGCAAAGTCTTCGAATTTGCTGGACTTAAGGCAAACTGAGTAACATTTGCCCATTTCTGTGCATTAATCAGCTAGGCATTATCGCAACGTTGTATTACTGCCTTGCCAAACGGAAGTTATCGCTTGGGGTTTTGCCCATGTTGGTGCGGTATGGGTTGATGTCTAAACCCCCACGGCGGGTGT
Organism: Photobacterium pectinilyticum; assembly: GCF_024357955.1. Taxonomy (GTDB): domain Bacteria; phylum Pseudomonadota; class Gammaproteobacteria; order Enterobacterales; family Vibrionaceae; genus Photobacterium; species Photobacterium pectinilyticum. The sequence goes on from NZ_JANEYT010000020.1 coordinate 32,798, forward strand.
AGCGGGCGTAAACAGTCAATAGCTCCGGCTTGCAGTATTTCATTATGTCGGTGAAAATACGCTCGACACATTGTTCGTGGAACTCATTATGGTTACGGAATGAAATTAAGTAACGTAGGAGCTTTTCACGATCAATTTTCTTACCGGTGTAAGAGATGCGTACGCTTCCCCAGTCTGGCTGGCTGGTGATAAGGCAGTTAGACTTAAGCAGGTGGCTGTGTAAGATCTCAGTGACATCTTCCTCTGATGCTGCCCCTTCAAGGTAGGATGCATCAAATTCATAGTCAGTGATTTCGATATCTTGATCATCAATACACTCGCCAAAGAAGTTAGCGATAGGTTGGTCGTCAAAGTCAGATATCGGCTGAATGGTGACATCAACATCTTCACCAGCACATTGGGTTAGATCTTTCTGCAGAATATCGGCGACTTCCTGCCAGCTCGCAAACTTAGTTTGGTTAAAGCTGTTTAGGTATAGCTTGAATGATTTTGACTCAATCAAGTTCGGGCTTGTCGCCGGTAGGCGAACCTCACCAATAGCAACTTGTGGCAAGCCTTTGCTGTTAAGCCAAGAAAGCTCATAGAGTGTCCAGATATCATAGCCCGTGAATGGCAATGTTTCGCCAAGTGCGAGATCGTCTCGGTTCAGGCTACGAGGCACTGGTTGAAGAAGGGAGGCATCGTATTGATCTTTGTACTCGGTACCCTGACCTAAGGTCAAACCGGCTAATTCTTTCGCGTCTTGATATTTGCTCATACTGTCCTGGACACACTTGGATTAGAATAGGCAAAGTTTACTTAATCTTTTGAGAGGTTGCGAATGAATCATCCCGTTGCAACGGCGTTATCTGAATTTTCTTCCCGTTTTTTGCAAGCATGGTGTGATGCTGGTCAAGGTTTTCCCCGCAGTGATGACTTAATTGGCCTACCATCGCCTTGCGTAAAGGCCGATGACGGTTACGAAGTAAGCTGGCAGCCGGTTGTCCGCTCACCAATGGGGGATCTTGCCGGCGTGGAAAAAGGGATAGAGCTGCGCCTTCATGAAGATATCGTTGCATTCTACGGCGCCCAGTTCAGCGGCGATATGGCCGCGAGGTTCCAGGCGGTGACGGGGACTATCGAGTTTGATTTGCTGCAGGCTTTCAATGAAGCTGATGTACAGCGATTGCAGGAAAATATTCTTGGCCATCTGGTGACCCAGCGTCGCTTGAAGCTCAAGCCAACAGTGTTTATCGGTGCGATGGACTCCGAAAGTGAAGTGGTGTCGGTATGCAACCTGACCGGTGAGGTGATCCTAGAGACATTGGGCAAGGACAAGCGAGAAGTATTATCCTCAAGCCTTGAGCAATTTTTGGCAGCTCTGCAGCCAGTGGTAAAGGCCGAATAAGTTATGTATGTCGTCGAATTGCAATTTGAATGTTTTGATAACACCACCATTGCCGCAGTAGATACCGCCATCAACGGTTTGATGGATGCCCTGCGTTATAATGGCCAGGTACTGGGACGCGAATTTCCTATCGTGATGGATGAGGCCATCTTTAAAGTAAGGGCGGTGTGTCCTGAAGAAGACAGCTTGCACGCCCGCTTCAACAGTCCGCAAGTGAAAGCTTGTATGAACCGCCTGAGCCATGCCAGCTTGCTGAGCCCCAAGGTGAAGCTGTTGGGACGGGATCTTAATTCAGAAGCGGCGGCCGAAGATTTCTCTCCTAGCTGGCAAGTGATGTATACCACGTATGTTCATACCTGCTCGCCGCTGCGTTGCGGGGATACCTTGATGCCTATACCGCTCTACCGCCTGCCGGAGCCGACGTTGAACGGCGATCATAAAGCGGTTGTTAAGTGGCAGACTGAGTGGCAAGCCTGTGATGAGTTACAAATGGCAGGGGCGTGCCAAGCTGAGCATGCGGCACTGCATGAAATTCGTGATGCCGACAGTGATATCTTCCGCCGAGGCTGGGACTTACGTGGACGAATTGAGTTTATTACCAAGATCCCGACTTACTACTACCAGTATCGAGTTGGCGGAGAAAGCCTTGAAAGCGAACGGAACCGCCCTTGTCCTAAATGCGGTGGTCAGTGGCTATTGGATGAACCTTTGCACGGTATTTTCCATTACAAGTGCGACAAGTGCCGCATTGTTTCCAATCTATCTTGGGACTTCCAATAGGCGGTATACCCAATTGGGTGACGAGCGAGGCGCAGGGTTAACCTGCGCCTCGCTCGTTATATTACTACGGTAAACTAAGCCTGTTGGCTTTCCAATTGCTCCAGCCGTGCAGTCAGTGCCGCGACTTGCTGCTCCAGGGCAGCAATGCGGACTTCGGCGCTAGGCTGCGAGTCGACTTTTTCTATTTTGGGCACCCGTGCGCTCGACTTCCAACTCTGCAATGCTTTGATGATCAGCGGCATTGGTAGGGGATCAACTAACCTCGATTTAATTAAGGCCACCGAGGGCTCTTTGCCTTCTGCAACCAAGGCGTCGATAGCGTTGGTAAGGGCTTGGGTGATATCTGAGGACATGCGGTTTCCTTGTTGCTGTCGAATAACGGCTATTTTCTCAGTAACGCATCAAGTTGGTCAATGACCTCGCACCAGTCGGCATCCTGCTCTTGTGATTCTTTGAGGAAACGCTTTTGTGAAGGTTGCCAAAAATTGGCTTCAGATAACAGTTCATGCTGGGCGAGGCGGTGCTCAGCCAGAAAGGTTTCGATAAACTCTTTGGAATTGTTCAGTCCTAACTGGCTGAATAGAGAGGCAAGGTTGTGGTTGAAGGTTTCCATGGGCACTCCTTGGCTAGCGCAATTGATAAGGGTAATTATAGAGAAATATTTCAGGCAGCTAGCTTTGAATCATTAATCATAAACATCCATTCATCTTGTTGCTGTGTGAGAGATCTCTTACAAGGATGTGGGATATTTAGGAGAGGGGTTTGGTGGATAAGCTGCTTTTTAGCGCCTATCCTGTTGTTTATTATGGTTTTTGTTTTGGTTGTTTGTTTGGCGCTTATCTCTAAACTAAAAAGACTATCTTCAAGGAGGCTGTTTTGTCAGGGAGGAAATCCGTAATATTAACCCTGTCGGAAGGAACTGACGGAACGGAACAGGAAATAAACCAAGGATTTGGTTAGTCTCAGGATGAGACCGGTGTACTAGGATGGTATGTCGAACAAGGACTGTGAAGGGATAGCCGAGGAACGGCAAAATGGTAAGCAGGACGTTTACCAGTCAGGATGACAAAAGGACCACTTCAGGACGAAGTTAGGGACACCTCCAGGATGGATGTTGAGAGTCAGGACAGGATGGACTGGCGGGTCAGGAAGGCCACAGGATCACTTCAGGACGAAGTAAAAAGGACAATGCTGAAGGAATACAGCTGTCAACGGAATGATGCAGGGAGCACCATAGTAGCGGGATTGCTGCAAGTAAGACCTAAGGGCGCAACGCAAGTTGCGCCCGCTCTTTTTTCTGCTTCCCACGATCGTTCCAGATACCCGATCGTTTACTCTTCGTTTATTCACTTTTCTTTGAAAATACCTCATCGACTGTTGATGTTCGGCGCCAGGTGAGTGAAATACTTTGTCTAGCCTCTATATCACTAAACAACCCATGACCTGCCGATCATATTGCTAAACTCGTAATAATTTTTACTATTCTCTGTAATGAAATTGAAATACGGTATTTTACGCTTGCGCAACTTGGTGCAGATATGGCCTTGCCTTCTTGTAAGAGATCGCTTACAAAGCTGTAAGAATTGCAAAGATCATCTTTAGATAAAAGAGAAGGGTTTCCTTATTTTATCTATCTTAATTAAAGACTTAATTGTTTCATTTTTATGGTGAATGATCTATCAAGAGGCATGCTGGAAGATAGTCAATTGTATGAGTGAGCGAAAGGCGTAATATGGCCCTTGTCGACAGGATAGCGGCGCAGGAACGGGAACGCAGAAGGATTCTGCAAGCCTAGGAAGGGCTGTGCTAACAGGGTTGTTAGCTGACAAGATGTCACGGACACGGAATGGATACCGTCGGGGATCAGGAAGATTACCGTCAGGATGAGTAGGACAGCTTTTGGAAAAGCCGGAACACCTCAGGGATTGGGGCTTTAAGGATAGTGCTCTAGGACAGGGCAAGAGGACAACTTAAGGATAAGTGTCAGGACCCCTTCAGGATGAAGGCATGGACACCGCCAGGAAGGATGAGAGAGTCGCACAAGGACAACGCGACAGGTAAAGGAGCTACCAAGGACAACCCGGGGATGGGGTTTAGGGATTACCGCTAAGGATTTAGACCAACAAGGATAGTGCAGGGAGCACCATAGTAGCGGGACTGCTGCATGTAAGACCTAAGGGCGCAACGAAAGTTGCGCCCATTTTTTTCTACTCCCCTGGCATCCTGTGGGGGGGGATATGGATAGTCAGAAGGTGGAATCCTTTCATTACAATATGCCCTTGGTAGGCATCTTGCCCACTGGCGGAAAATTCAAACAGATAAGTGGTATGCCACCCCCAACGACCGTTGCGATCACGCAGGCGGTGCTCTCCCCGTGCAGTATTAAGCAGTTGTAGCCCTAAATGCTCACAGCGTTGGTTGATAAAATAATTGGCACGCTCAGTCTGCCGCCGCTGCTGCCAAAACAGATAGCCAATAATTGCCAGCAGTAAAATACCTAATAGGTTACCCATTTCTTATCATGACTCCATTACATCCTTGTGTCCCCGGTTTTTCGGCCGAGATACTATTGTTGTGGGCTTCGGGCATGCTGCTGAAGCTTGGTAATCGCCTCAACCAGTGCTGGATCAGCTTGTCCGTGTAGTACCTGCAGCATAATGCCACGCAGCATTGGCAGCATCACCAAATCGGCAAATAGCTGGTTGAATAAGGCTTGCTCACCCGTTTCAGCGAGGCGTAATAGGAAGATACTCGCTATTTTGGGATCGGCCAGACCATTCCAGCAACGTCCGGCAATCGCAACCAGGACCTCAGGGTGGCAAAGCTTTGGTTGAGCTAGCAAGCGCTCAAGCTGCTGGCGAAGCTGGGCGGTTTCAGCGCCGGAGAGGGCGCGGATCAAAGCAGCGACGAGGAACAAATCAGGTGTGTCGACTGCTGTTTCTTCATCAATTTTCTCGGCAAGACGAGTAGCCAGTGGTTCCGGTAGCTGGCAATGTTCCAAGCAGCCGAGCAAAGCATAAAGCGGGGTCAGAGGTAGGTTGCTGGCGGCTTTGCGTAGCAACGTGGCATTGTTTTCCTGCTTGATACGGGCGCAGACATCGGCTAAGCCTTGCAGGCCAACACCCTGCCATTTATCCCAGCCTTGTTCACCGGTGAGGTAATGTTGGGCATGCTCGTAGTACTGGCTGGCAGACAAAGAAAGTTGGCTGCGCAACTGAGCATGGAAGATCGCCATTTTGTCATCGCTTGGTTTGAAGGTATACGGATTGGCCGCTAGCTTTGCCTGCTCTTCTTCCGTCGGGGTGCTATTGAGCGTTGCTCCCATGGCTTCGATAACGTATTTGATGAAATCACCGACGGCTGCTTGTTTTAACAGGCCGCGTTCATCGAGCGGTAAGCGCAGAAACCAGATCCACGGTGGGTTGCCAGCTTGCCAGAATGAGATAGACAGGTGGGCATGCTGCTGCAAGGGCCATGGATATGGCTGGCGGTTGTCCTCTACGGCCTTGAATTGCGCTACGTCGATCTCACTGACCCGACGGCCAAGGTCGAAAATCTTGTATTGGCATCCGGCATTGTCTAAGAGTTGGGTAAGGGTATGAAAATTATCCATGGGCAGTCTCAGCGCTCCTCAATCAAGGAGAACGAGTATATACCCAAACTTCATGGAGGTGGTATCCTTCGCCCCTTATCAAAATAACATTCATCATTTAGAGGTTCCGTGATGGATAAACCCCGTCATTGCCAGCTGTTGCTGGATAGGCTAACCACGGTATTGCAAACGCATGAACACTGGGACGTTGAACGGCCACCGGTTGAGGCGCTGAACAGTAATCAGCCGTTTGCCATTGACACCCTGCGCTGCGAGCAATGGTTGCAGTGGATATTTATCCCCAAGTTGAATCACATGCTTGCCATGAAGATGGCGTTGCCAGCGGCATTTGAAATTTCCCCTTATGTTGAGGAAGCGATGAAGGAAGCCAAGGGCTACCGGGCTATCTTGGCTGTGACTCGTGAGCTTGACCAATTATTTAAGAGTGAATAACGATGGAACTCGAAATCCTTTACCGCGATGAATACCTGGTCGCCGTGAATAAACCAGCCGGTATGCTGGTACATCGTTCTTGGCTTGACCGCCATGAAACGGTATTTGTCATGCAGACCCTGCGCGACCAAATCGGCCAGCATGTGTTCCCGTTGCATCGTTTGGATAGACCAACATCCGGCGTATTGCTGTTTGCCCTTTCGAGTGAAACCGCATCATTGATGATGCCACTGTTCGCCGGACGGGATGTGAAGAAGACCTACCATGCTGTGGTGCGTGGCTGGGTGAAGGAAGCGGCGGTATTGGATTACCCACTCAAGGAAGAGCTGGATAAGATTGCCGATAAAAATGCCGATAAAGACAAAGAAGCCCAGTCGGCGATCACCGCGTATGCGCCTCTAGCAAATGTGGAAACCCAGATCCCGGTTGGCCGCTATGCGACCAGTCGTTACTGTTTGGTCGAAATGAAACCTGAGACAGGCCGTAAGCATCAGCTGCGTCGTCATATGCACCACCTGAGCCACCATATTATTGGCGATGTTAACCACGGTGACGGCCGCCATAACCGGATGTTCCGTGAAAACTATGACTGTCGCCGATTGATGCTTCATGCCTCACGGTTGCAGCTTCAGCATCCCCTAACGGGCGAACAGCTGGATATCCGCGCAGGCGTCGATGAGTCATGGATGCGGGTCATGGATGCCTTCGGCTGGCAGGCTGCTTTGATGGCGCCAGCCTCTAGTAACTTCAAATAGTCAATAAACTTGCATCTAACCGCTTAAAAGACCACATTTAATGGGTAACTAGAACACAAAGGATGGTGTTGGATGATGGCTAAAATAGGTGTATTTGTCGGCTCGGTATTCGGCGGAGCGGAAGAGGTTGCAGAAGAGGTGGTGCGCTACCTGGTTAAGGCTGGCCACAAGGTTGAATTGTTTTTGGAGCCGACACTGGATGAGTTCCTCGGTTACCAACAAGAGCTGGCATTAGTGGTGTCTTCGACCACGGGGCAAGGGGAGATCCCCGATAATTTGCTACCGCTCTACCAATCGCTCAATGACTCCTTTCCGCTGATGCCCCAGCTTCGCTACGGCGTAATTGCACTGGGTGATTCGAGCTACGGTGAAGATCGTTTTTGTGGGGGCGGGCGCCAGTTTGATGAGCTGTTGGTTCAGTTGCAGGCCAAGCCATTGACGGAGCGGTTGGATGTAGATGCTTGTGTTAACTTTGACGCGCTGGAAGTTGCTATGCCTTGGCTTGAGGGCTGGGCCAAGCAAGTTGATGCGACTTAATTTACATTCGAGTTAACATGCTTGTCGAGATTGGAGCCCTTAATTGGACTCCATGTATATCAGTAGAAAGGGATCACTTAAGCTTTTCTAGATCAGCCTCGATCTCGGCGATCTTGTGACTGACCACTTGCTCTAGGTGGCGCAGGTCACCAAGGATCTTCTTCTTAATATCAACTTCACTGTGCTTTTTGTTGGTGATGCGATCAAGCTCATCGATGATAAACGTCAGAGTGCGGTTGATCTCCGTTACTTCTTTGTACTCCCGGCTTCCGCTGTTTACCATGACGGTTTTACGTTGACGGGGAAATTTGAACTTCACGCTTTTGGCAAATAGCCCGCCTTTTTGCTTAGCAAAGTAGATTTTTAATATGTCATTGGCGGCTTCCTGCCGCAGGCTGTAGCGTTCAATCGTTTCCGGCTTTTCAATGCCGATGGCTGTGAGGTTGGGGTACATACTGGCCTCGTGCTTCTGTTGTTATTGGTGTTGTTGCTGCTCTTGTTGTTGGCTTGGCAACGGGAGTAACTGCAGCTAGTTCTCCCGTTGTCTTTTGCTATTGTTTTTCTAGCCGCTCTATCAGCGCATCCCTCAGCTGTACTTGTTGCTCTTCGCTAAGTTGTTCGCCGTCTTTATTGGTGACGATGAAAAAATCTTCTGCTCGTTCACCGATGGTGGTGATTTTGGCGGCTTGCAAGCTGATATGCTGACGGGCAAACACCGAGCCGACTCGGGCCAATAACCCCGGCATATCCAGTGCGACTAGCTCTATCATGGTTTTCTTGCCTGATTTTGTTGGCAGGAAGTCGACCTTGGTTTTGACGTTGAAGTGCTGCAATTTGTAGGGCGGACGTTTCTTCTTACGATCTGATTTCATGTGCGTGAGGGCGTTGATCAGTGCCCGACGCACCGTTTGGTGGCGGCTTTCACTCAGGGCCTTACCGGTAGGATCAAGTACCATGAAGGTATCGAGGGCAAAGCCATCCTTGCTGGTCATGACCTGGGCATCGTGAACACTGAGATTTTTCTTGTCCAGCTCGGAGACAACGATAGCAAATAGTTTTGTTTTGTCGCGACAGTAAACAAAGACTTCAGTACCGCCACGGGTCGGCTTTTGGCTGATCAAGATCAGAGGCTTGCTGTGATCCTCATGCTTGAGAATAGCCTCGGCATGCCAGGCGATTTGCTTGTGGGTATGACGCAGAAAATAGTCAGCCTTGAAGCGCTGCCATAACACTTCGATATCGCGAGGCGCAAACCCCTCGCTCCGCAGCAGGGCTGAAGCCATCTGTTGGTTGTGGCGGATCCGCTCACGAATATCGGGCGGGTTTTCCAGCCCGCGGCGCAGGGCTTTCTGGGTCGAGTAATACAGTTCGGCCAGTAGGGTGCGCTTCCAGCTGTTCCACAATTCCTGATTGGTAGCGCAGATATCTGCCACAGTGAGGCAGACCAGGTGATCGAGCCGTTCTTCGTCACGGACTTCCTTGGCAAACTCGGTGATCACTTCCGGGTCGTAGATATCACGACGCTGGGCGGTGACCGACATCAGCAAGTGCTGGTTGACCAGCCATTTGACCAGATTGGCCTCGGGTTTGGACAAGCCGTGCTGAAGGCAGAAATCGTAGGCATCAACGCCACCGAGCTCAGAGTGATCGCCGCCGCGTCCTTTGGCTATGTCATGGAATATGGCTGCGAGTAGGAGGATCTCTTTCTTGGCAACCCGAGGATACACTTCGCAGCATATCGGGTGTCGATCCTGGTTAATCGGATCGTTGAATTTGTTGAGGTTCTTGAGCAGCCTGACGGTATGCTCATCGACGGTATAGACATGGAACAGGTCAAACTGCATTTGACCGACAATCTGGCTCCACTGTGGCAGGTAGGCTGATAGCACACCATGGCGATGCATCAGGCGGAAGGCCTTTTGCAGGCAGTTTGGTTGACGAACCAGCTCCATGAATTTATCCCGCGCAGCTGGGATTTCAATCAGAAAACGGTTAAGTCGGCGGCGGGCGGTACGCAGTTGTCGCAGGGTCGGGGCGGCAATCCCTTCAATCTGTGAGTTACGGGCAACATGCAGGAACATATCGAGGATGGTTTCCGGCCTCGCTTGGAATAGCGCCGGTTTTGTTGCCTCGATAAGGTGGCCACGTAGCTGGAAATCGTCATCAAGTGCGATTGCATCGGGGGCTGTGCCCTTATTCAGAATTGCCTGATCAAACAGCTGCAGTAACATCTTGTTGAGCTCGGCAACACGGCGCAGGGTACGGTAGAAATCTTTCATCATCATTTCGACCCCGCGGTTGCCCTCACCTTGGTAGCCCAGCAACTCTGCCACCGAGGCTTGGTGGCCGAAGGTCAGGCGGTTGTCATAGCGACGTAATTCGCTGTGGAGGGCAAAGCGGATCCGCCACAACGAGTCTTGGCATTCGACCAGCTCACGGTATTCGGCATCGGTCAGAAAGCCAAAGCGACTCATTTCGAGCAGGCTAGTGGCCCCGAAATGGCGGCGTGCTACCCAGCTCAAGGTATGGATGTCGCGCAGGCCTCCCGGACTCGATTTGATGTCAGGTTCAAGGTTATAGGTGGTGTCGTGATAGCGGGCATGGCGGGTTTTCTGTTCGTCCAGCTTGGCTTGGTAGAATTGCTCGCTGGGCCAGAAATTACCATCATTAAGCCGCTCTTCCAGCTGCTGGTAGGTATCTTGATTGCCACAAAGCCAGCGTGACTCTTGCAGATTGGTTGCCACTGTCAGATCATCAAGGCCAATCGTTATGCACTCATCAATTGTACGAACGCTGTGGCCGACATCGAGCTTGAGATCCCACAGCAGGGTGAGGAAAGCGCTGACCGTGCTACCGGTGTCATCGTCAATTGGTGCTTGGCTGAGGATAAGGATGTCGACATCCGACAGGGGATGTAATTCGCCACGCCCATAACCACCGACGGCAATTAGGGATAGCGTCGGGTGATCGGCTAGGCCAAAGTGCTGCCATAATCGGTCGAGTAGGTGGTCGGTATAGCGTGATCGGGCTTCGACCAAATTCGTTACCGGGGTATGGGCCAGAAACTGGGCCTTTTGGCTGGCGGTAAACTGCTCCAGCTCTTGGCGGAGCTGCTCTGGCGCCATTGGGTCAACCTGCTCGGTTGTTGGGTGAGAAATAGGATCTGTCATTGCCGTCCATGCATAGTCAATACTCTTGATATAACCCTATCACGGTCGGGACTGATAGCAATAAAAAAGCCGACCCAAAGGCCGGCTCAGAGGATCTTCAGTCATGCTAAAGCGTGACTTAGTTATTCATCAGACGCGGAATAGTGTCATCGCTACGCAGAGTCAGCACTTCACAGCCCGTTTCGGTCACTACGATAGTGTGTTCGTATTGTGCTGATTTTTTGCCATCGCCAGTGTAGACCGTCCAGTCATCGGCGGCATCAACCGTACAACCGAATTTACCGGCATTGATCATCGGCTCGATAGTGAAACACATACCAGCCTTGAGCACCGAGCGGTCGCTATTGCGGTAGTGTACAACCTGAGGCTCTTCGTGGAATTCACTGCCAATACCGTGGCCGCAGAAATCTTTAACAATTGAATATTTGTTTAAAGGATTCTTTTTGTTGTTGTCTTTGATGAACTTCTCGATCGCGGTACCGATATCACCTACGCGGGCGCCTGGCTTGACCTTGCGCATACCCACGTACAATGCTTCCTGAGTGACGCGACATAGACGCTTGTCCGCAGGCGTTACATCGCCGACGAGGAACATTTTTGACGTATCGCCATGGTAGCCCGCTGGACGTACGCTTAAATCGGCACTTTCGTCATTCGGTACAATGACCGTGATATCGACATTGATGATATCGCCGCTCTTGAGCACGGCTGGCTTCATCTGACCGTTGCTACCCATCTCATCCTGGCTGGCAGGAATGCCGTGGCAAACGATGTGGTTAATTGACGTACAGATAGATTTTGGAAAACCATGGTAATCAAGCGGAGCCGAGTAGGCGCCTTTTTCCAACGCATAATCATGACAGATTTGGTTTAGCTCGTCTGTCGTCACACCTTCTTTGATGTGAGGTTCGATCATTTCCAGCACTTCAGCGGCCAAACGGCCAGCGGCGCGCATTTTTTCGATCTCTTCAGCCGTTTTGATCTTGATGCTCATTCAATCTTCTCTGCTTGTTTATTTGTTTGTTACCTCTTCATTACATGGTAACAGTGAGGGGGCAGGATGAAAACCAAGTTTAGACACAATCACTGAATTGAAAACATTGGGACTGGATTTTAGTTAGAGAAATATGGTATAAAGCGCGCCGTAATTGGATGATTGCGTTTCGACTCAATCATGCCGATTGCACTAAACTTTAATTAATCATTCACACATATCGGCACGTCTTCCGGGGTGCCCAGCAGCTTTTCGCGAAGCTGTAACGCCTTTGGCGTTGTCTGGGTCGGTAAGATGGGGTATGTGGACGCCTAACCCCATAGAGGATTATTCAATGGCAACTGTATCAATGCGCGACATGCTTAAGGCTGGTGTACACTTCGGTCACCAAACTCGTTACTGGAACCCAAAGATGAAGCCATTCATCTTCGGTGCTCGTAACAAGGTACATATCATCAACCTTGAGAAAACTGTACCAATGTTCAACGACGCTCTAGCAGAAATCAACAAGATTGCTGCTCGCAAGGGTAAAGTTCTTTTTGTTGGTACTAAGCGTGCAGCCAGCGAATCTATCAAAGAAGCTGCAGTTAACTGTGACCAGTACTACGTAAACAACCGCTGGTTGGGTGGTATGCTGACTAACTGGAAAACTGTTCGTCAGTCAATCAAGCGTCTTAAAGATCTTGAATCTCAGTCTACAGACGGTACTTTCGACAAGCTAACCAAGAAAGAAGCGCTTATGCGTACTCGTGAAATGGAAAAGCTTGAGAAGTCTCTAGGCGGTATCAAGAACATGGGCGGCCTACCAGACGCAATGTTCGTAATCGATGCTGATCACGAACACATCGCTATCAAAGAAGCGAACAACCTGGGTATCCCAGTATTTGCTGTTGTAGATACTAACTCTAACCCAGATGGCGTTGACTTCGTTGTTCCTGGTAACGATGATGCAATCCGTTCTATCCAGCTTTACACTGGTGCTGTTGCTCAAACTGTTACTGAAGCTCGCAACCAAGATATCGTTGTTCAAGCTGAACAAGACGGTTTCGTAGAAGCTGAATAATAACCAGCTCTTTGAGCATCTTAAGTTACCTTGTGTAAACTAAGTATGGTTACCAGGGGCCTATATTCGGCCCCTGATTTTTATATCAAGTATTTAAACTGAGGATATAACGATGGCAACAGTTACAGCTGCCCTAGTTAAAGAACTGCGCGAACGTACTGGCGCAGGCATGATGGAATGTAAAAAAGCGCTTGTTGAAGCGAACGCTGACATTGAACTAGCGATCGAAAACATGCGTAAGAGCGGTGCTGCTAAGGCTGCTAAAAAAGCAGGTAACGTTGCTGCTGAAGGTGCAATCCTAATCAAAGACGCTAACGGCGTTGCAGCACTTCTTGAAGTTAACTGCCAAACTGACTTCGTTGCTAAAGATGCAAACTTCCTAGCATTCGCTAACGAAGTTCTAGAAGTCGCTCTAACTGAGCGTCTAGACATCGCTGCACTTCAAGCTAAATTCGAAGACGCACGTATTGCTCTAGTAGCAAAAATCGGTGAGAACATCTCTATCCGTCGTGTTGAGTTCATCGAAGGTGCTAAAGTTGGTTCTTACCGTCACGGCGACCGTATCGGCGTTGTTGTTGCTGGTGAAGCTGACGAAGAAACTATCAAGCACGTTGCAATGCACATTGCTGCATCTAAGCCTGAGTTTGTTAACCCAGAAGACGTACCTGCAGACGTAGTTGAGAAAGAGAAAGCAATCCAGGTTGCTATCGCTGTTGAATCTGGCAAGCCTCAAGAGATTGCAGAGAAAATGGTTGTTGGCCGTATGAAGAAATTCACCGGTGAAGTTTCTCTAACTGGTCAAGCATTCATCATGGACCCATCTCAAACTGTTGGTCAAATGCTGAAAGCTAAAGGCGCTACAGTAACTAACTTCATCCGCCTAGAAGTTGGTGAAGGTATCGAAAAAGCTCAAGAAATGAGCTTCGCTGAAGAAGTAGCAGCAGTACAGAAGGGTTAATCCTTCTTGCTAAGAACTCCAAAGACCGTAGCCTAGGCTGCGGTCTTTTTACAACTCCGTTTCTATATTTGTAAGCCTGGAAGGTAAACTAATGACCACGAATCCTAAACCGACTTATCAACGTATTCTACTCAAACTCAGTGGGGAAGCACTGCAGGGCGAGGAAGGTTTTGGTATTGATGCACAAGTTCTTGACCGTATGGCTCAGGAAATCAAAGAACTGATTGAACTAGGTGTACAGGTTGGCCTTGTTATTGGTGGTGGTAACCTGTTCCGTGGTGCAGGCCTAGCTGAAGCAGGTATGAACCGAGTTGTGGGCGATCACATGGGTATGCTAGCAACCGTGATGAACGGCTTGGCAATGCGTGATGCGCTACACCGTGCCTATGTGAACGCTCGAGTAATGTCAGCGATTCCTCTAAACGGCGTTTGTGATAACTATAACTGGGCTGATGCGATTAGCCAGTTGCGCCAGGGCCGTGTGGTCATCTTCTCTGCTGGAACGGGTAACCCGTTCTTTACCACCGATTCTGCTGCGTGTTTGCGCGGTATCGAAATCGAAGCCGATGTTGTTTTGAAGGCAACAAAAGTTGATGGCGTGTTCACAGATGACCCAGTTAAGAACCCAGATGCTGTTCTTTGTGATAAGCTAAGCTTTCAAGATGTTCTTGAGAAAGAACTGAAAGTAATGGATTTGGCCGCATTTACGCTTGCTCGCGATCACGGCATGCCAATTCGCGTGTTCAACATGAACAAACCTGGTTCCCTACGCCGCGTGGTAATGGGCGAGCAGGAAGGTACGTTGATCTCTAACGACTAAGTCTTGCGAGTAAGTGACGCCACTTATTCTTATCGGGAGCGTCTAGGCTCCCGTCTTTACCGAATCATTAAGGGTATTAATCGTGATTGATGCAATCAAACAAGATGCGCAAGAGCGCATGGGTAAAAGCGTTGAAGCGCTGAAAAACCAGCTGGCTAAAGTACGTACAGGTCGTGCACACCCAAGCCTGCTAGACACTATCTATGTTGAGTACTACGGTGCAAACACGCCGCTTAAGCAGCTTGCAAACGTTGTTGCTGAAGACTCTCGTACTTTGGCTATCACAGTATTCGACAAAGAGCTGACGCAAAAAGTTGAAAAAGCGATCATGATGTCTGATCTGGGTCTTAACCCAATGTCTGCCGGCACCGTGATCCGCGTTCCATTGCCACCGCTAACAGAAGAGCGTCGTCGTGACCTAGTTAAGGTCGTTCGCGCTGAAGCGGAGCAGGGCCGTGTTGCTATTCGTAACATTCGCCGTGACGCTAACGCAGACGTCAAATCGCTTCTGAAAGACAAAGAAATCTCTGAAGATGACGATCGTCGTACTCAGGACGATATCCAGAAGCTGACTGATGCAGCCGTTAAGGAAATCGAAGTAATTCTTGAAGCCAAAGAAAAAGAGCTAATGGAAGTTTAAGGCCCAGCCTTAATTCGATTGCTTGATATAGTTTAGGGCGCTGTGCGTGCAGCACAGCGCTTTTTTTTTGAGGGATATGTATGGCAGAGCATACAATCGATACTGCGCTTGGCACTGATAATTTGCCAAAGCACGTTGCCGTGATCATGGACGGTAACGGGCGCTGGGCAAAAGCCAAGGGCAAACCTCGAGTGTTTGGCCACAAGGCCGGCGTTGAAGCCGTACGTAAGACTGTCTCGACCGCGAGTCGCTTGGGGATTCAGGTTGTCACCCTGTTTGCATTTAGCAGTGAGAACTGGCGACGCCCCGAGGACGAAGTCTCCTTGCTGATGGAACTGTTCATGACTGTACTTGGTCGTGAAGTGAAGCGCCTGCACAAGAATAATATTCGCTTGCGTATTGTCGGTGATACCGACCGATTCAGCGAGCGCCTGCAGAAGAAAATCGCTGATGCAGAAGCCTTGACCGCCGACAATACCGGCTTGGTGCTGAACGTGGCAGCCAATTATGGTGGCCAATGGGACATTTTACAGGCGGCCAAGCGCCTTGTTCTGCAAGCTTCTGAGCAGGGATTAACAGAATCAGATATTACTGAAGAGATGTTGGCTTCAGGACTATCCACAGCTGGTTTACCCGATGTCGATCTCCTGATCCGTACTAGCGGGGAATGCCGAATTAGTAATTTTATGCTGTGGCAGGCGGCGTATGCCGAACTTTATTTCACCGATCAGCACTGGCCGGACTTTGATGAGCAAAGCTTTGTCGAGGCCGTTGCTTGGTTTGTTAACCGGGAGCGCCGCTTTGGTTGCACTGGCGAGCAAATTCACGCATTGATGGATAAGTAATTCTTCGCTCGTCAGCGCTGACAGGATTATGTATTTTATAGGGCATCTGGCTATGGTCTTGATGCCTTTTTTACTGGTAACCGGATTGCCAAAACACCGTAGCCTAAGGGCACGGCCACAATAGAAAAATTGAGAGGACGCAGTTTGCTTAAGCAACGTATTATCACCGCAGTCATTCTCGCTCCCCTAGTTATAGCAGGAATTTTCCTTTTACCTTTTCCTGCCTTTGTTGCAGCCCTTGCGGCAATTACCCTACTGGGTTTCTGGGAGTGGACACAATTTGTAGACACAAAATCGCGCTTTGTTGCGATGATCTTACCGGCAGCAGCCATGCTGATTTCGCTGGTTGTTATGCCAACCGATGTTGAAGCCTTGTCTGCACTGACATCATCCCATCAGGCTATGTTGTTGGTGGGCGGACTATGGTGGATTGTCGCCTCGGCATTGGCTATCAGCTACCCGGGTAGTGCCAAGTCTTGGTCAACCACCCCTCCTCTAAAGCACCTTTTTGGTTTGTTGACCCTGTTACCCTTCTTCTGGAGCGTGTTGATGCTCCGAGCCGTCAATTACCTTGACAACCCATATCATGGCGCCAAGCTGGTAATGTTGGTCTGTTTCTTGGTCTGGGCTGCTGATACCGGTGCATACTTTTCTGGTAAACGCTTTGGTAAGCACAAGATGGCTCCGGCTGTGAGCCCAAACAAGACGATTGAAGGCTTGATCGGTGGTGCGGTATTGGCCGTTGCAGTCATCTGGGCAGGTGCGGCGCTGATGGATATTCCGTTTGCTAGCCTATACAGTTTGTTGTTGATTGCGATAGTAACGGTGATTGCCTCGGTGTTAGGTGATTTGGTCGAGAGCATGTTCAAGCGTGTTTCAGGCATTAAAGACAGTGGTAATATCTTGCCTGGTCATGGTGGCATTCTCGATAGAATTGATAGCTTGACCGCAGCCCTTCCTGTTTTTGCCCTACTGTATTTATGGTTGGTGTAGGCTAACCTCCATTTCTGGCCGGCAGTGTGAGTGATTACTGACTTGTTTGCTGCCGGCTTGAGTGCCATGCTCAATTGGCCTGTCAATGATTGTTTGTTGTTAAGTGATAGTATGCGTAAGTTAACGATTCTTGGTGCGACGGGATCTATAGGTAGCAGCACATTGGCTGTTGCTGCACAGAATCCCGAGTTGTTTGACGTTGTTGCATTGGCTGCGGGAAGCAATAGCCAGAAAATGTTTGAGTTGTGCCGACAGTGGCAGCCGAAGTTCGCGGCGATGGCCTCGGAGAGTGCGGCTGCAGAACTGCGTATGCTACTTGAGCAGCAGGGACTGGCCACCGAGGTATTGGCAGGCGAGGTTGGTATGTGCCAGGTTGCCTCGCTTGATGAGATTGACACCGTGATGGCGGCGATTGTTGGGGCTGCGGGACTTCTGCCAACAATGGCTGGGGTCAAGGCTGGCAAGCGTATTTTGCTGGCCAACAAAGAAGCCCTGGTGATGTCTGGCCAAATGTTTATCGACGCCTGCCGCGAGTACGGTGCCGAGCTACTGCCAGTAGACAGCGAACATAATGCGATTTTCCAAAGTCTGCCAGAGCAGGTGCAGCGCAACATGGGCCATTGTGATCTTGAAGCGGCAGGGGTAAGCAAAATTCTCCTGACCGGTTCTGGTGGCCCGTTCCGTTATACCGATATCAGCGAACTGGCTGATGTGACGCCTGCAATGGCAATTGCCCACCCCAATTGGTCTATGGGGCCGAAAATATCGGTTGACTCGGCCACCATGATGAACAAAGGGTTGGAGTTTATCGAGGCTCGCTGGCTGTTCAATGCTTCGCGTGAGCAGATGGACGTGATCATCCACCCGCAGTCCGTGATCCACTCTATGGTGCAGTACAAGGACGGTTCAGTGCTGGCCCAGATGGGGTTACCGGATATGAGGACCCCCATTGCCTGTGCGATGTCCTATCCTGAAAGAGTAGATGCGGGTGTTGCCCCTCTTGATTTCAGTAAAGTCGGCGAATTTACCTTCCTTAAGCCGGACTTTTCCCGCTATCCTTGCCTGAAGTTGGCGATGGATGCTTGTTTTAGCGGGCAGGCTGCGACAACGACTCTTAATGCTGCCAATGAAGAAGCGGTGGCAGCATTCTTGGGGAACCGTTTGGGCTTTACCGATATCGCTAGGGTCAATTGTCAAGTCATGGAGTCTGCGTCACTGATTGAACCCACCGATTTGGAAAGCGTAATTGAGCTCGATAGAATGGCCCGAATTTTGGCACAGGAAGTAATACGTAAGGTATCGTTATGACAGGAATATTATGGAACCTAGGCGCATTTCTGCTTGCTCTTGGTATACTCATTGCGGTTCATGAATATGGACACTTCTGGGTGGCACGCCGTTGCGGGGTCTATGTTGAGAAATTCTCTATTGGCTTTGGTAAGGCGTTGTGGCGTAAGGTTGGTAAAGACGGTACCGAATACACGTTGGCGATGATCCCGCTGGGTGGCTATGTCAAGATGCTCGATGAACGTGTCGAGCCGGTTGAATCTGATCGCCGTCATATGGCCTTCAACAACAAGACATTGTGGCAGCGTAGCGCTATTGTTGCGGCAGGACCGCTGGCAAACTTTGTGTTTGCCATTTTTGCTTACTGGGTTGTGTATTTGATCGGCGTTCCAGCGGTGAAGCCGGTCATTGGTGAAATTGCTCCACAATCGATTGCTGCTGAAGCAGGAATTGAAAGTGGAATGGAACTAAAAACCATTTCAGGAATCAAAACCGCAGAATGGGAATCCGTTAATATGGCGATGATTTCCCATATCGGCGACGATGAAATGGTGGTAACCGTAGCTGAGTCGGGAACCAGTTATGAAGTGGAGAAATACCTCGACTTGTCGAACTGGTCGTTTGATCCGGAAAGTGAGCGGGTGTTGACGACATTGGGGATCACCCCATATTCGCCGAAAATAACTCTGGTCATTTCACAACTTGTGGAAGACGGAGCAGCAATCTCCGCTGGTTTGCGCTTAAATGACGAAATTATTGCAATCGACGGAGAAAGCGTAACCGAGTGGCAGCAGGTCGTGGATGCGGTGCGTTCTCATCCTCAGCAAGTGCTGGCGATGGATGTGTTACGCGACGGTGAGTCTGTTACCTTGTCCCTGACCCCTGAGGCGAAGCCTGAGGGTGAGGAACTTGTTGGCTACGCTGGATTTGCACCAAAAGTTGACCCATGGCCTGAATCGTACCGCATAAACTTGCAGTATGGACCGATTGAGGCGGTGGGTAAGGCTGCAGAGAAAACATGGCAGCTGGTCACATTAACCTTTGATATGGTGACCAAGTTGGTGACCGGTGATGTGGCGATGAAAAACTTGAGTGGCCCGATTTCGATTGCCAAAGGGGCTGGGATGACCGCCGATTACGGTGTGGTATATTTCCTCGGCTTTTTGGCTTTGATCAGTGTCAACCTGGGGATTGTCAATCTGTTGCCGCTGCCGGTATTAGATGGTGGACACTTGATGTTTTTTGCCATCGAAGCGGTAACACGTCGTCCTGTTTCTGAACGTGTTCAGGATATAGGCTATAGAGTGGGCTCAGCCATTTTGGTTGCATTAATGGCTGTTGCGCTATTCAATGATTTTACCCGCCTTTAATAAGAGCGTTTTAGCAAGGAATAATCAGAACAGTAATGGCGATGAAAAAACTGTTGGTCGCAACGCTACTTCTAAGCAGTAGTGTTGCGCAAAGTGCGGAACAATTTGTAGTAGACGATATCCGCTTTGAGGGCCTCCAGCGTGTTACGCTTGGTGCCGCATTGCTCCAAATGCCTGTCCGGGTTGGAGATAATGTTGATGACGGAGATATTTCCGAAATGATCCAAGCGCTGTTTGCGTCGGGGAATTTCGAGGATATTCAAGTCTTCCGAGATGGTAATACCTTGTTGGTTCAGGTGCAGGAACGCCCGACGATTGCGAGTATTACCTTTTCCGGTAATAAGGCTATCAAGGAAGAGCAGCTGACAGAGAACCTGGATGCGTCTCGTGTCCGTATCGGTGAATCTCTCGATCGGACCACCCTGAGCAAAATTGAAAAAGGACTGGAAGACTTTTACTACAGCGTGGGTAAATACAACGCGACAGTGCAAGCTGTGGTCACCCCGCTGCCGCGAAACCGTGCAGACTTGAAGTTTGTTTTCACCGAAGGCGTGTCGGCTGAAATCCAGCAGATCAACTTTGTTGGTAACGAAGTCTTCAGCGATGAAGATTTGCGCGACAAATTCAAGTTGCAGTCGGAAGTGTCGTGGTGGAACTTCTTTGCCGACAAAAAATACCAAAAGCAGGTCCTGGCTGGGGATCTTGAAACCCTACGCTCGATGTACCTCAACAACGGTTACCTAAAATACCGACTCGATTCGACCCAAGTCGCGATTTCACCTGACAAGAAAGGGGTGTATATCACCCTGAAAATCGATGAAGGTGAGCAGTATAAGGTCGATAACGTGCAGTTGCGTGGCGACTTACTAGGTAAGAGTGCCGAGCTGGAAGCCTTGGTCGCGATCAATAGTGGCGATGTCTACAGCGGTGCGGAAGTCACGGCTCTGGAAGAGGCGCTTAAGCGTAAGCTGGGTGAACTCGGTTATGCCTACCCGCAGGTCAATACCATCCCTGATTTCGATGATGATAACCAGCAAGTGACCTTGGTTATTAATGTCGAGCCGGGCAAACGTATCTATGTGCGTAATATAGCCTTTTCAGGCAACACCTCAACCAAAGATGAGGTATTGCGTCGTGAAATGCGTCAAATGGAAGGTAGCTGGCTGAATTCTCGCTCTGTAGAGCGTGGTAAGGAACGTTTGAGCCGTACTGGGTTCTTTGAAACGGTAGATGTCCAAACGGTCCGTGTTCCGGGGACCGATGATCAGGTCGACCTGCAATATGCTGTCAAGGAAGCCAACGCCGGTAACATCAACTTTGGTGTCGGTTACGGTACAGAATCAGGTATTAGTTTCCAGGCGGGTATCCAGCAGGATAACTTCTTAGGTACCGGTAACCGTTTCGGCATCAATGCGATGATGAACGATTACCAGAAGAACGTGAGCTTGGAGTACCGTGATCCATACTTCACCCTTGATGGGATCAGCCTCGGTGGTAAGGTGTATTACAACGAGTTTGAAGCGTCAGACGCCAACATCTCTGATTATACCAACCAGAGCTACGGCGCTAGCTTGACTTGGGGTTTCCCGTTTGATGAACTCAACTTCTTCGAATTCGGTGTGGGTTACGATCACAACAAGATATCCAATACCCAGGAATACTACCAGATCGAGAAGTTCAAGCAGATCCACGGCTTTGACCAAGGCGATAATGTTATTGATCTTGATGACTTCAACTGGTCGGTTTCTTGGACCAGAAATAATCTCAACCGAGGTTACTTCCCTACGGCTGGTAACCACCAGCGTGCCTCTTTCCGAATGACGATCCCGGGTTCTGATGCCCAGTACTTCAAGGCACAGTATGACGTGCGACAGTACTTCCCGTTGACCGAAGATCATGACTATAGCTTGTTATTACGTGGCCGGGTCGGTTACGGTAATGGTTATGGTACGACAGATAATGGCAGTGACCAGTTGTTGCCATTCTATGAAAACTACTACGCGGGTGGCTTCTCGACCCTACGAGGCTTCCGTTCGAATACCGTTGGTCCGAAGGCTGTTTATTTGGATTACAGCGGCGGCGGTAACAACCCGGATCTGATTGGCTCGGATGATGCTGCCGGTGGTAATGCCGTGGCATTGGCCAGTATGGAGCTGATTGTCCCGACGCCGTTCGCGTCCGTGGAGGTCCGCAACCAGATTCGTACCAGTGTGTTTGTTGATGCCGGTACCGTGTGGGATACGGAATATGACCTACGTGATTCGGATGGCTTGTACATCCATGATTATTCCGATCCTTCGTTGATTCGTGCATCTTATGGTGCAGCTCTACAGTGGATGTCGCCAATGGGACCGCTCGTGTTCTCGGTTGCTAAGCCAATCAAGAAATACGAGGGTGATGATGAAGAGTTCTTCACCTTCACAATTGGTCGAACATTCTAAATATTTGAGGAGATACCCTTTGAAACAGTGGATGAAAGCGGCTGGCCTTAGCCTTGTTATTCTGTCGTCATCATTTTATGCCCAAGCCGCAGAAGCCGCACAGAAAGTGGGTTATGTAGCAACTAGTCAAGCGATGGCCCAATTGGCCCAGCGTTACAATGTGCCTGAGAAATTGCGTAATGAATTCAAGGACCGCATTGATGAGTTGCGTGGCATTGAAGGTCGCATGAAGACCAAAGTCGAGAAGATGAAGCGCGATGGTGAGCTGATGAGCTCAAGCGATAAAACTAAACTACAGCGTGAAATGCAAACTCTGGAATCGAACTATAAGTTGAAGGCTCAGGCCCTGCAGGAAGATCAGCGCCGTCGCGGTGCTGAGGAAGAGCAGAAACTGGTTCAGAAAATCCGTCAAGCTATTCAAGATGTTGCCAAGCGCGAAGGCTACGATATCGTGGTTGATGCCAATGCGGTGCTTTACGCTAGCCCGAAAGACGATCTGTCGTCGAAAGTGATTTCTGCCGTTAAGTAAGCTTGCCTTAACGTCTCAGAAAATCTACGTATAAGTCGAAAGGATGGGGGATACTTTGGTAAACTTCATGCTTTCGGCTTGTTTTATTTTGGGCGGATAGCCCTATTGCATACTGGTCTTACCAAGTGGAATGATATTCTGCGTCAACATAGACACTTTGATTTAAGGTGTTCTGTTGTTGCGACGAGATAGAATTACCGGTTGGTAGGCAATACCAAGCAGAAACTGTTCTGTTTATTATCAGGTATGCCAACAAAGAATGAGAAAATATAAGGTATCGAATGGCTGGAATGACTCTTGCTGATATAGCAGCTAAGCTGGGTGCGGAACTTCGCGGTGATGGCACTGTAGTTATCGAATCTATTGCGGGAATGGCAACGGCCGCCAAAGGCCAGATCACTTTCCTGTCGAGCAGTAAATATCGTAAGCAGCTGGTAGAGTGCCAAGCGGCGGCGGTGATGCTCAAAGAGGCTGATGCCGAAGGGTTCGAAGGTAATGCACTGCTAATGGCTGATCCTTACCTGGGGTATGCCCAAGTAGCCCAACTGTTGGATACCACACCGGCGAGTGCGTCAGACATTGCGCCGTCAGCCTATGTCGATCCAACTGCACAGCTGGGTGAGAACGTCGCGATTGGTCACAATGTTGTGATCGAAGCTGGAGCTCGTATTGGCGACAATGCCCAAATAGGTGCTGGTTGCTTCATTGGTAAGAATGCCCAGATCGGCGCTGGCACCAAGCTATGGGCTAACGTAACGATTTACCACAATGTGGTATTGGGTGAGCAGTGTCTGGTGCAGTCGGGCACTGTTATTGGTGCGGATGGTTTTGGCTACGCGAATGATAAAGGCGAGTGGGTCAAAATCCCGCAGCTAGGCAGCGTACGTATTGGCAACCGTGTAGAAATCGGTGCATGTACTACCATTGACCGTGGTGCGCTTGACGATACGGTTATCGAAGATAACGTGATCATCGATAACCAGATGCAAATCGCCCACAATGTGCAGATCGGATATGGTACGGCAATGGCTGGTGGTACTATTGTTGCTGGCAGTACCAAAATCGGCAAATACTGTATTATTGGCGGTGCATCAGTGCTTAACGGCCATATTGAAATCGCCGACGGCGTCACCATTACCGGTATGGGTATGGTTATGCGCAGCATTGAAGAGAAGGGCATGTACTCTTCTGGTATTCCGCTTCAACCAAACAAAGAATGGCGTAAGACCGCAGCTCGTACGATGAAAATTGACGAGATGAACAAGCGTCTCAAAGCCGTTGAAAAGCAGCTGGCAGCAAAAGGCGAGTAAACGCCGGGACTGTGACACACTCAGCGGCCAAAGTTGGCCGCTTTGCTTTTCAATCCAACCGCATTTTTACTACTTTTTAAACAGGAATTCAGTTTTGACTAGCGAAAATAAAACGCTGAATATCACGGAAATTCAAGAGCTTTTACCACATCGTTACCCGTTTTTGATGATTGACCGCGTAACACATTACGAAGAAGGTAAAACCCTAACAGGCATCAAAAATGTGTCGGTTAACGAACCTCAGTTTACCGGCCACTTTCCGAAAATGCCGGTATTTCCGGGTGTGATGATCCTAGAGGCGATGGCACAAGCTACAGGCCTGTTGGCATTCAAAACCTTCGGTGCGCCGGCGGAAAATGAACTGTATTACTTTGCCAGCGTCGATAACGGTAAATTCCGTAAACCGGTTGTGCCTGGCGATCAGCTGGTTATCGAGGTTGAATTCCTGAAGGAGCGCCGCGGTATTGCTATGTTTAATGGTGTAGCGAAAGTTGATGGCGAAGTGGTATGTTCTGCTGAGCTTAAATGTGCAAGACGAGAGTTTTAATGATCCACGAAACTGCGCAGATTCACCCTTCAGCGGTGATCGAAGAAGGCGTTAAGATTGGCGCCAATGTTACGGTCGGTCCGTTTACCTATATCGGCAAAGATGTCGAAATAGGGGATGGCAACGAGATCATGTCGCATGTCGTGATCAAGGGCCCAACCACGATCGGTAACGATAACCGTATCTTCCCGTATGCAATTGTCGGCGAAGAGTGCCAAGACAAGAAGTATAACGGTGAACCGACCCGCCTTGAGATTGGTGACCGCAATGTGATCCGCGAAAGCGTTCAGATCCACCGTGGTACCATTCAGGATAAAGGCGTGACCATCGTAGGTAATGACAACCTGCTGTGTGTTAATGCCCATATTGCCCATGATGTTGTGGTTGGTAATCATACCCACATCGGTAATAACTCTATTCTTGGCGGGCACGTTACGGTGGCTGATCATGCCGGAGTGATGGCACTGTCGGCTATTCACCCTTTCTGTACTGTCGGTGCCTTCAGCTATGTTGGCGGTTGCTCGGCTGTGGTTCAGGACGTGCCTCCATACGTGTTGGCGCAAGGCAATCATGCGACCCCTTACGGCCTGAACTTGGTTGGCTTGCAGCGTAACGGCTTTGAGAAGAAAGAGCTGCATGCGCTACGTCGTGCCTACAAGGAAATCTACCGCTCGGGCAAGACTATGGAAGAAGTGAAGCCGGTTTTGGCTGAAATGGCCGAAGAATGGCCGTCAGTTGGCCTGCTGCTTGATGCGCTGAACAACACCGAACGCGGAATTATTCGTTAATATGACGAAGCCACTTCGAATAGGAATTGTCGCCGGGGAAATCTCCGGCGATATTTTAGGTGCCGGCTTTATGCAGGCGGTACGCGAGCAGTACCCGGATGCCGAGTTTGTCGGTATTGCCGGTCCGCGGATGCAGGCTGAAGGTTGTGAGACGCTGTTTGACATGGAAGAGTTGGCGGTAATGGGCATTGTCGAAGTGCTCGGTCGCCTGCCAAGGCTGTTCAAGGTCAAGGCTGAACTGGTCAAGTATTTCACTGATAATCCGCCGGATGTCTTTGTTGGCATTGATGCGCCGGATTTCAACCTTCGCTTGGAGCGGAGCCTGAAAGATGCCGGGATCAAAACCGTGCATTATGTCAGTCCGTCAGTCTGGGCATGGCGTCAGAAGCGTATATTCAAAATTGAAGCCGCCACTAATTTGGTGCTGGCCTTCTTGCCGTTCGAGAAAGCCTTCTACGATAAATTCAATGTGCCGTGTGAGTTCATCGGTCACACCATGGCCGATGCTATTCCGATGCAAACTGACCAGGCCGCCGCTCGCGAGCTATTGGGGTTAGCGCTGGTTCAGCGGTGGTTGGCGGTACTGCCGGGCAGTCGCGGTGGCGAGATGGAGTTGCTGGCACCAACGTTTATCGAAACCTGTAAGCTGCTTAAGGCCCAGCATCCTGATCTTGGCTTTGTAGTCGCTTTGGTCAATCAGAAGCGCCGCGATCAGTTTGAACAGGCATGGCGTGAAACTGCACCTGAGCTTGATTTCGTGCTGGTGGATGATACCGCGCGCAACGTCATGATAGCCTCTGATGCGGTGTTGTTGGCGTCTGGGACAGTAGCGCTGGAGTGCATGCTGGTCAAACGGCCGATGGTGGTGGGCTACAAAGTCAAACCGCTGACGGCATGGCTTGCGAAGAAAATGCTCAAGACCAAGTATGTGTCGCTGGCCAATATTTTGGCTGATCGCGAGTTGGTGCCAGAGCTGTTGCAAGATGACTGCACCCCAGAAAACTTGGCCTTGGAAGTGAACCGCTTCCTGAGTGCCGATAATACCGAGCTGATGGCTGAATTTAGTCGTTTGCACCAGCTGATCCAGTGTAATGCGGATCAGAAGGCAGCAGCGGCAGTCCTGCAATTAATTGATAAGTAACATGAGCAAAGAACTAGAACCGTTTGAATATCCGTTGGCAACCTGTATTGCCGGTGTTGATGAGGTCGGCCGCGGCCCGTTGGTTGGCGCCGTGGTCACCGCTGCGGTGATTTTGGATCCGGCAAAGCCAATTGAAGGGCTGACGGACTCGAAAAAACTGTCCGAGAAGAAGCGTAACCTGCTGTTTGATGAAATCAAGGAGAAGGCGCTGGCTTGGTCTTTAGGCCGTTGTGAGCCAGAAGAAATTGATCAGCTCAATATCTTGCAGGCGACCATGGTTGCAATGCAGCGGGCAGTGGCTGGGCTTGCTGTGCAGCCTGACTTCGTGCTGGTGGATGGCAACCGCATTCCTGAACTACCAATGGCAGCGCAGGCAGTGGTGAAGGGCGATTTGCGGGTGGCTGAGATCAGTGCCGCCTCTATTCTGGCCAAAGTTACGCGAGATCGCGAGATGGAAGTGCTCGATGCCGAGTACCCGCAGTACGGTTTTGCTAAGCATAAAGGTTATCCGACCAAGGCGCATTTTGAAGCCTTGTCCGAACACGGGGCGATTGAGCAGCACCGTAAGAGCTTCAAGCCGGTCAAGCGGATTCTCGGGCTCGACTGAGTCTGTCTATCCCCAAATAGCCACAAGCGACCTGCCTTTTTGGCTGCTTGATGTGACTGGGTATATAATTTTGTCAAATTGTGGGTTTTTGCATCCCTTTAAAACCTGCATTAGTAAAAGGTGGTGATTAGAGTCAACAGCCATGGTGCTTTGGGCTATAATCACCGTCTTGTTTTTTGAACAACTCTATTCTGGTTAGTCATGGCTGAACCTCGTTTTATTCATCTTCGTGTCCACAGTGACTTCTCTATGGTTGATGGCCTGTCCAAAGTACCGCCGCTGGTGAAAACCGTGGCCGGGATGGGCATGCCTGCGATGGCGCTGACGGACTTTACCAACCTTTGTGGCTTGGTTAAATTCTACTTTGCGGCCCAAGGCGCCGGCATGAAGCCGATCATCGGTGCGGACTTCAAGGTAATGTCCGAGGAGATGGGCGAGGAACTGTGTGACTTGACGGTACTGGCTGCCGACAATGACGGTTACCAGAACCTGACCATGCTGATTTCCAAGGCTTACCAGCGTGGCCATGTCCAGCACCTGCCTGTGATGGATAAAGAGTGGTTGGTGGAGCACAAGAAAGGCCTGATCTTGCTGTCGGGCGGTAAAACAGGTGATGTGGGTAAAGCGCTGCTTAAAGGTAACCAGCAACTGGTCAGCAAATGCGTCGAGTTCTACCAAACGCACTTTGCGGATGCCTACTACCTCGAGTTGGTCCGTACCGGTCGTGCTGATGAAGAGGCTTATTTGCACTTTGCCATTGAACTTGCCGAGAACGTAGGTTTACCCGTTGTGGCAACCAATGATGTGCGCTTTATCAACCCAGACCAATTCGATGCCCATGAAATCCGGGTAGCTATCCATGATGGTTACACCATGGTTGATCCCAATCGACCTAAGCTATACAGCGCCCAGCAATACCTGCGCAGCGAAGACGAAATGTGTGAGTTGTTCTCCGACATTCCGGAAGCGCTAGAAAACAGCGTAGAGATAGCTAAGCGATGTAACGTCACGGTTCGTCTCGGTGAGTACTTTTTGCCGAACTTCCCAACGGGCGATATGACCATCGAAGATTTCTTGGTTAAGGAATCGGAGAAAGGGTTGGAGCGCCGTTTGGCGTTTTTGTTCCCGGATGAAGAGGAGCGTGCCAAGCGCCGTCCGGAATATGACGAGCGTTTGGATATCGAGCTGAAGGTTATTAACCAGATGGGGTTCCCGGGTTACTTCTTGATCGTCATGGAGTTTATCCAGTGGTCGAAGGATAACGGGGTACCGGTTGGTCCTGGTCGTGGTTCGGGTGCGGGCTCCCTTGTGGCCTATGCGCTCGACATTACCGACCTTGATCCGTTGGAATTTGACCTTCTATTCGAACGTTTCCTTAACCCGGAACGTGTATCGATGCCCGATTTCGATATCGACTTCTGTATGGATAAGCGTGATCAGGTTATTGATCATGTGGCCGAGATGTATGGGCGGGATGCGGTATCTCAGATCATCACCTTCGGTACCATGGCGGCAAAAGCGGTTATCCGTGATGTTGGTCGCGTACTGGGCCATCCGTACGGTTTTGTTGACCGGATCTCCAAACTGGTGCCAGCTGAGCCGGGGATGACCTTGGCCAAGGCATTCGAAGCCGAGCCGCAACTGCCGCAGGCGTATGAGGCTGATGAAGAAGTCAAAGATCTGATCGACATGTGTCGCATTCTCGAGGGTGTGACCCGAAATGCCGGTAAACACGCTGGTGGTGTTGTTATTTCACCGACCACGATCACTGACTTTGCCCCGTTGTATTGTGATGCGGAAGGTGCCAACCCGGTTACCCAGTTCGATAAGAATGACGTGGAAACCGCCGGTCTGGTCAAGTTCGACTTCTTGGGTCTGCGTACCCTGACGATCATCGACTGGGCGCTGGGGATGATCAACCCGCGCCTGGAGGAGCAAGGGAAAGAGCCGGTCAATATTGCCGCGATTCCGATGGACGATGCCAAATCGTTCGCGATGTTGCAGCGCTCCGAGTCCACCGCGGTATTCCAGCTGGAATCTCGCGGGATGAAAGACTTGATCAAACGTCTACAACCCGACAGCTTCGAAGATATGATCGCACTGGTTGCCCTGTTCCGTCCGGGCCCGCTGCAGTCGGGCATGGTAGATAACTTCATCGACCGTAAGCACGGCCGAGAAGAAGTCTCTTACCCGGATGCGACTTGGCAGCACGAATCGTTGAAAGAGATACTGGAGCCGACCTACGGCATCATTCTCTATCAGGAACAGGTGATGCAGATCGCCCAGGTCTTGTCCGGCTATACCCTGGGGGGCGCAGATATGTTGCGTCGTGCAATGGGTAAGAAAAAGCCGGAAGAGATGGCCAAGCAGCGTGCCACCTTTGAAGAAGGGGCGGTGAAGAACGGCATTGACGGCGAGTTGGCGATGAAGATCTTCGACTTGGTAGAAAAATTTGCCGGTTATGGTTTTAACAAATCCCACTCCGCTGCCTACGCTCTTGTGTCGTACCAGACGCTTTGGCTGAAAGCCCACTACCCAGCCGAGTTCATGGCGGCGGTAATGACCGCCGATATGGATAATACCGATAAGATCGTCGGTTTGGTGGATGAGTGCCATCGAATGAAGATCACCTTGTTGCCACCGGATGTCAACAAGGGGCTGTACCGTTTCAATGTCGATGACAAGGGTGCCATCGTATATGGTATCGGTGCGGTGAAAGGGGTGGGTGAAGGCCCGATCGAGAATATTATTGCGGCACGTGAGAAAGACGGCCACTTCAAGGATCTGTTTGATTTTTGTGCCCGAATTGACACCAAAAAAGTGAACAAGCGGGTACTTGAAAAATTGATCAAATCCGGTGCTATGGACCGCCTTGGTCCGAACCGTGCGGCAATGATGGCGACACTTGATGATGCCATCCGGGCTGCTAGCCAGCACCATCAGGCTGAAGCGTTCGGTCAGGCCGATATGTTCGGGGTGCTGACGGCTGCACCGGAAGAAGTGGAACATGCGTATGCCAATATCCCTGAATGGCCAGATAAAGTGTGGCTGGAAGGTGAGCGCGAGACGCTGGGTCTATATCTGACGGGTCACCCGATCAATGCCTATGTCTCTGAACTCAAGCACTATACGACTTGGCGCTTGAAAGATGCTCACCCGACAGGACGTGATAAAGTAGTAAGCGTCGCCGGTCTGGTGATTGGTGCTCGGGTGATGACGACCAAGCGCGGGAGCCGGATAGGTATCCTGACTCTTGATGATCGCAGTGGCCGAATGGAAGTGATGTTGTTCTCAGAAGCTTTGGAACGCCATTTAGATCTCATTGAAAAAGATAAAATTTTGGTTGTTTCCGGACAGGTCAGCTTTGATGATTTCAACGGCGGCCTTAAAATGTCGGCCCGGGAAGTGCTAGACATCGCAGATGCGAGAGAAAAGCACCTACGCGGCCTTGCCATCTCGTTAACAGAGAGGCAAATTGATGAACAGTTTTTTGAACGTTTCAGCAAAGTGCTGGAACCGCACCGGGCAGGTACCGTACCTGTCAATGTGTATTATCAGCGCTCGAATGCTCGCGCCAAACTGACTCTGGGAACGGAGTGGCGTGTTACCCCGGCAGATCAATTAATTTCTGATCTTAAAATATTGCTGGGTGATAAGCAGGTTGAGCTTGAGTTTAATTAAAATAGCCCATAGTTATCAGTAATAGATACTGACAATTATGAGCAAAAGGACTGAATTGGTATGAGCCTTAACTTCCTTGAGTTTGAACAACCGATTGCTGAACTAGAAGCAAAAATTGAAGCACTGCGTGATGTTTCTCGCCGTGATGAGTCTGAATCGGTTGATTTGGACAAAGAAATTGAGCAGCTTGAAAAGAAGAGCCTAGAGTTGACCAAAAAGATCTTTGGCGATCTAGGTGCATGGCAAGTCGCTCAGCTGGCACGCCACCCACAGCGTCCATACACGTTTGACTATGTTGAGCACATGCTTACCGAGTTCGATGAATTGGCGGGTGACCGCGCGTTTGCGGATGACAAAGCCCTGGTCGGTGGTATCGCTCGTTTGGATGGCCGCCCAGTGATGGTGATTGGTCACCAGAAAGGCCGCGAGACTAAAGAGAAAGTGCTGCGCAATTTTGGTATGCCAAAGCCGGAAGGTTATCGCAAAGCCCTTCGCCTGATGAAAATGGCTGAGCGTTTCAAGATGCCTATCATTACTTTCATTGATACCGCGGGTGCCTACCCTGGTGTAGGCGCGGAAGAACGTGGCCAATCTGAAGCGATTGCTACCAATCTGAAAGCGATGGCAGGGCTGACTGTACCGGTTATCTGTAACGTAGTCGGTGAAGGTGGTTCAGGTGGCGCTCTTGCGATCGGCGTGGGGGATTGTGTGAACATGCTGCAGTACTCGACGTATTCTGTTATTTCCCCTGAAGGTTGTGCTTCTATCCTGTGGCGTGATTCTGACAAGGCACCGCAGGCGGCCGAAGCGATGGGCATGACGGCGGATCGCCTTAAAGAGCTTGAGCTTATTGACAACATTATTGAAGAGCCGCTAGGCGGCGCGCACCGCAATGTTGCTCAAATCTCTGAGTTATTGAAAAAGCAGATCCTGGCGACGCTAGAAGAGCTGGATCAACTTGATACCGACGCATTGCTTGAGCGTCGTTATCAGCGTCTTATGAGCTATGGTTACTGCTAATTAGCACGGCGTGCCTATGAGGCAACATGAATATTACGGGTCAGCCTTTGGGCTGGCCCGTTTTTTTAGTTTAGTATTCCCCTCTGCTGTAGCGGAGGTATACTTTTGAAGTGTGTTATTTCGGATGTAGCTCAATGCTTTATACCAGTTTAGAAGCCTGTTTTGCCGTTGCGGTGGAAAAGCCAGCCCGATTTGTCCTGGCACTCAGTGGTGGGTTGGACTCTCGGGTATTGCTCCACCTTATGGGGCGTTACCTTCAGGCCCACCCTGAAGCAAGCTGCAAGGCTGTACATGTCCACCATGGCCTAAGCCCCAATGCCGACCTTTGGGCTGAGCGTTGTGCTGATTGGGCCGCTGAGGCGGGAATCAGCATCGAGGTCGAACGGGTCTCGCTGATACTGGGAAAGCGCATGAGTGTGGAGCAGCAAGCAAGGGATGCCCGTTATGCGGCCTTACGCGACTATATCACGCCGGGTACTGTGTTGCTGACGGCCCAGCATGCTGATGATCAACTGGAAACGGTTTTGCTGGCGCTGAAAAGGGGCAGTGGGCCGGCAGGGCTATCGGCGATGCCGCAGCGGATGGCGTTTGCTTCAGGTTGGCTTCTACGGCCTTTGCTTGACCAACCCCGTATTGTTATTGAACAGTATGCCAACGAGCATCGCCTTGATTGGATAGAGGATGAGAGCAACAGTGACGAGCGTTACGACCGTAACTTCCTGCGCCACCAGATCACCCCGCTGTTGAATTCCCGTTGGCCGGGGATCCGTAAAGCAGTGGCTCGCAGCGCCGTTTTATGTGGTGAGCAGGAGGCCTTGCTGCAGGAGCTGTTAGCGGAACAACTTAGCCAAGCCATTTCGGCTGATCAGAGTTTGGGTATCACCCATTTAAATCCAGATCAGCCGGGTAGTGAACGGCGGGGTAAGGCGTTGCTACGTTTTTGGTTTGCTGCCATTGGCGTGAAAATGCCCTCGCAGGCCCAGTTGGAACAGGTGTGGCATTCAGTGGTATTGGCTAAACCGGATGCCAATCCCAAAGTGTGCTGGGGGGATGCGGAAGTTCGTCGGTTCCGGCAGCGTTTGTATGTTGTCCAGCCTTGGCCGGATGCCTCCGGTTCAATCCTGCCTGTTAGCGTCAATCAACACTGCCATTTGCCCTCGTCCCTAGGTTCGTTGTTGTTGGCTGAGTCAGAAGATGGTCACTTACGTTTGCCGCTGTATAACGAGCCGGTTTCGGTGCGCTTCGAGCCTGCCGGATTGGAAGTCCAGCCCGTTGGCCGGGTGGGTAAGCGCAAGCTGAAAAAACTGTTTCAGGAATACGGGGTGCCGAGCTGGCAACGACGCCGAACACCATTGATCTTCTATGGCGAAGAGCTAGCCGCGGTAGCCGGATTGTTTGTTGTTGAAGCGTTTGCCGGTAAGGATTGTGACCTGACATGGCACTACGAGCAGGAAAAAGTGCACAATATCATGACTTAATTTAGTATTTGTTGTTGAATAAAGGCACAATCTAATCAGCGTGGTGTACTGTCGTGCCAACGCTATATCCCGTTATCAGGGGATACTATGGATAATAGAAAATAATAATGAGGACCTGATGAAGAAAGTTCTAGCTTGTGTAATGTTTGCTGCCGTTATGGCGAGTCCTGCGATGGCAGCAGGTGATCCGGTTGCCGGAAAATCCAAAGCCGCGGTGTGTGCAGCCTGCCATGGTGCAGACGGTGTCGCCGTTATTCCTGGTTATCCTAATCTGAAAGGTCAGAACGAGCAGTATTTGATCCGCTCGCTGAAGGCGTACAAAAATAAAGAGCGTACCGGCGGAATGGCCATGGTAATGCAACCGCAGGCTTCTATGCTCAGTGATCATGACATTGCCAATGTCGCCGCTTATTTTGCTCAGATGAAATAATACTGACCACGTTAAGCACAAGGTTATTTTCTTGTGCTGATGAGTATCAGCTATTTTGCGATACTTCGGTTAGTGATAGAACAGATCCCGTCGCCCAGACCTTTTTAACCAAAAGGGCTGGGCGATTTTTGTTAGGTGCTATTTTTATCTTTTTTGATAGCTTCTTGTCCGAAATAAATAGGCGTCTTGATTTCGTAAACTAAAATTTCCATCTATTTGTTTATCTTTTGCCCAAACAAATGCTCTGCGGTTGCGTAATAACTCAGAACACATTATTGTACTAGCACGCTGATACGTTAATGTTGTTTAGGAGTTATTATGAGTAAACCATCCACACTTGGGGGCGCGTGTATTATCGCCAGTGTTTGTGTTGGGGCAGGCATGCTTGGGTTGCCAAGTGCAGGTGCGGGTGCGTGGACGTTATGGAGTGTGATTGCCATTTCGGTCACGATGATCATGATGACGCTTTCTGGCTGGTTACTTCTAGAAGCACTGAAGCATTATGAGATTAAAGCTTCATTTAATACTGTTGCTAAAGATATCTTGAGCAAAAAGGTTAATTTAATTAATAACCTATCTCTTTATTTTGTGGGTGGAATTCTACTATACGCATACATTTCATCATCCGGTATGATCTTTAGCGAAATGCTTGGTGTCTCGCGCGAATTAGCTTCCGTCCTGTTTGTTGCATTATGCTCGGCCTTTGTTTTGCACTCCACCCGTGCGGTAGACCGGATCTCAATTGTGTTGATCCTGTTCATGATCATTAGCTTTGTATTGGGTGTTTCCGGGTTGGCTTCAAATATCAGTGTGCCGACTCTATTTGCCCAGAGCGAATCTGAGAGCGCTTTTTCAGGCTATGCGTTAGCCCTGTTGCCGGTCGCGTTAACCTCTTTTGGTTACCACCATTCAGTGAGTACAATGCGTGATTACTACCAGGATGAGCAACGTGCCCAAAAAGCGATTCTTGGCGGTACTCTGATTGCACTGACATTCTATCTTGGTTGGGTGATCTGTATCTTTGGTAATGTACCTCGTCAAGAGTTCGGTCCTGTTGTGACCGCCGGTGGGGGTGTAGATGCCTTAATGGCGGCACTGACATCAGCGATTGATTCAAATAGCATTAAACAAGCCCTGCATGTCTTTTCTATTGCCGCGATTGTCTCATCATTTATTGGTGTTGGATTAGGTGTGTTCGATTACTTGGCTGACTTGTTTGGCTTTGCTGATACCAAACAAGGCCGACTAAAAACCTGGGGCGTGACTTTTGTTCCGCCATTAGTGTTCTCGTTAGTCGCACCGTTTGGTTTTGTTGCCGCGATTGGTCTAGCTGGCGCTGCTGCCACTATCTGGACCTGTATTATTCCGGCTACGCTGGCAAAAACATTACGTCAACGAGCACCTGTACAAGAAGGTTTTGTGGTTCCTGGGGGGAATGCGACTATTTATATGGTAATTGCATTCGGGGTACTGACAGCCGCCTTCCATTTACTGGCGATGGCGAATCTACTGCCTGTCTTTAAAGGCTAGGTTGGTATAAGCACTGGGTTATGTATCCATGCAATAAAAAACGGAAGCCTCGGCTTCCGTTTTTTTAATTTTTTGAATCAGCCTTTGTCATCGCCAATCGCTTTATCGAAACTGCTTGGCATCCGGTAGGTAGTCAAACCCAGCACTGGCTAATTTGGTAACCAGCTTTTCTTTATCGATATCGTAGAACTTGACCAGGGCATCCAGATCGCCGAACTCATCGCGGATCTTCATATTGACGATGCTCATTAGCATGATGGGATCCATGCTATCGAAGTTGTTCAAATTCATTACGCGTCCTCGTGATCGCTCATCAGTAAGTTGGCAGCGGCAAAAGCGGCACGCTCGCGAACATCTTTTGGCAGCGTGTCGTTGGCCGCAATGTCATTCAGTGCCTTGATAGCACAGTGAATCGCATTGGGGATATAGCCCAGTTCACCACCACCAATCTGTGCGTAGATCATACGTATTTGCTCGCAGCACTCATAAACTTTCATAGTGTGTCCTTCATAAACAGTGATTTCGGCAACCGGCTGTTTTCTATGACAGAGGGCTGGCGAAAGCAGGCTTATTACTATATCAAAGACTCACCGGGGACGGCAGGGGATTTAGCGGGTACGTTTGTGTTTGTACAGATGGCGGTCAGCGCGATCAACCAAGGTGATATTGGTGTCACCTTTCTGGTAGGAGCTAAAACCACTGGAGCAGCCTATTTTTAATGTACGCAGGGTCGCATCGTCTGCCATCAGGACGTCCAGCCGGCGGATCACGTGTAGAGCGGATGAGTCGGTAGCGGGTTGGAGCAGTACCGCAAACTCATCACCGCCAATACGATAACAGCGGTCGGTGGCCCGAACTGATTTTTTCAGCAGCAGTGAGAAATGGCGGATCACCTTGTCACCGTCGGGATGACCAAATCGGTCATTGACCTGTTTGAAGTTGTCGAGGTCGAACATGGTCAGTACCAAGCCGATGTTACGCCTTTCGCTCATCGCAATCGCATGGTTGAGATCCTGCTCAAAACTGTTGCGATTACCAAGCCCCGATAGATAGTCACGCAATGCCATATTTTTTACTCGGCGGTATTCAAGTGCGCATGCTAGCGGTCCGGCAAACAAGCGGTGATAGGTATGAAGCAGGTTGACTTCATCTTTATCGAGCGCGTAAGGCGTGTGGTATTGAAGTTTACCCAAATCTTGTTTATTGAAGCGAAGGATAAAGGTCTGCCGGTATTGAGTCGCAGAACCTTGGCGTACGAGGGTAGTAGTATTGTCCGAGTCCCACATTAACCTGCTGATATCTATCTGCTTTTCAACTTCTCGGCTGAATATATCAAACAATAGGCTAACATCTAGCTTCCCCTGAAGTTTTTGCAATACTAGCAGGCGCTGATCAGCCCCAAGGGGTTTGGTCCTTGGTTTTGCATATTGGCTATCGGCCAGCTTGTCATTCCAGTGGAGTGGATCCATACATATGTCAAAAAATTACTAGGGAACTAACTATAGGCAATTATTAAGCCATTTCAATACCTAAACGGAGTTTATATCATTAATCATCTGATTTAATTAAGAAACTGCGAAGGTGAGCTTCTTTTTCCTGGGTGTCTTCATATCCCATCTTCATCAGGGCATGGATGTAAGCGGGCTCGAATAGGATATAGCTGGTGATAGCAGCGTCATCTTTGGGGCTGATACCAATCAGCTGCATTAAGCCGCGGGTCATGGGGGGGAGGTGGCAATAGTACTTACGGGCAAGGTGTTCAAAAGAGTGACTTGGCGACAGATGAATATGCTCGATTTTCCGTAGTTTTCGCTTTGTTTCAGCCTCGGGTAGGCTATCGATTAAGGTGTTGATCCTTGAAAGGTTCTCCAGATCGGCGGTGAGCGTATCACTGAAAATGGTATCCATCAGGTGGCCGCCCAGTGCTGCGAGGCCGGGGGCCCGGGTGTGATCCGGACTCTCCATTTTCTGGTTGATGAGGTCAATGATCAATATTTTATCAGCCCCCATTTTGAGTGACGGTCGCAACGGTGCCAGTTGGTGGATAGAGCCATCCCCATAGTAGGATTGACCGATACGGGTAGCGGGAAAAACCAAAGGAATAGCGGAGGAGGCCAGGAGGTGATCGGTGGTGATCAGTGAGCGGCGGCCTTTCGACTTGGCCCTGTCCCATTCGTTGAGTCCTTGTTGGCCCTGAAAGAAACTGACTGAGTGGCCGCTTTTATAGCTGGAGGCCGTGATCGAAATACCATGAAGGTTACCGGCAGCAATTTGTTTTTCCAACCGGGAGTAGTTGTTGACTTGATTGAGAAGCTGGCGCAGCGGACGGTTGTTGAGCAGCCCAAAGGGGGGCCGCTCGTGGTGATGAGCCTGCAAGCGGGCAAACCACTGACTGGCGAGGTAGCCGCTCATTCCCCGCGGGGAGGTGGCAAAAATGCGCCGGCTGTGCAAGCGCGACCAGATCCATTCCAGTTTTTTTACACCTAAGCGGAAGCAGGAGGCATAGCAAGCAATCGATGTGGCATTGATTGCCCCTGCCGAAGTGCCGCAGTATATGCTGAATGGGCTGTGATGAACCCGTGGGTACCATTCTGAAATGGCCTTGAGGACCCCGACTTGATAGGCAGCTCTTGCCCCGCCTCCAGTGAGGATCAGGCTGATCCGTGGCGTATCCTTGCCCATAGTGCTCCTCTCTTTTGTTCTTTCTATAACTATATCCCTATTTTTACTTATGGTGGAATATAGACTTATAACATTGAGGTGTCAGTGTTGGGCAACAGACAAAAAAAAGCCTCCGCAAGGGAGGCCTTTAGTAACTGAATCGTATGCGATTAAGCGAGTTTCTGCTTAACGAACTCAACGATATCAGCCACAGCAACACCTTCTTTGGTACCAGCACGACGGTCTTTGTATTCCATCTCGCCGTTTTCTAGGCTGCGGTTACCGATCACGATAGTGTGTGGGATACCCACTAATTCGTGGTCTGCGAACATAACACCTGGACGCTCTTTACGGTCGTCGAACAGAACGTCGATACCAGCAGCCGTTAGGTCAGCGTATAGCTTTTCAGCCGCTTCCTTCACTTCTGCCGATTTCGCCATGTTCATTGGAACGATTGATACCTGGAACGGTGCAAGTGCTGCTGGCCAGATAATGCCGTTTTCATCGTGGTTTTGTTCTATGGCTGATGCAACAACACGTGATACACCAATACCGTAACAGCCCATTTCTAGAATAACGTTTTTGCCATCAGGACCAAGTACGCCACAGTTCATCTTCTCTGAGTAGTTAGTACCTAGTTGGAAGATATGGCCGACTTCGATACCACGCTTAAGCTGGATAGTACCTTGGCCGCATGGGCTTGGGTCGCCTTCAACCACATTACGTAGATCTTCAACTTGACCGAGTTCTACGTCACGACCCCAGTTGATGCCGAAGTAGTGTTTGTCGTCAACGTTAGCGCCAGCACCGAAATCGCTCATTACAGCAACTGTGCGGTCAACGATAAATGGTAGTTCAAGGCCAACAGGGCCAAGTGAACCTGGACCTGCACCGATAAGTGCGCGGATTTCCTCTTCCGTTGCCATCTCTAGTGGAGAGGCGACTTCTTTTAGGTTTTCCGCTTTTACTTCGTTCAGCTCGTGATCACCACGGATGATCAGTGCGATGATGTCGGCATCAACCTCATCAGACGCTTTAACGAATAGCGTCTTAACGGTTTTCTCGATAGCTAGGCCGTGCTGTTCAACAAGCTCGGCAATCGTTTTAGCGTTTGGCGTATCAACCAGCGTCATCTCTTGCGTTGGCGCTGCAAGTTCCATCGCAGGCGCTAGTGCTTCTGCTTTTTCGATGTTGGCCGCGTAATCAGACTCGCTAGAGAAGGCAATCAAGTCTTCGCCGCTTTCTGCCAATACGTGGAACTCGTGAGAGCCACTACCACCGATTGCACCGGTATCAGCCAGTACTGGGCGGTAATCAAGACCCATGCGGTCGAATGCCTTACAGTATGCTTCATGCATCGCATCGTAAGATTGCTTAAGGCCGTCTTTGTCGATGTCAAAGCTGTAGGCATCCATCATGCTAAATTCACGTGCACGCATTGCACCAAAACGAGGGCGTCTTTCGTCACGGAATTTGGTCTGGATTTGGTACAGGTTTAGCGGAAGCTGCTTGTAAGAGCTTACTTCGTTACGCACAAGGCTGGTAACGACTTCTTCTGCTGTCGGGCTAAGTACAAACGGACGATCATGGCGGTCAGTAAAGCGAAGTAGCTCAGCGCCCATCTTTTCAGATCGACCTGTCTCTTCCCATAGTTCAAACGGCTGAACTACGGGCATCAAAATTTCAACAGCACCTGCATTGTTGATTTCTTCGCGAACAATGTTCTCGACTTTACGTAAAACGCGCAGACCAGTAGGCAGCCAGGTGTAAAGACCTGAAGCCAGCTTACGGATCATACCTGCACGAAGCATTAGCTGATGACTAACAACTTCTGCGTCATTTGGAGTCTCCTTCAGGGTAGAAAGAAGATAGTTACTGGTACGCATTGATGGTATCCGTTTGTTTGATGAAAATAAGGGGATTTGGGGCTTGCCCCAGCCGCCTATAAGGGCGGTAACCGCATATACTACCAGCCCAATGGCCGTTAGCCAAAGAGATTGGGGTCCCCGGAACCAGAATTTCCACTGGAATTTACGGGGTATAGATAACCTCGGGTTATTTTTCTAGTGGCTTATCCAGAGCTATAACGGTGACCGCGTCCTGGCTGACGGTAAATTTAACATTGTAGTCGAACAGGTGAACCGCGTATTCCTTGGCGTCTGCTTTGCCTTTTTTGTAAGCCGGGCGCGGATCTTGTGCCAGTACTTCTTCAATCACCGCACGCTGTCGGGCTAATTGTTTACCTGTGAGTTGGCCTTCGGCCTTTTCGGTAAAGACCACAGGCAGGGTAGCTGGCTCACCATCAGCAAAGCCGCCATGGGCGTCGGGGAGGCTATCGGAGTATGGGATGTAGGGTTTGATATCGACAATCGGCGTACCGTCAACCAGATCGACCCCGCCGAGTTCGATGATGACATCACTGCCTTGTTGACGCACACCGATTAGCTCGACGGCTGACATCCCGATTCCATTGGGACGAAAGGTTGCCCGGCTGGCAAATACACCGATGCGCT
Organism: Photobacterium pectinilyticum; assembly: GCF_024357955.1. GTDB lineage: Bacteria > Pseudomonadota > Gammaproteobacteria > Enterobacterales > Vibrionaceae > Photobacterium > Photobacterium pectinilyticum. Next base: position 73,118 of record NZ_JANEYT010000020.1, read on the forward strand.
CGTTACCGCCCAAGCGGGGAGGCCTGACGGTTGGCCGCCATCCAGCTTCCAGATTCTGATCAAACAAAAAGAGTAACCACAGGTGGCTGAACTGTTCCAGTCCACGTACCGCTTCCAAAGCATTGGCTTCTCCTTGGAGAATAACGTCGGATCGAGCGCTGGGTACCAGTCCCGGCTGACGGGGCACGGCAAACTTTTCTTTGTACGGCGAGCGGACAATACCGATAGGTTCTATTTGGTAAGGCATAGTAGTTCGGGCAATGCGTTGTGGGTCATGGCGCTGAACATAGCATTATGGCTGGGGCAAAAAAAGCCCCGGCGTAATGGCCGGGGCTGTTGTTGGCTGATATCAGAGGGAGGCTAGGTGGGTAATTACCAACCTTTAACTACGCCACCTTGGAAGATTTCTTTTGCCGCTTCGTACACAACATCTGACTGGTAAGCCTTGATGAAGGTCTGAACATTCTCGGCATCGACATTATCTTCGCGGGCTACAATCAGGTTCACATATGGAGACTCTTTGTCTTCAACAAACACACCGTCACGTTCTGGTGCTAGGTTGATGCTGCTCGCGTATGTTGTGTTGATGATTGCTAGTTGCACATCATCCAGTGAACGAGGTAGCTGGGCGGCTTCTAGTTCAACAATCTTTAGATCTTTTGGATTTTCAATGATATCCAATACCGTTGCTGTTAGGCCGGCATCTTCTTTCAGTGTCAGTAAACCTTGCTGCTCAAGTAGAAGCAGTGATCGGCCAAGGTTGGTTGGATCGTTTGGTACTGCGATTTGATCGCCGTCTTTTAGTTCGTCAACCGATTCAATTTTGCTTGAGTAACCGGCAATCGGGTAAACGAAAGTATTACCAGCGACCGCAAACTTATAACCGCGGTCTGAAATTTGTTGATCAAGGTAAGGCTTGTGCTGGAAAGCATTGATATCAATCGAGCCCTCTTCCAGCGCTGCATTTGGTGATACGTAATCCGTGAAGGCGATAAGCTCCACATCAAGGCCGTATTTCTCCTTGGCTTCTTGGGCCGCAATTTCCGCTACTTGCTCTTCAGCGCCCGCCATAACCCCAATTTTAATTTTGCTGTTATCAACGACAGCGTCTTTCTCGCCACAGCCAGCCAGGACCAATGCTGATGCCAAACCGGCGACGGCGAACAAATTCTTCAAATTAAAAGCCATGTTACTTCTCCTTAAAAACTGGGGTTGTCCGTAATACTAGATGGAATATGTGTCTTCTGTATTTTGTAATCAGTGTTGTTTGTTATCTGTGCTGTTCACTATCGGTGATCGAAGCGCTTGACCAGATGGTCGCCAGCAGACTGGATGATCTGAACCAGAATGACCAGCATCACGACCGTGATAAGCATGACAGTGCCGTCAAAGCGTTGGTAGCCGTAGCGGATCCCCACATCACCCAAGCCACCGCCGCCGACAGTACCGGCCATTGCCGAGTAGCTGACCAGGGTCACTAGAGTAATGGTCACCGCGTTGAAAATACCTGGCATGGCCTCAGGTAGCAGTACCTTGGTAATGATTTGGCGTGGGGTTGCACCCATCGCCTGCGCAGCTTCCACCAAACCGGTCGGGACTTCTAGCAATGCTCCTTCAACCAGGCGGGCGATGAACGGGATTGCGCCGACAGTCAATGGCACGATTGCCGCGGCGGTGCCGATAGAGCTGCCGACCACGAAGCGGGTGAACGGGATAATCGCGACCAGCAAGATGATAAAGGGAATAGAGCGACCAATATTGGTCACAATACCCAGTACTTTATTGACTGCAGGGTTTGCCAGTAGGCCGTTTGCTTTGGTTAGGTGCAGGGCAACACCAACTGGGATTCCGATCAAAAAGCCAATCAGGCCAGAGGCAAACACCATGATCAGGGTTTGGCCGAGGGCATCAATAAGCAGGTCAACCAAACGCTCGTTCTGGGCCCACCAGGTGGTAATTGAATCAAGCAACATAGCCCAATACCTCTACATTTACTTTGTGATCACGAAGGAAGTTAATGGCTTGCTCTGCCGCTTGTTCGGTACCGAATAACTCGGCTAGCATTAGGCCAAATTTGACGCCGCCGGCGTAGTCCATATCTGAGCTTAAGATGCTGATATCAATATTGAACTCTCGAGCTACCTGAGAAATCAGAGGGGCATCAACAGAGGCACCTGTAAACTCAAGGCGGATCAGCGGGTAGCTGTTTGCAACACGGGTTTCTACCATTCGTGCGCGGTAGTCTTCCGGAATAGAAAGATCCAACGTCGAGCGGATGAAGTCACGTGCTAACTCGGTTTTCGGGTGGGCAAAGATATCACCGACCGGGCCTTTTTCGACCAGCTCACCGTCACCGATGATGGCTACTTCGGAGCAGATACTTTTCACCACATCCATCTCGTGGGTGATCAGTAAGATAGTTAGCTCGAGCTTGCGGTTGATTTCCTTTAACAGCGTCAAGATAGATTGGGTTGTTGCTGGGTCAAGTGCGCTGGTGGCTTCGTCACACAGTAGTACCTTAGGATCAGAGGCCAGTGCGCGGGCAATTGCCACACGTTGTTTCTGTCCGCCACTCAAGTTGGACGGGTAGGTGTCGCTCTTGTCGGCCAAACCAACCAGCTCAAGCAGTTCATCGACTTTGGTTTTGATGCCGGCTTTGCTGGTACCTGCCAACTCAAGAGGCAATGCGACATTGTCGAAAACTGTGCGGGAAGACAAAAGGTTGAAGTGCTGGAAGATCATGCCGATCTTGCGGCGAGCTTGGGTCAACTCTTGGTTTGAGAGCTGAGTGAGGTCGATACCATCAACAATGACATGACCACTTGTTGGGCGTTCGAGCAGGTTAACGCAGCGGATCAGGGTGCTTTTACCGGCACCTGAAGAACCAATCACCCCAAAAATGGTGCCTTGCTCAATGGTCAGGTTGATATCACGCAGCGCGTGGATCTCCTTGGCCCCTTGATAGAAGACTTTATTGACTCTGTTTATTTCTATCATCTTATTTCCCAAATCCTATACCGTGTTGATGACGGGCACGCCCATCAATGGCTGCGACCGGTATATTGTTATGTTGTGTATTGCATTTGCATTATTTTATTGATGCTTGAAGCCTGTCTGCCAATTGCATCTATGGCTTTGATGCTATGGGCTAACATAAATGAAGTCAATAGATATTTTTACGTCTGGACGTCTAAATGGCTTTATAGCCATAGTGTCAGTGTGAGTATGATAGATTGTTCTTATTTATACGGTTGAGAGAAACAGGTGAATCCCGTTGCCAGCCGTGCCATAATTTGGGATAACGAATACAGCGAGACAGAGGGCTGACGCTTGGCCAAACCAGCAGTTTTTATTGACCGTGATGGTGTAATTAACATCGATCACGGCTATGTACACACTACCGATGATTTTGAATATGTCGAAGGTGTGTTTGAAGCTTGTAAAAAACTTAAGGCTATGGGGTATATGTTGGTGTTGGTGACAAACCAGTCTGGCATTGCTCGTGGAATGTTTACCGAGGATGATTTCCTGACCCTGACCGAGTGGATGGACTGGAACTTTGTCGACAACGGTGTGGAGTTCGACGGTATTTATTACTGCCCGCACCATCCGACAGAAGGCAAAGGTGATTACCTTCAGGATTGTGAATGTCGCAAACCCAAGCCAGGTATGCTTATCTCTGCCCGTGATTTTCTCAAGATCGATATGGCCAGTTCGGTAATGATCGGTGATAAGGCCGATGACATGAAAGCCGCCGAAGCGGCCGAAGTTGGCACCAAAATCGTGGTGCGAACGGGCAAGCCGGTAACCGCTGAGGGTGAGCAGTTGGCCGATGCTGTGCTAGACAGTGTTGCCGATGTGCCTGCTTGGCTGGCTGCTCAATAAAAGGCTTCATTTATATTGTTGTATCAAGGCTGCATTCGCAGCCTTTTTTGATCTTTTTCTTCTAAATCTCTTCATCTTATCGGTTGTTATTATAAAGTTTAAAGAATCGAGTTTGTAATTTGGCTGTTTTTTATTGCAATTAACCTTGCCATTGTTACGAGCATAGTGCCTGTTTGACATGGAGTCGTTAAAACATGCTGTCATATTTCTTGCGTCGATTGGCATTGGTTGTCCCGACGTTTTTAGGGATCACGATCCTTATCTTTGCCATTACCCGTTTCGTGCCCGGCGGGCCTGTCGAACGGATGCTGGCCAATATGCAGGCACAAGGAGATGGCGCCGCCGCGATGACGTCGGCTGGTGGTAACTCTGCACTGTCTGAAGATCAGATTGCCGAGCTGAACGCCTTTTATGGCTTGGATAAACCCGTTGTGGAAGCCTATACCGAATGGCTGGGCAAGTTGATGGTGTTGGACTTCGGTGAATCGACCCGCTATTACGAGCCGGTCTCCGATATGATTGCCGAGCGATTACCGGTATCACTGTTCTATGGTGGCATGACGTTTTTCATCAGTTATTTCATCTCGATCCCCCTCGGTTACTACAAGGCGCTCAAGCACGGTTCGGTATTTGATTCCGGCTCGTCGATCTTGATTTTTGTTGGCTACGCCTTACCCGGTTATGTGGTGGGTGTCCTGCTCATTACCTTATTTAGCTATCATCTGGAATGGTTCCCGATGGGGGGATTCGCGGGTGATGATTACGATGATTACGAAACCTTTGTTGAGCGGGCCAGGGATGTGATGTGGCATGCGGTGCTGCCGCTGATCTGTTATCTGATCGGTGACTTTGCCACCTTGACCATGACCATGAAAAATAACCTGATGGAGAACCTGTCATCCGACTATATCCGTACCGCAATTGCCAAGGGACTGCCGTTTAAAACGGCAGTACGCAAACATGCCCTGCGCAACAGTTTGATCCCGATTGCCAGCCATTTCGGTAATTCGTTGTTATTTTTCATGACCGGCTCTTTCCTGATTGAGGTTATTTTCAATATTGATGGAATAGGCTTGCTTGGCTACGAGTCGATTATCGAGCGGGATTACCCGGTCGTGATGGGAATTGTGTCTATCAATGCCGGCATGTTGTTGATGGGCAATATTATCTCCGATATCTGTGTTGCCTTGGTTGATCCTCGAGTGAAGTTTGGAGCTTGATCATGTTTAACTTAAACCCTCTGACACTGAGAAAGATCAATCGCTTCAAAGAAATTAAGCGTGGCTACTGGTCTTTCTTGCTGCTTTCATGCTTGTTGGTGTTGTCGCTGTTTGCCGAACTGTTGATCAACAGCAAGGCGTTGGTGATCAAATACAATGGTGAATATAGCTTTCCCGTGCTGTCCGATGTTCGTCTCGGTACTGAATTTGGCCAGTCTTCATCTAGTGAGGCGGATTACCGCGCGCTTCAGAGGCTCTTTGCTGAGCAGGGCGGGGATAATTTTGTAGTGATGCCACTGGTGCCTTGGAACCCCTATGAGCAGGACTTTTCCGGTGATTTTCCGCCCACCGCTCCGAGCGTTGCCGGTCAGCATTATTTGGGAACGGATGTCATTGGTCGGGATATTCTCGCTCGTTTAGTCTACGGTTTTCGAACAGCGATGGGGTTTGCTTTGATCACTATGGCGATCTCTTATGCCATTGGTACCGCGGTAGGCTGTGCAATGGGCTTTTTCGGCGGTAAATTCGACCTGTTTGTCCAGCGCTTGATAGAGGTATGGTCAATGGTACCTTTCCTCTATGTCATTATGATTTTGGTATCGATAACCCAACCGACCTTTACGTTATTTGTCGGGATCAACGTGCTGTTTGGCTGGATGGGGATGACCTGGTACATGCGTACTATGACTTACAAGGAGTCTGCCCGGGAATATGTGATGGCCGCTAAGGCGTTGGGTGCATCAACCGTCCGTATTATCTTCCACCACATCTTACCTAACACTATGGTCATGATTGTCACGCTGGCGCCGTTTACCATCGCCGCCAATATCACCGCGCTGACCGCGCTGGATTACCTTGGTCTTGGCCTTATGCCACCCACTCCGAGCTGGGGAGAGTTACTACAGCAAGGTAAGTCCAACTTGGACTCGCCGTGGATTGTGGCCTCGGTCGTGTCATCGATTGTCTTGGTGTTAGTGATGGTAACTTTCATTGGTGAGGCGATTCGGGCCGCCTTCGATCCGAAGAAATTTACCCGCTATGTATAATACCAACCTGCATAAATATTTGAGCAGTCTTGCAGGTTAAAATCGCTGTTCTCTGCGTTAGAGATTTTGTAATTAGAGCCACTAGTTACTGCAATATCTGCCTTGATAACAATGATTTCTCCATTGCAAATACTTGATCAACTACTTATCCAGATTGGTATAACCTTGGTTTGTAGCTGTTGACATAAGGATATTAATAATGAAAAACATGCTCAAATTGTCAGCTGTCGCGATTATCGCCGCACTCGGAAGTGCTGCGCAGGCGGCAGATCTACCCGCAGATTTGACGTGGGTGTCCAACATGGATGAGCCGTTGTTTGCTTCTCCTGAAGCCAAGTTCGGTGGCACGTTACGCACTCATATGGCCAGCTTTCCACAGACCTTGCGCAGTGTCGGCCCGGATTCCAATTCAGGGCTTCGTCATCACTTCATGGACGGAGTTCCTAAGCTGGCGGCACGTCACCCCAATACTGGAAAGTGGATCCCTCAGTTGGCACAGGAATGGGCCTTTGGTGATGATAACCAGACAGTGTACTTCAAGCTGGATCCCAGCGCTCGTTGGTCGGATGGCGAGAAGGTTACCGCCGATGATTATCTGTTTATGCTGAAGTATTACCGTTCGAAAGACATTATTTCACCTTGGTACAACGATTTCTTCACCAACAAGATCGAGGATGTCGTCAAGCTCGATGATTACACCATCGCGGTGAAGTCTGTCGTCAAAATGACCAATGATGAGCTGATGGTACAGATCAATCTGCCAAGCAACGGCTTGCAGCCAAGGCCTGAGCACTTCTTTAAGCCAAAGAAAGATGAAAATAACGACGGTATCGACGATAACTTTGTTCGACGTTACAACTTCAAGAGCGAGCCGACAACCGGTCCTTATTTCATGGACAAGGTCAAGAAAGGCAAGAGCGTGACCTTCAAACATGTTGGGAAAGACTGGTGGGGTTACAGCAATCGCTATTACCAGAACCGCTATAATGTCGAGAAAGTGCGTTATACGGTGATCCGCGATAGTGACATTGCCCGCAAGCATTTCGAGAAAGGTAATTTAGACACTTTTGGTCTGATTTTACCCAGTCTTTGGCATGAAAAAGCCAATACCAAGCCGTACCAAGATGGTTATATCCATAAATTTTGGGGTTATAACCAGGTTGTACAAGGTGCTGGTGGACTTTGGATCAATACTGCCCAGCCATTACTTGATGATCGTTTTGTCCGTGCCGGGGTGACTTATGCCACCGACTTTGATGGTATGATTGCCAATGTCTTGCGCGGCGATTATGCCCGTAAACCTCATGGTATGGGGTTCGGCCATGGCGGCTATGATCGTAGTGACAATAAAGCGCCTGCCTTTGTTCCTGAGTTGGCGGCAGAGTATTTTGCCAAAGCGGGCTTTGACAAGATCGGACCGGATGGAATCAGGGTAAATGCTGACGGAAAACGCCTAAGCTTCGCTATTACCTATGGGTACCAGCCGCATACACCGAGAATTGCTTATCTGAAAGAGCAGGCAAAGCAAGCCGGTCTTGAATTCACGCTTAATCTTGTCGATGGCTCGTCGGCGTTCAAGTATGTGCTGGAGAAGAAACATGACCTAGCATTTATCAATATGGGCGGTGGCGAAATCCCGGCTTATTGGGAGTATTTACACTCGGCGAATGCTAAGCCGCAGACGAACAACCATACCAATTTCCGTTCTCCGGAAATGGATAAGCTGATCGACAGCTATAACAAAGAATTTGACCTGAAGAAGAAACAAACTATATCCCATCAAATTCAGAAAATGGTCTCTGATGAATACCTGATTGTACCTGGCTACATGGTGCCCTATACCCGAGAAGGGTATTGGCGTTGGTTGAAGTATCCGACGCCGGCCATGACTAAACAGACGGACTCTTTGTTCTCGGTCGTAGATCTGGCCACGTTCTGGATTGATGAGGAAGAAAAGAAAGCCACTCTTTCTGCGATGAAGAAAGGCAAAACTTTTGAACCGGTCACTGTGATCGATGACAACTATAAGCTGTAAGGTCGGTCGACGATGCAAGATGATGTAATTTTAAATGTCCAAGGGTTGGAGACTGAGTTCACTACCGATGACGGTACCGTCAAAATCCTTCATGGCGTCAGTTTCGATGTTCGTAAAGGCCGGACATTGGGCATTGTCGGTGAGTCAGGGTGCGGTAAAAGTGTGACGGCGATGTCGATCATGGGCTTGCTACCCAAGCCCTATGGCCAGGTTGTTGGCGGCCAGATCCTATACCGCGGAACCGATCTGGTGACACTGCCTGTCGAAGAAATGTATGCCATGCGGGGAAACCGGATTTCGATGATTTTTCAGGACCCGATGACCGCACTCAACCCGGTACATTCGGTTGGCCGCCAGCTGATCGAAGTGCTTGAGTTGCACCGACCTGAGCTTAACAAGGGAGAGCGGAATCAGTACGCCTTGGATATGCTCAAGAAGGTTAAAATCCCGATGCCGGAGAAACGGCTAATGGAATACCCGCACAACCTTTCGGGAGGGATGCGTCAGCGGGTAATGATTGCCATGGCACTGGCGTGTAAACCTGACATACTTATTTGTGATGAACCGACAACGGCACTGGATGTTACTGTGCAGGCCTCGATCCTTGAGCTGATTAACGATCTTCAGCAAGAAACCGGCATGTCTGTGATTTTCATCACCCATGACTTGGGCGTTGTTGCTGAAATTTGCGATGATGTTGCGGTGATGTATGGCGGGAAAGTGGTGGAGTTCGCCGACATTTTTGATTTGTTCGACAATCCCCAGCATCCCTATACCGAGCGCTTAATGGGCTTGATGCCTAGCTTGGAAAATGAACCAAAGCAGCCGATTGAAATTAAACCGATTGATGTCACTTTGTTCCCCGAATTCAAGGGATAGTAAAGGGATAAGCAAAGGTTAGATTGAGCGGTATAGGTTGAGTGGAAAAGGGAGAATAAAATGACAGAGTTACTAAGGATAGAAAACCTCAAGCAGCATTTTGTTTCTGGAAAGGGGATTTTTAAAAAAGGCTATACGGTGAAAGCGGTCGACGGGGTGTCTTTTTCCGTTGCTCAAGGCGAAACCTTGGGACTGGTGGGGGAGTCTGGTTGTGGTAAGAGTACCTTAGGTCGGACGATCCTCAAGCTCTATGAACCGACCGAAGGAAAAATTTTCTTCGAGGGTAAAGATATTACTCACCTCACCACCAAAGAGATGCGACCGTTGCGCAAAGACGTGCAAATCGTTTTTCAAGATCCGATGGAGTCGCTTAACCAGCGTCATACCATCGGGGTGATTTTGGAAGAGCCTTTTATTATCCACAAGGTTGGCACACCGGTAGAGCGAAAGCTGTGGGTGAAAGAACTATTAGTTAAAGTGGGCCTGCCGGAGGAAGCCGCTAATCGTTACCCGCATGAGTTTTCTGGAGGGCAGCGCCAGCGAATAGGGATAGCTCGGGCAATTGCCCTAAAGCCCAAACTACTGATCTGCGATGAGTCGGTATCGGCTTTGGATGTGTCGGTCCAGGCCCAGATCCTAAACTTGCTGCTGCAACTCCAGCAGGAGATGAATTTGGCCATCATCTTCATTTCCCACGACCTCTCGGTCGTGAAGCATATCTCCGACCGTGTGGCGGTGATGTATTTTGGCAAAGTGGTTGAGATGGGTGATGCCCGGGAAATATACAGTAACCCGCAGGCTGATTATACCAAGAAGCTACTGTCGGCGATTCCGATCACGCACCCTCGTGACAGGAAGCGCAAGAGGTCTGCAAACAACACCCATGTGGCCTGATTATTAGAAAGCCACATTGAAGGCGGTGAAGAAAGGACAGAGCTTTGAGCTTGTTACGGTAATGGATAGCAAATATAAGCCTTAACCTGTTTTCATTATCAGTGTTAGTCAAGACACTCTGGTGGAGCTCTGTTCTTTTAAGCAGCGAAAAAGGTGGTTGTTGTTCAAATAGCGTTCGAACAGCTTGGGTGGGCCGTTTTTTGTTGATTTAAGGCTTGCCAGTTGATCAGAACTCCCTATAATGCGACCTCACTGACACGGAGCACGGCAACTTAAGCCGCTAACCAATCAGTATTGTTCTTTAACAATTTGACCATGCAATCTGTGTGGGCACTCGTGAAATGATAGTCAACAAAAGAAT
>NZ_JANEYT010000021.1 GCF_024357955.1 Photobacterium pectinilyticum
ATGGACAACGTATCACCATTTCCAGGAGGCGGTCATGGAGTTATCAAAATGTAGCACTATTAGGATCAGCTATTTAGTGAACAACGAGATAGATGGGAGCTGTCTGAACTCAACAGACTATTCCAAAGTCACTCTTTCCAAGATATGAGTGATGACTTCAATCCCCCCTTCACCTACAATATTAATTACACGTGTATCAGATAATAGTAATTTATTAATTGAGTCTCTATCATGGAGTCGCTCTAGAAAGCCAGTGTCATCAAATTCCACCATTAGTAAATTATGGAAAATATGGTTTTTATCTTCTTCCCATATTTTGGGGATGGTTACAGTTGATAAATATGCCCTATTATCCAAATTATGAATTGTGTCTTTAATTTGTCTAAAGGTATAATTATCCTACTTATCAAGTAAATAAACGCAGAATTGTCTCAAGTTAAAAAAAGCGGAAGATTCTAAAGGTCTACTATGGCAAACTCGATTTCGACAGGGGGCTAATACAGGGCAACCGCACGAGTAGATTTTTTGTAAACACTAACCACTTTCTTTGTTAACTCGTCAAAAGTGAAGGAAGGTAAGTACCGATCCTTGAGTTCAAAATTCAAACAGCTCTCTGCAAAAAGCGTCTTCGACCAAGCATCTCATGGTTAAGAAAGTGTGAGATTTAACATTGATTCAACTCATGCGCTCGCCCTGGTTCGTAACGCGTATCAATACCCGAGCCCAATTACTGAGGATGGTGGTTACTTCTTTACAGATGAAGCCATGGTACTTCGTGATAAATATAATACGCATCTTTGGATTAATACACTATATGAAGGCTCAAACCCAGGTCTTCGTTCTGGTGGAAGAGGCGATGAAATGGCATTTGAAGGTGGGCTAGCAGATGAGGTATGGGGTTGGTGGCATAAAACGGGAGCAACGATGTTCCAGACTGACGAGCCTATTATGGCGACACAATATCTTGATGAACAGGGTTACCGCCGTCCATATAAGTAATAGTTAGTAAATAAAATCCTTCAACGAGCTGAAATATCAGCTCTTTCTTTCATATAAGTAGTACCTTTCTATCAATGTAAATCTCTAAAGCCCATCGATGCTTCAGATCGTCGCACAACCGTATGTATCAATGTCATGTAAGGTTAGGCAAGCAGATCGAGGTCAAGGATTTGCATCAAAGCACTATTCACGACAAACCCCCTTGTCACAAAGACGACAACACCAAACAAATGTCGTATTTCTAAGTCACCCATCATTCACTTAATCTTACTTAAATTTATTTATAAACAATAAGTTATGCTCATATTTATATGTTGGTACGTTTCTCGCTAACTGTAGATTGAGGCAAATGAATTGTTTATTAAATGGAGAGATATTATGGCTATTCGTCAATGTGCAATTTATGGAAAAGGCGGTATCGGTAAATCAACGACAACTCAAAACTTAGTCGCAGCGCTAGCTGAAGCGGGTAAGAATGTAATGATTATTGGTTGTGACCCTAAAGCGGATTCTACGCGTTTAATCCTTCACTCGAAAGCGCAAAATACCATCATGGAAGCGGCGGCAGAGCAAGGCTCGGTAGAAGATATTGAATTAGAGGATGTATTAAAGGTTGGCTATGGCAATGTGAAATGTGTCGAGTCAGGCGGTCCTGAGCCAGGCGTTGGTTGTGCTGGTCGAGGGGTTATTACCGCAATCAACTTCTTGGAAGAAGAAGGCGCATACGAAGAAGATTTAGATTTTGTCTTTTACGATGTACTAGGGGATGTGGTTTGTGGTGGTTTCGCCATGCCAATTCGTGAAAATAAAGCGCAAGAAATCTATATTGTTGTTTCTGGTGAAATGATGGCTATGTATGCCGCAAATAATATATCTAAAGGTATTTGTAAATATGCTACTACTGGTAGTGTCAGACTTGCAGGTTTAATTTGTAATTCACGAAATACTGATCGTGAAGATGAGTTGATTATTGCCTTGGCTGAGAAAATTGGCACGCAAATGATTCACTTTATTCCTCGTGACAATATTGTACAGCGTGCTGAAATTCGTCGTATGACCGTCATTGAATACGATCCTAAATGTAATCAAGCAGACGAATATCGCACCCTTGCACAGAAAATCATTAATAATGAAAAGTTTGTTATTCCAGAGCCAGCCTCTATGGATGAGCTTGAAGAGTTATTGATGGAGTTCGGTATTATCGATGAAGAAGATGCCTCTATTATTGGCCGTACTGCCGAAGAAGAAGCCGCTTAATAAGATAAACACAGATCAATTTTTATTAGGAGGCAGGGATGTCGATGAATAAATCAGAAACACAAGCGCTCATTGATGAGGTGCTTGATGTATTTCCCGAGGTGGCAAAGGCTGATCGTGCTAAGCATGTCTCGGTAAACGACCCAAGTGGCACCAGTAGCAAGTGTATTACCTCTAACCGCAAATCACTACCCGGTGTTATGACGGTACGAGGTTGTGCTTATGCGGGGTCAAAAGGGGTCGTTTGGGGGCCGGTAAAAGATATGATCCATATCTCTCATGGTCCCGTTGGCTGTGGTCAATACTCGCGTGCTGGCCGCCGTAACTACTACACCGGTACAACAGGTGTGGACAGCTTCGGTACCATGAACTTTACCACCGATTTCCAAGAGCGAGATATCGTATTTGGTGGTGATAAAAAACTGAGTGCCGCAATTGATGAGTTAGAAGGGTTGTTCCCATTAAGTAAGGGCTACTCGGTTCAGTCTGAGTGTCCGGTTGGGCTGATTGGGGATGATATCGAGGCGGTATCGAAGATAAAAGGCGAAGACATTGGCAAGACGATTGTTCCGGTTCGTTGTGAGGGTTTCCGTGGGGTGTCTCAGTCTTTAGGTCACCACATCGCAAACGATACGATTCGAGATCATGTGCTGGATAAGTCAGATGACATCGAGTTTGAAACCACGCCTTATGATGTGGCTATTATCGGCGACTACAACATCGGTGGTGATGCATGGTCATCAAGGATCATTCTTGAGGATATGGGGCTTCGAGTGATCGCTCAGTGGTCGGGTGATGGCACCTTACCAGAGATGGAAAAAACACCGAAGGCGAAGCTAAACCTCGTTCACTGTTACCGTTCGATGAACTATATCGTTCGTCATATGGAGGAGCATCACGGCGTGCCTTGGGTCGAATACAACCTGTTTGGACCGACAAAGATTGAAGAGTCGATGCGCAAGATAGCAGAGTACTTCGATGACACAATCAAAGCCAAAACAGAAGAGACCATTGCCCGTTATCGCGAACAGTGGCAGGCCGTTATTGATAAGTATCGTCCGCGCCTAACGGGTAAGAAGGTGATGCTCTATGTGGGTGGTTTGCGTCCTCGTCATATCATCGGTGCCTATGAAGACTTAGGCATGGAAATCGTCGGCGCTGGGTATGAGTTCGCTCATAACGATGACTATGTCAAAACAACCCCAGAGTTAAAAGAGGCGACATTATTGTTTGATGATGCGAGCTCCTATGAGCTTGAAGCCTATGTCAAAAAACTCAATCCAGACCTTGTTGGGTCAGGGGTAAAAGAGAAGTACGTATTCCAAAAAATGGGTTTCCCATTCCGTCAGATGCACAGCTGGGATTATTCCGGTCCGTATCACGGCGTTGACGGTTTCGCTATTTTTGCAAGGGATATGGATCTCACCATCAACAACCCGTGCTGGAGCAAGATGACCCCACCTTGGCTACAAGAAGAATCAACGTTGTTAGCTGAAACGGCCTAAGCCATATAAGTAACCGAGCCGTAGTTTGCGTATGAGCAATACGGTAGGAGAGATGTTATGCCACAACAAACTGATGATATTAAAACGGGCTACTCGCTGTTTAAACAACCAGAATATCAAGAGATGCTTGCTAACAAGCAAGCGGATTTTGAAGAGCGTGTTGATCAAGCAAAGATTGACGAAGTCTTCGAATGGACAACAACGGAAGAGTATCAAAAGCTTAATTTTGAGCGTAAACACATCACCATCGATCCAGCTAAGGCTTGTCAGCCATTGGGTAGTGTTTTGTGTGCGCTAGGATTTGAAAAAACACTTCCTTATGTTCATGGCTCACAAGGCTGCGTCGCCTATTTTAGAACTTATTTTAACCGTCACTTTAAAGAGCCTGTTGCCTGTGTATCAGATTCAATGACTGAAGATGCGGCCGTATTTGGAGGACAAGATAATATCTATCACGGTCTGCAAAATGCTTACGCTTTATACAAGCCTGAAGTGATCGCAATCTCAACCACCTGTATGGCCGAGGTTATTGGGGATGACCTCAATGCTTTTGTTGGTAATGCTAAAGAGGGCGGTTATCTTCCTGCAGAAGTTCCTACCCCATTTGCCCATACACCGAGCTTTGTTGGGAGCCATTTAACGGGCTGGGATGCCATGCTTGAAGGCATGTTGCGCTACTTCACCCTTTCTGATCTTGATACCGCAAAAGTGGCGACCGTCAATAAGGTCAATATTGTTCAAGGCTTTGATACCTATTTGGGTAACTACCGCGTGATTAAACGCATGATGGAAGAGATGGGTGTGGAATATAACCTGTTATCTGACCCATCAGAGGTGTTAGATACACCAGCCGATGGTGAGTATCGCATGTATGCAGGTGGCACACCGATCGATTCAGTAAAAGAAGCGCCAATGGCGAAAGCCACGCTACTGTTACAGGGCGATCAAATGGTCAAAACACGGAAATTCATTACGAACACGTGGCAGCAAGAGGCACCCGCTATCAATATTCCTATGGGGATAGATTGGACCGATGACTTCTTGATGAAGGTATCGGAGATTACTGGACAGCCAATACCTGAATCGATAGCAAAAGAGCGTGGTCGTCTGGTCGACATGATGACGGACTCACACACTTGGCTGCATGGCGTGACCGTTTCTCTGTTTGGTGACCCTGATTACCTACTTGGTATGACCAAACTGCTCACGGAATTTGGCTGTGAGGTAAAACATATTCTCTGTCATAACGCGGCTAAACGTTGGCGTAAAAAGATGGAGGCATTAATTGCACAATCGCCCTATTCAGAGAATGCACAAATCTTTGTTGGTAAAGACTTATGGCATTTCCGTTCGTTAATGTTTACCGATAAGCCCGATCTGATGATTGGTAACTCATACGGAAAGTTCATCGAGCGCGATACGCGTGCAAAAGGAGAAGAGTTCGAGGTACCTCTTGTTCGTATCGGTTTCCCAATCTTTGATCGCCATCATCTGCACCAACAAACCACGTTAGGTTATGAAGGGGCGATGACCATTCTTACCACACTGGTGAATGAAGTATTAGCCAAACTGGATCGAGAAACATCTGAACTCGGAAAGACCGACTTTGGTTTTGATTTAGTCCGTTAATCGATTTACGTAGAGGGGATGGAATTCATACATCGCTCCCGATATCCATTCCCTCTACCTTTTTAAGGAAAACAGTATGGCTAATGTAATGATTCAATATACCGAGGAAGGGGCTCTTTCTCTTTATCTACCAAAGAAAGATCTCGAAGAATTAGTCGTTAGTTTCGAATTCGACGAGTTAGAAAAGTGGGGAGGGGAGGTAGTACTGGCAAATGGTGCCGTCTATTTCATCGACCCAATGAAAAAACCAGAGCGTTTACCAAGAACCGTTCGAGCCAAAAGGCTTGTTGCCGCTTAAGGAAGAATGGTGCGGAGCTGCTTAACCAGTACTGCTAATAGGGAGATAAATAATGGAGTCGGTATTAAACGAACAACTTGCACTACGAATTGCACTTGCAGGTAAGGCACTTCCCGAAGTCGGTGTTGAAGCATTGTTAAAAGGGCTGATCGCTGCGTTGGGGTTGCCTCTTAGTGAAGAAAAACTCGCACAACTATCGCCGAGACGTTTGCGCAGTATCGTGAGTGCCAATGAACGACACATCACAAAAAATGCGATTGTGCAGGCATGTGCAGCCTTGAACAATCCATTGGAGCAAGATATGGAAGCTCCTACTCCAGACGTAACGCAACCTATGACAGATGCATTTATTCGCGTTGCGGTTAGCTCAAATCATTCAGAAGAAGTGAATGGGCACTTTGGCTCTTGTTTACGTTTTCTCATTTATGAAGTGGATGCTAAACGAAGCTATCTCGCTGAAGTCAGGAAGGTGAACACGTCTGCGAAAGGGGAGCAAAGAACAAATGATTTGGTTGATTTGGTTCGTGATTGTGACGTGTTGTTCACGCTTTCTATTGGTGGACCAGCAGCCGCGAAAGTGACAAGAGCCGGGGTTCATCCTGTGGCTGTGAAGAAAGAGAATCTCGCACCCAAATTAATGATAAGCCTGACTGAGCGACTAGCTGCCAGCCCACCACCTTGGTTAGCACAAGCCGCAAATAATAAAAAATAGCGCTTCACGGCTAAATACATCGCGATGTAACTCGGGGTTGTAGCGATTTTCACTCACTTTGAGATGGCTATTTTGATATCGCAGGGAGCGATTATGAAACGATCAGACATTGCATTATTACAGGATGAACCATCTTGTGAGCATAACAAAAAAGAGAAGAGCGGCTGTAGTCGCCCTGTACCAGGTGCAACGGCGGGTGGATGTACATTTGATGGTGCCCAAATCAGCTTATTACCGGTTGCCGATGTGGGGCACTTGATCCACGGCCCGATAGGGTGTGCAGGCAACAGTTGGAATAACCGCGGAACCAGAGCATACGGCCCAAACCTTTTCCGCTTAGGCTTTACCACCGATCTGAATGAACAAGATGTCATCATGGGGCGCGCTGAAAAGCGGCTACTTCATGCGATAAAGCAGCTGATTGATACACATAATCCACCGGCAGTTTTCGTCTATGTTACCTGTGTGCCGGCGCTCGAGGGCAACGATGTCGAAGCCATCTGTGACATTGCCCAGCAGCGCTGGGGGATCCCTGTGGTCGCGATTGATGCGGCGGGGTTTTATGGCAATAAGAATCTGGGTAACCGCATTGCTGGCAAGATAATGATTGAAAAGGTTATCGGCAGCGCCACGCCACCGCCGAAACCCTTGATGAAGCACGATCCCACCCGTCACGTCCACGATATCGTCTTGATTGGCGAATACAACATTGCCGGCGAGTTCTGGCATGTTTCCCCTCTTTTTGAAGAGCTCGGTTTACGAGTATTGTGTTGTCTGGCGGGCGATACACAGTTTCATGAGATCCAGACCATGCACTGCGCCGATGCGGCAATGGTGGTTTGCTCTCGCGCTCAGATAAATGTCGCAAGAGAGCTGGAGTCTCGCTGGAATATATCGTGGTTTGAGGGCAGTTTTTATGGCATCGAAGACACCTCACAGGCCTTAAGACAATTTGCCGCTCTTCTAAACGATCCGCAATTAACTGCCCATTGTGAGGCGGTGATTGAGCGTGAAGAGCAAGCCATA
This sequence comes from Photobacterium pectinilyticum, assembly GCF_024357955.1. GTDB lineage: Bacteria > Pseudomonadota > Gammaproteobacteria > Enterobacterales > Vibrionaceae > Photobacterium > Photobacterium pectinilyticum. The sequence continues at coordinate 7,427 of NZ_JANEYT010000021.1, forward strand.
CGTCAGCAGCTTCAGCCGTATCGAGAGCGCCTGCAAGGCAAACGAGTCCTGCTATATACCGGTGGGGTGAAGTCTTGGTCGGTGGTCGCTGCGCTGCAAGAGCTTGGCATGCAGGTGATTGCCACCGGCACCAAAAAGTCGACGGAAGCCGACAAGGCGCGCATCGTTGAGATCATGGGGCAAGATGCCAACATGCTCGATGAGGGCGGCGCAAGAAACCTGCTGGATACGGCGTATCAACATCATGCCGACATGATGATAGCAGGGGGAAGGAACATGTATACGGCGCTCAAGGCGAGAATGCCGTTTCTTGATATCAACCAAGAGCGTGAACACGCCTATGCTGGCTATAAGGGCATGCTAACACTGGCGCAAGTCTTGGTGAGTACATTGGAGTGTCCTATCTGGGACAATCTGAGCGAGCAGCCGCAATGGATGGAGGCAGAGCTATGATTAAACACGATAACCAACCATTGGTTCAGCAGCCACTAAAGACCAGTGCTGCCACGGGTGCTGCGCTGGCCGCAATGGGCGTTGCCAACGCCATTCCGTTAATGCATGGCTCACAAGGCTGCGGTGCGTTTTCAAAGGTCTATTTAATTCAGCACTTTAGAGAGCCGATGCCGATACAAAACAGCGCCATTGATCAGGTGGCGGCGGTCATGGGGGGCGACGATAATCTACTCGAAGCCTTGGCGCTCTTGTGCCAAAAACATCAGCCCGATTGCATTGTTGTCACCACCACAGGGCTAACCGAGATGCAAGGTTGTGACACGGTTAGGGTGATTCAAGCCTTTTACCGTCAATACCCGCAATACCGCCAAACGGTGGTGATTCCGGTTGCGACGCCCGATTTTGTCGGCACCATGCAAAGCGGGTTTAGCTCTGTTGTGGATCAGTTGGTGCGCCAGCTTGCGCCGACTGAGGTTGATGAAGAGGCAAGGCTTGTTCGTTCACCCACTCAGGTCACCCTGCTGTGCTCCGTCTCCGCCACTAGCGCCGATATCGAAAACGCCAAGCGTTATATCGAAGCCTTTGGTTTGGACGCATTGGTTATTCCCGATATCTCTGACTCGCTTGATGGACACCTTGCCAAGGGTGATTACAGCGCAACCAGCACTGGCGGCACAGCTGTGGCCTCGATTCGCAATATTGCCGCTAGCGCATTGACCATTGTGATGGGGGAGTCATTGCTTCCAACAGCGAAGTGGCTGCAAAAACGCTTTGATATTCCTTATCTCTCATGGGAAATGGGAATGAAAAGTACCGATCAATTGATTGGCTACCTTCACACAATGACCGCACATCCCGTCCCAGCGTGGATTAAGCGTGATAGACAGCGACTCGAAGATGCCTGGCTCGATAGTCATTTCTTGCTCTCTGGAGAGCAGATTGCGATAGCGCTCGAGTCCGACCTAGCGGCGAATTATCTGGCTCTGTTAAATGAGATTGGAGCGGAGGTCAGCCTCATTATTACCACAGGGGCGAATGAGGCACTGAAACAGGCCAAAAGGGTCATCATTGGCTCGCTGTCAGAGCTGAATCACCTCGATGGCCGTATCAAGGCCGTTATCGGTAGCACGCATGCCGCGCAGATAACCGAACCAGCCATTCCGGTGTTGCGGGCCGGTTACCCATGCATCGATCAGCTTGGCAATATGGATGTGGCGCAATGGGGCTATCAAGGGGCACGCTCTCGTCTGTTTGCCTTGGCCAATCTGCTCCTGAGTCATCATAGTGATGAGGTGGAGCTGCACCACAGTGATTATCGATTTGATGCCAGTGAGGTGTCTGCGAGTTAGCAGCGAGAGTAAAGGATATAGGGCTCTTTTGACAGGGTGTGAATCTGTATTGAGCAAGATATGAGGATTTGTTATGGAAGTCGCCAGACGTTTAGAAGCCGTGCTTGAACCGAGCGTTTTTGATTTGAAGGTGGCGGTCGCCACCCAGAGCCGAGAGTTTGTCGATCAGCATTTTGGGCAGACAGAGGCTTTATTGATCTATGGCATCAGCGACAGCGAATGCCAACTAATAAGGGCTACCGAGTTTCCGGTGCCTAAGGCCGAGCGATCTCATGGCGCACTGCCGGCCAAAATAGCAGAGCTGTCAGATTGTAACGCCGTTATCTGCAACGCTATCGGAAATGCGGTTGTGCTGAAGCTGATGGATAAACAGATCATGCCGATTGTTGTATTTGAGCAAAAACCAATACGCAGCGTGTTAGAGGAGCTTCAAACGCAACTTCGTGAAGATAGGCCGCTCTGGATGACCAGAATATTAGCCAAAAGAGAGAAGCCACCATCGCTAGAAAGGTTATTGGACGAACCTTGGAATTAAATAAAAAGGAGTAACACATGACAAATGTTGTCGGGCAAACACGGGGCGGCAAGCCTTGGGTGCCAACGTTTATTAGTAACGTTAATCAAGATGTCTGCATTGGCTGTGGACGCTGTTATAAAGTCTGTTCACGTAATGTCTTCGACCTGGTCGAGCGAGAGTGCGATGACGATGAAGATGATCAGGTCATGATGGTGATGAATATTGCCGATGGTGACGATTGCATCGGCTGCGGCGCCTGCTCAAGGGTCTGTACCAAGCGTTGCCATGAGTTTTAGTCGGCTATCTTAGCCCTAAGCGTTATGTTAACGCTTAGGGTACGCATTCTTGTTGATCACTGCATTCCTTCGTCTCCCTTCACCATCTGCGTAAACATTCATTGTTCCGTCCTTTTTGATATAAACCAAGCCGATTATGCTCTGCTTAATTTAGCTCATCCATTAACGCGTTGGCTTGTATTGGTTAAGTCTGTCTAATTCGTTGTTCTGTTTGTGACAATTTGTCGGGTACTGACCATTTTTTTAATAACTCCGTTCTGTTTTGTGATCTTAAGTGTTTGTTATTAATGGTTTTAATTTTTTGTGTGCGCTGGCTCACTCTTTGCATTCACATACTATAACCATTTTATTGAAGCGTAGACGTCATGCAGGGAGAGCTTTATGTGGGATTATTCAGACAAGGTGAAAGAGCATTTCTTCTCACCCCAAAATGCCAAAGTTGTACCCGATGCGAATGCGAAGGGGGATGTGGGATCATTAAGTTGTGGTGATGCACTTAGCTTAACATTAAAGGTCGACCCAGAAAGTGAATTGATTGAAGACGCAGGTTTCCAAACATTTGGCTGTGGGAGTGCGATCGCGTCTTCATCTGTGTTAACGGAAATGATTATTGGACGCACGTTAACGCAAGCTCAAGCACTGACTAACCGTGATATAGCGGATTATTTAGATGGGTTGCCACCAGAAAAAATGCATTGTTCAGTTATGGGCGTAGAAGCTTTACAAGCTGCCATTGCTGATTATCGCGGGGAAGTCTTCAATGATGATCATGAAGAAGGAGAGCTAATCTGTTGTTGTTTTGGCATCGACGATATCTTGATTCGTAAAGTCGTTAGCCAGAATAATCTTACTTCAATAGATGATGTCATCCACTACACCAAAGCGGGAGGCGGGTGCTCTACATGCCATGAAAAAATTGAAGATGTATTAATGGAGTGCCTTAAAGAGAAAGAACTTAGCGAGCAAGATGGTAGTGCAGAAAAAATAGCGACTATTGAATCAATATTAGCGAGTGTAAGACCTGGTATTCAAGCTGATGGCGGTGATGTATCGCTGGTAGAGCTCGATGATGACATGGTCTTTATCGCGATGAGTGGGAATTGCTCTGGTTGTGGAATGGCAGGAATGACCATTGCTGATATAGAGCACCGAATTTGTGAGGCATTAGGTGCCTCTTATACCGTTTTCCCAGTGCAAGCTCCACAAGCTAAGGAGGTGAAATATGGTTGATATAACGTATTTGGATAATAATGCGACGACACGACTTGCACCAGAAGTCTTCAGTGAGATGCGCCCATATCTTGAAGAGCATTATGGCAACCCATCGTCGATTTACCACTTTGGCTCTCAAGTAGGCAAAAAAATTGAGGAAGCACGCGAACGCGTCCAGATGTTATTGGGTGCAGAGTATGCAACTGAAGTGATTTTTACCGCTTCGGCGACGGAAGCCACGGCGACGGCAATCCATTCAGCACTAGAGGCGTATCCAGAGCGACGAGAGATCGTTACTTCAGTGATTGAGCACCCAGCGACGTTGGCATTATGTCAGCACCTTGAACGCCAAGGGTATCGCGTTCACTGGATTGCTGTGGATAGCAAAGGTTCGTTAGATCTGACGACACTTAAAAGTGTGCTAACAGAACGTGTTGCTGTCGTCAGCTTGATGTGGGCAAATAACGAAACGGGCACACTCTTTCCTATTGAAACAGTCGGGTCTTGGGTAAAAGAAGTGGGGGCACAATTTCATGTCGATGCCGTACAAGTCGTGGGTAAACACCCTATCAATATCGCTCAAACATCGATTGATATGCTGTCACTCTCTGCGCATAAATTTCATGGACCAAAGGGGGTTGGTGCCCTGTATGTGAAAAGGGGAAACAGATTTAGACCCTTACTCCGTGGCGGGCATCAAGAACGTGGTCGCCGAGCAGGAACAGAGAATACCGCAGGTATCATCGGATTAGGCAAAGCGGCAGAGTTAGCAATATCATCTCTGGCTGATGACCTCTCTCGGATAAAGGTACTTCGCGATCATTTAGAGCAAACCTTACTCGCTGTTGTCCCACACAGTTTTGTGACTGGCGATCCGCAGTGCCGAGTGGCAAACACCTGCAATATCGCTTTTGAATTTATTGAAGGTGAAGCGTTACTGCTCATGCTTGACCAGTTAGGTATTGCCGCTTCGTCAGGGTCGGCATGTACCTCTGGTGCATTAGAACCATCACATGTTATGAAAGCGATGGGAGTACCATTGACAGCAGCGCATGGCACATTGCGTTTTTCCCTTTCTCGTTACACCACAGAGGAGGAGATTAACCGGGTTATTGATGCGCTTCCAAAAATAGTCGCTCAGTTAAGAAACTTATCGCCATACTGGAATGCTGAAACGAATAGTGCCGATATGAGCAGCTTTGTTCCTCAATATGGATAAGGGGAGCGCCATGAAAGATTTCGCTGTACAGGAAAAGAAGTTAACCGCTCGAACCACGACACATCGGCATGTGGTCATTAATGACACAACACTCAGAGATGGTGAACAGAGCCCAGGTGTTGCTTTTACTGCGGATGAAAAGCTAGATATTGCTGTGTCATTACAAGCCGCGGGGGTCGATGAAATTGAGGTGGGGATCCCGATGATGGGAGGTAAAGAGCGGGAAGTTATTCGTGCGATTACCCAGCTGTTAACGACGACTCAATCGATGGCGTGGTGTCGAATGCATCCCAATGATCTTAGTGCGTGTAGACACCTTACTGTTGATTGGCTCGATCTTTCGTTGCCAGCTTCAAGTCAACAGCGTGGGAGTAAGCTTGGCGTTTCTTTACCGGCCCTTCTCGAACAGTCAACGACGGTTATTCGTGATGCTATTCAGATGGGTTTTCGGGTTTGTGTGGGAATGGAAGATGCATCTCGAGCGGCACCAGAAACATTAATTCAAATCGCGGAGATGGCGCAGACAATGGGGGCAGAGCGGCTTCGTTTTGCTGATACTGTCGGCATACTTGATCCATTTAGTACCTATGAGGCGATAAAGTTTCTTGTTGAGCGTTCAGATCTGCAAATAGAGATGCATGCTCATGATGATCTCGGTATGGCTACCGCGAATACCTATGCGGCTATTCAGGCAGGGGCCTACTCTGTCAATACGACATTAAATGGACTGGGTGAGCGTGCTGGAAATGCTCCTCTGGAAGAAGTTGTTGCTACGTTAAACGCGCTGCAAGGTAATACGATGAGTCCTGTTCAAGATGAAAGCAGAAAGACTTTCGTTGACCTCGCCAAATTGCCTGAACTTTGTCAAAAAGTGGCTCATTATTCTCGTCGCCCTAACCCTGCGAATAAGCCCGTTGTTGGTGATGTTGTATTCACTCATGAGTCGGGTATTCATGTCGATGGGCTTATAAAAAACATGGAAAACTACCAAGGGTTGAAGCCGCACCTTGTTGGGCGTGAGCATGAAATGGTATTGGGAAAGCATTCTGGTTGCCAAGCCATTCAAACGGTGTCAAAACAGTGGGGGATGGAGCTTTCTCCTCGGTCTTTATTGCCGATTAAAGCGCTGTTACGCCGCTGGGCAGAAGAGAATAAGCGAATAGTGGAACGCGCTGATTTCGTCACGATAATCGATTCTCTCTAATTATGAGACAAGCCGGTTTAGGGCGTTGGCAATATCATAATCAGTATCGAGCAAGGAGGGCTAAATACGATGATTTCTGATGTTTTAGAAGAGTTGGAGTCGGTGGAAGATATCTTTCATCATTTTGAAATCCCGTTTGATACTGCTGAGCTGAAGGTTCGTCGGATTGATCTTCTTCGACGAGTCGGTGCGTGTATCATCGCTCATCAACAAGAAAGTAACCTTGAACGTTTTCGTCTTGCTTTAATCGATACTTATCAAGAGTTTTTGAATGCTGGCGACCCCCTTGAGCTGCTGTCAAAATGCGCAGGTTGCAGCCAATGTGATGACCCTGAAGATGACAATTGTACTGAGGTTGGCAGTATTCCAATTAAGGTTGCTTATGAATGATATACGCTTCTCTATCGGTGACGAAGTACGGGTTGTACGAGATATTCGTAGTGATGGCAGCAATGTTGGTTATTCAAAAGGTGACTTATTGGTGCGAGAAGGCGAGATTGGCATCGTTCGTCATGTCGGATACTGGCTACAAGACCAAGTGATATTTCGAGTCTATTTTTTAAACGCAAATATGACTATTGGTGTGCGAGATAAAGAGGTTATTAGCGCTCAGTTAGCTTGGTGTCCGACCAAGTATTACAGAGGACAAACAGTGCAACTGACTCTCGATCTCAGAGCGCAAGGGGAGATGATTGCCAGACGAGGTGATGACGTTCAGGTTATTGATTATGAGCGTGATTTAGCAACAGGCGATTTGAATTACAAGATTGCACTTAATGAGTTTTGGATCAATGTCGCCGATCGAGCATTAAGTTCATCACTATCATAGTAAGCAGGGATCGCTTAATGATGAAAATAGTAGAAGATTTAAACAGCATAGAAGATAGTTTGCAATATGATGTGATGCGTTTGGCGCTCACAAAATATGGAGAAAATGCATCACTTTTACCTGACGATGTGCAGAAAACACTTCGTAAAGAGGCTTTAGCTATTCAGCAGTTACGGTTTAAAATTCTTCGCTCTCCAGAAGCGGCGACGTTACAAGTGAGTGAATCAGAAATAATGGATTCTATCGCAGCGCTGATTAAAGAGAGTGAGACTGATTTTAATGAGCTGTTATCTAAGCATGATTTTACTCATGAAAAATTAATACGGGTACTGAATCTAGAGTTACTTGCAACAAAAGTACTGGATAGTGTTAGTCAAAATATACCTGAGTTAAACCTTGAGCATGCGCATGATTATTATCATAAGAATATTGATAAATTTTCAAGAAATAAGCTTTGGAATCTCAATCAGATACTTATTACTGTTAATGAGGATTATGATGGCAGTAATAGAGAGGAAGTAATCGATAAAATTGATAAAGTTCATCGTATTGCCACGCTTGATAATTTTAGTCACTTAGCGCTGCAACATTCAGAGTGCCCATCAGCAGCCAATGAGGGCTCCCTTGGTTGGTGTGAAAGTGGGAAGCTCTACCCAGAGATTGAGCAAGTACTTGAAGCCCTTGAACCCAATCGTATAAGTCAACCTATTGAAACTGAGTTAGGTTTTCATCTGGTTATGTATCAAGAGACAAAGTCAGCCAAGATATCATCATTTGATGAAGTCAAACCCCAATTGATGCAATGGCATAAAGAGAGAGCGCAACGTTACTGCCAAAAACAGTGGCTAGCAGGATTAGAATAGAGAATTATTTGTAAGCCTAAATGCCTAGGTGTCTTAATTAATACTGCCAATATTATCGTTGTGATATTTATATCAATCAAATCATAAGGTTATAACAATGAGAAAGATTATTTTTTTCGTACAGCTATTAACGTTAACGAGTGTATTTCCTGTTTATGCCGATGTGTTAGTTGCGGTAGCGAATAACTTTTATTTACCATCACAAAAGCTTGCTGAAAAATTTGAACAAGAAACAGGTGAAAAAATTGAAATAAGCACCGGCTCCACAGGGCAACTTTATGCGCAAATTAAAAACGGAGCGCCATTTGATATATTTTTAGCCGCTGACCAAGCCAGACCTAAAGCGCTGGCAGATGAAGGCTTATCACTTGAGGCGAAAACATACGCGCAAGGTATTCTTGTTCTTTGGTCGCCAGATCCTCGGCTGATTGATAAAGAGGGGGCTGTTTTAGATAGTCAGCAGTATGCCTATATTGCTGTCGCTGATCCTAAACTCGCCCCGTACGGTGCCGCAGCAATGGAAGCGTTAGATCACATTGGCCTTCGTGAGGTTGTGACAGCAAAGCAAGTGGTAGGGAAAGGGCTCAATGCGACTTATCAGTATGTGGATAGCGGTAATGCACAACTAGGCTTTCTTGCCTATTCGCAAGTCATTGACAAAATTAAAGCGAAGCAAGGCTCCTTTTGGAAAGTCCCCACATCAACTTACCAGCCAATTTTGCAAGATGCCGTGTTAATGAAAGCGGCTGCCAATAAAGTATCTGCTGTTGCTTTCATGGACTACCTACAATCCGAAGCTGGGCGCCAACTTATCGCTGACTATGGTTATGAAGTGCCTTAAAACCAGAAACATTGGATATTTAGGGTCATTGAGTAGAAAACGTTTTATGTTTACTGGGAGGTCAACATGGATTGGACTGTCGTTACGTTAACACTGCGTTTAGCATTAACGGTGACACTGGTATTGCTGTTAATTGCAACACCAATAGCATGGTGGCTTTCTCAAACAGCGTCACGCTGGAAGGGCTTGATTTCTGCAGTATGTACTATGCCGATGGTGCTGCCACCGACCGTATTAGGTTTCTATCTTTTGGTCTTAATGGGGCCTCATGGACCACTTGGCTCATTGTTTAACGCCATGGGGATACCGCGTTTGCCTTTTTCGTTTATGGGTATTGTTATCGCGTGTACAGTGCACTCACTTCCCTTTGTTGTTCAGCCATTGGAAAACAGCTTTAAAGCGATTGGCAAAGCACCGTTAGAAGCGGCTGCAACATTACGTTGCCCACCTTATAAGGTCTTTCTTGAAGTGGCATTACCATTAGCATGGCCTGGCATACTCAGTGCTGCAATTATGGGCTTTTGTCATACATTGGGTGAATTTGGCGTGGTTTTGATGGTTGGTGGGAATATCCCAGGACAAACGCGTGTACTTTCTGTTGCTATCTATAGTCATGTAGAGGCGATGGAATATGCGCAAGCACATATGTTGGCGGGTGGGCTTGTCATTATATCCTTACTTGCACTGTTAATGATTCACGCTATTCAAGGTTATGGCGCTTTTCTACGCCAGGAGAGCGCATAATGATGATAAATGGTAATACATTAACTTCACACCTAGTCGAAGGGGTTAAGCAGCAAGGTGTTAGCCAAAACGCCACAGCGGATGACTTGCGAATTCGTATTGAACAGTCTTATAAAGGGTTTACATTAGATGTTGATCTGCGCATACCCATGCGTGGGGTAACGGTACTGTTTGGCCCTTCTGGCTGCGGCAAAACAACGTGTTTGCGAGCACTTGCAGGGTTGAATCGATTTGATTCGGCTGACATAACATTTGGTAAAGAAGTTTGGCAAGATAAAAATAACTTTGTACCTGTATATCAAAGAGGTATCGGTTACATTTTCCAAGAGCCCGCTCTATTCCCCCACTTATCTGTCAGGGATAACCTGAAATTTGGAATGAAACGAATCCCTAAAAGTGAACACCGAGTTGAGCTTGATGAGTTACTTGATCTGCTGAATGTTGGTCACTTACTCGAACGGCGTCCAAACGGATTGTCGGGTGGAGAAAAACAACGGGTCGCCATTGCTCGTGCTTTGCTTACCTCACCACGTTTACTGTTAATGGACGAGCCACTCTCAGCACTTGATAGTCAGATAAAAAGGGAAATCCTTCCTTACTTAGAGCGCTTGCACCAGTACTTACAGATCCCCATTGTCTATGTTACACATAGTGTTGAAGAGTTAACTCGACTTGCCGATCATCTTGTTCTGTTAAAAGAAGGTTCGATGATTGCAAAAGGTGATCCAGCAACACTGTTGATGTCACCGCAGCACCAACACGCATTTGGTCAATCAGCCGGTGTTCTATTAAATGTGCTTAATGCTGAAAGTGCGAACGATGGGCTGATTAAATTTTGGTGTGGTCAAGAACAGGGATCAGCTGTACCTATTTGGATAACCCTCGGTGAGAGCGAAAGCCGTTATTCCGAGCAGAAAGAAGAACTTGCTCAGTATCGAGATAGATACCGATGTCGAGTACTTGCTACGGATGTCAGTATTGCATTAGATAGACCGACGAATACATCTATCATAAACCTTCTTCCTGCAAGGTTAGTGTCGATCAACAGCTCAGAAGAGATGGGGCATTTCGATAACCATCAGGTTGATCACTCATTATCAAAGGCTGTTGAAGTTCTGCTTAAACTTCAATTAGCCAGTGGTGAATGTATATTGGCCCAAATTAGCATGGCATCTTTGCGTCGTTTGAATTTGGTCATTGGCCAGCATGTATGGGCGCAAATTAAAGCGGTTGCAGTACTGTGATTTAAACGTCGTCTATAAAACATTCACTCCTCGAACTACACGCCTCACAGCTTGGTGCGCGGCATACATAGTCGCCACCTGCTTGACACAGTTGTAGATAGAAAAAACGTTTCCAACGCATATTTTTAATGTTCATGGTATGTAGGGTGGGAAGGTAAATGCTGATTAAGGTGGAAAGATCTTGGCGGCAGTCCATACCCAGATCTTTCCATAAGTGCTGCTGCCCTAAACAGGCAGCGGCTAATACCTTACAAAAGTGTTCTGCATGTAACTCCTTTGGATTTATATGTGGAGTGAATAGACTATGCAGCGTCAGCCACTCTTCTTCTCTCGATTTAAGTAATGTTCCTCGCAATTTAGCTTGCTCTGTTAAAACAGGCTGTTCGCTAAGTAATGACCCCTGTTCAAGGTCGAAATCAAGTACGATGTTTTCGAAAGCTTCTTGCGTGATACCGAACGTTGGAGGCAGCGCACTCTTACCTTGCAAGTAACGTGTGTAAATAGATCGCCATAATCGTGACAGCGTCACCTTGTGGGGTTGAGGAGGCGTTAATTTATTCAATGCAATTCCTTGTGTGTTCATTTCTATTTGGTGTGTATTAATGCGCTTCCTTGACCCATGTTGCTAGTCAGCTTAAGCATTAAATAGTGATAAACATCGTGTTTGGGGGAGGGGACAGTGAACCTTTAGGGTTTAAGGTTTTTCCGTATTGATCGACAATCGCTTCTTCAATCGGACAAATACTGGCACATTGCTGATCTTCAAATTGTCCACTGCATTCGTTACATCGTTGAGGGTGAACCGCGTAATGAACAGCTTCACTGCCTTGATAAATAGCATTATTGGGGCAGACAAGTTTGCACGCATTACAACCGGTGCATTTATCTGTGATCGTTAAACTCATATTAAGCTCCTAGCAATTGAATATCTTCTTCTACAATTCTCTCTGAGGTCATTTCAAGCACTTGCTCTAGAGGTTGGAAAGCGTATGAGGTATTCACTTTTACGTTAGCTTGAGAGAATTGTTTTTCAGGCCCTCGTCCGATACGAATACAAAATAGTTCATTGCAATCCGTTAACAGCTCGATGGCTGATGGGGGACTGTCACTACAATGTTGTTGGCCGTTACAATATTTATCGGTTGTGCGCTCTTCGACAAATAGCGTTTGATGAGCCTGGATATCATATATAAGGAATCTATTGGCATGACCAAAGTGAGTATCAATCACGTTATTGCCTTGATGTGCAATCGCAATACGATACCTATCTGGTTGTTGGAACAGCTTTGATTGATCATCATCGAGTAAGCCCACGGCATCGGCTCGGCATTGCTTACAATGCGTCATTTGTGCCATATGAACCGATGAAACGGATTGTGCCTGTTGAATATCGTTGTCAGTGGGAGCTGGGTGCTCATTGATGCCAAAAAAAGTCCCATGCTCTTTTTCAGCAATGAGTGGCATGATGTTATGGAGTAGAGCGCCATTGGCTTTGAGTGATTTAGCCAGAGTCTCAATGTGTTCGTCATTTATGCCGGGCATCAATACGGTATTGATTTTAACGAGCATTCCCGCTTTAGATGCTGCTTTTAAACCAGCAAGTTGGCGTGAAATTAGCACCTCGGATGCTTGGATACCGCGAAGCCTTTTGTGGTGATAAAAAACCCATGGGTATATCTGCGCACCAATTTCGGGATCAATACAATTAATGGTAATTGTGAGGTGCTCTACGCCGAGGTTTTTTAATGTATCTACGTGCTCTTCTAGTGCGAGCCCATTGGTAGAAATACAGAGCTGAGTCTCTGGTGATATCCGCTTTATCTCTTTGAGAGTTTGAAATGTCGCGTCGGGGTTAGCTAGGGCATCTCCGGGGCCTGCGATTCCCACCACACTTAAATTGGCGAGCTTTGATTTAACGCTGGTAAAACGTTTAATCGCTTGAGGTACATCCAGTAATTTTGAAACGACGCCGGGGCGAGATTCGTTACTGCAATCAAATTTTCGGTTGCAATAATTACACTGGATATTGCATGCAGGTGCAACAGGCAAATGTAGGCGTGCATATTGGTGCGCCTGCTTTGAGTAACACGGGTGTGTTTCGATTTTGGTCTTTACTGTTGCGTTGAGCAAATGCCCGACGCTTGCTGTTGGCTGCATAATTCATTCCTTGAACAATAAAATGTCTTCTTATTACTCATATTGCAAATAGTATTCCTAACTATTACAGCTTAAAATCAACGACTTATGTTTTTATTGTTCATCCTGCTACATAACAAAATCCTCTGTTTGTTGTAAACACGACAATCCATTGAGCGTCGAAGGTTAAAGTTCTTTGGTTTCAATATTTAATGTTTGAATCCGGTAGGCTATCTGCCGTGGTGTCATATTCAGAAGGCGCGCTGCTTTTGCCTTAACCCATCCCGCTTGCTCTAATGCCGCAATAACACGGGATCGTTCATCCTCTCCCTGATCTGACGGCCGAGGGGAGGGGGTATTGGCTAGTGGGATTTCTGGAGTAACGTGATTTGCCATTGGGTGACTAAACTGGATTAGCCTTTGGTTTATTTGACCTTCTTCACTCAAAATACAAGCACGCTCGATGGTATTCTCTAATTCTCGTACGTTACCTGGCCATTCATAATCAAGTAGTTTACGGATAGCGCAATCGGTGAGGCTTAAGCGCCTCTTTTGTTGCTTACTAAATTTTTCGAGTATGAATTGGGCAAGTTCAGGGATATCTTCTTTACGCTCTCTGAGCGCGGGTAGATAGATAGGCATAACATTCAGGCGATAATAAATATCCTCTCTGAACTCGCCAGATTGAACCAATTCTTCAAGATTTCGATGTGTTGCAGCCAGTATTCTGACATCGACAGAGATTGGCTCAGTACCCCCTACGCGTTCAAAAGTTCTCTCTTGTAATACACGTAATAACTTAGATTGAAATGCGGGGCTGGTTTCACCTATTTCATCTAAAAATAGTGTCCCACCATCCGCCAATTCAAAACGGCCTTTTCGTTGTTTTACCGCGCTGGTAAATGCCCCTTTTTCGTGCCCAAAAAGTTCAGATTCAAGAAGGTTTTCAGGTAATGCAGCACAGTTAAGTTTAACGAATGAGCGATTTGAACGTGATGAGTTATAGTGAATAGCATTGGCGATCAATTCTTTACCAGTGCCAGATTCACCACGGATGAGTATCGTTGAATCCCAGCGAGAGATGAGTCGGATCTGCTCAAATATCTTCCGCATTGCACCTGTATGGCCAACGAGGTTATTAAAGCTGTAGTTCTGTCTCACTTTTCGTTTTAAACCATCCCTTTCTTTAACCAAGGCTTGCTGTTGCTGTGTGACTTGGCGAGAGAACTGAATGTGGGTCGTAATTAAATTGGCAATCATTTCAAGAAAGCCACAGAGGTTATGAAGCAGTTGGACATTATCGGTGGTAGGTTGCGCTGAAAGTGAGCCAATCACTGATTTATTGATATCTTTGATGGGAACACTGATAAAAGGCTTATCGTAGTCGTAGATAGCTAATTTATCACTAAATCTAGAGTCTTTACCGAGTTGAGGCAATACTATCGCCCCTCCTTGTTCCATCACGGAACCAATAATCCCTTCACCAATGCGATAACTTACCGCGTCGATGTCAGCGATATTCGCAAGGTCGGGTGCGTAGATTGATTTTAACTGCACTGTCTCTTTTTTAGGGTCGGTGATAGCCAGAAGACCATAGGATAAAGCACATTGCTCGTGCAGAATCTTTAACACTGCAGGGAGAGTGATTTGATAGTCTAAATCTCGATTTAATTCCCGACATATGCTGTACATGGCAGTTAACAGCTTGCTTTCAATGACACTCTGTCCTGAATTTACCCAGGTATCGGTGATGGTCATATCATTTCCCTCCATGCGAAATTGGAAGCAGTATTTCTATGCATGCCCCATTTAATGCGGCGCTTTTGTGTACATTGAGTGTGGCGGCATGATCATTAATCACTTGTTGAACAATTGCTAAGCCAATGCCTCGTGATCCTTCGTGATGTGTGGGTTTATGGCTATAAAACGGCTCGAAGATCTTCGTGGTGAGGTGTTTTGGCACACCATTACCACTATCAGCAATTTGAATAATCACCTCATGATGACTAGGAAGTGTCGTTATGGTTATTGTTCGTTCACTATTTCCAGATCGGTTGATGGCATCGATGGCGTTTTCGATAATTTGACATATTGCGAGCAGAAGCCGAGCGGGTTTTCCTTCAATGGGCCGCAACGTACCCGTGAATTCTAGATGACAGTTGATGGAGTCATTTAGGAGTGCTTTTGCATTCACTTCGACGGCATCATGAATGAGTTGGTTGATGTTAACTAATTGAAACGCTTCATAGGGACGCTCTGGAATAGCAAGCTGTATATTATCTAGTGCTTGAAAGCCAGCCTGCGTAGCTTCACTCATCGCATTGAGCCCGCTGCAGCTGTGATTGGTTTGTTTTAGTATTTTCACCGCTGAATCAATCATGTTCATCGGGCCTTGCAGCTGGTGAATCGCAGCCATTAATACTTCTTGTAGACTATGAACATGTTTGCTTTCAGACAGCATTAAATTCAACGTATTTAAGCGTTTATCATTAAGGAGTTTTTTTTCTCTTGTCCGGTCATAAATGACGATACAGATTTGATGTAGCGCATGGTGGTTAAAGTAGTTTTCTACGGATGTATCACTAATGGATAGCTTACTAAATATACACTCAAGAGTACGGCTTTCTCCTTGAAGTATCGGCATGTCAACCTCTAGTTGGTGCGCATGCGGAGAGCAAGGTAGATCAGTGAGAGACTTTACCCCAGTCACGGTTTTTATCTGTTTGCAAATGGTCTCTAGCAATGTTGCCTGATATTGGAGCGAGAGTTGATTGTATTTACGGTTTGAACCAAGTACTTGCTTCTTGTTACCAATAATTACCGCTGGAATAGGAAGACTATTGAAAATAGTCTCTAAGGTTGATTCTTGATTTGAGTGTGAAATGGTTGTTTGATTACGATCAGTGACATCTTGATGAATAGAGAAAAAGCCATTGTTACTAGGAAGAGGGGTTATTTTTATTTCAGCAATGTAGATACTGTTATCTGCACGCTTATTGAGTAGTTCTCCCTCCCATGTACGCCCGTCATTAATTGTCTTCCATAGATCAAAATAGACACTTTTGGGTGTCTTTTTATAGGAGAGAATAGATGAGGGTTTACCAACGAGTTGGTTGCTCTTATATCCAGTTATAGTTTCAAATGAATGATTAACATAAACAATATTTCCATTGCTATCCGTAATGGAGATAGCCGAAGGAATCGTTGATAAAATGGTTTGATACTCTTTAATATCTAATACGTCGTCTATTTTGTTTAATGTAATACTCATACCTGCTCCAATCAAAAAACGTTTATAACGTGATCTATCAGTTTTTTTCCTCTCTATAAATGTAATGATTGCATTTTATATTCCAGTTTTGTGACATCAATGACATTGATACTTGAATATCTCACTTTGTTTGATCTCTGACAAAAAAGTGCGTTTGTTTATTACGGATTGTTCGTGATATTACATTTTTCATCTATTTATTGAGATTTGTTATCAATGGGGAGTTATCGTAACTTGCTGTTTTTAGCGGTTTTGAAGCGTTTTCTCACTAACTTGGTGCAACTTGATAGGAAATGGCACTGAATGTGCAATACCGCATCATATAGGTGTGGAGGAGTTGATATGGATAATATGATGCTATTTTTTAATGTGGCATTTGTAAATAATGTGGTACTGGCTCAGTTTTTAGGGTTATGCCCATTCATGGGGGTGTCAGGTAAAGTGAGTAATTCTATAGGTATGGGGTTGGCGACGACGTTTGTTATTACTGTCGCTTCTATTCTGGCTTGGTTACTGGATAAGTATCTATTAGTGCCGAATGAACTTACTGTAATGAGAATTATTGCTTTTATTGTTGTTATTGCCGCTGTTGTTCAAATTACTGAAATGTATATTCAAAAGTCATCCCCTTCTCTTTACAAATCTCTAGGTGTGTTTCTGCCATTAATAACAACAAACTGCGCTGTGCTTGGTGTGGCGTTAATTGTTTCACAGCAAGGGTTAAATTTTTTCAGTACGCTTGTTTTTTCGCTAGGTTCAGCCGTTGGGTTTACCGTTTCAATCATTTTGTTTTCAGGCCTAAGGCAGCAACTTAGTTTAAGTAATGTTCCTGCGGCATTAAAGGGTTCACCCATCGCTTTTATTACTGCTGGGGTGATGTCAATGGCATTCATGGGTTTTGCAGGAATGGCGAGTTAAATGAGGAGGCAAGATGTTTGCTGTATTGATATTTATTACATTAGGCCTTTTTCTAGGGTTTAGTTTGGGTATGGCATCGAAAGTTTTATCTGTCGATGGTGACCCTCTTGTTGATGAAATTGAAGGAATGATGCCTGGCGGGCAGTGTGGTCAATGCGGAGAGGCTGGTTGCCGGCAAGCCGCTGAGGCAATGGTGAAGGGGAAATTGCCCATCACAGCTTGTCCGCCAGGTGGCGTGGGACTATCTGAAGCCATTGCGAATGCACTTGGTGTTGATGTCAATACTGATGATATTGCATTACCACTGTATGCCGCTATTGATGAATCACAATGCTCTGGATGTCAGCGTTGCTTTAAAGCCTGTCCATTCGACGCCATTGTCGGCGGTGCAAAACAGATGCATACCGTTCTTTCTGACATTTGCACTGGATGTAAGTTATGTGAACCTGTCTGCCCGCAACAGTGTATTACGTTTACGGAATCTCAACCGATGTGGATTTGGCCTAAACCAATGGCGGCATAAGGTGAATATATGTTAACAGTATTTGGACGCCCGTTTGCAGGGGGGATACATCCTCCGACATATAAATACCTCACGAAAAGTGAGAAGAGCTCACGTCATTTTTTGCCAAAAAAAGTGTACTTATCATTAGTGTTGCGAAATGGCTCACCACTAACCCCCTTAGTTTCAGTTGGTGATGTGGTTAAAAAAGGGGAGTTAATCGCGACAGGATTGAATGATATGACAGCGCCACTTCACTCATCCGTTAATGGTGTTGTCGTGGAAATTAAACCTCATATTACTACGCATCCGGGGATGCATCACAGCCCCACTATTGTCATTGAGACCGACGGTAATAGAGGATGGGGGACCTATCATCCATCGACAGCTGTTAACCGTATTTCAAGTGAAATGATTATTGAACGGGTTAGAGGTGCCGGTGTTGTGGGTCTTGGTGGTGCCGGTTTCCCTACCGCGAAGAAAATAGAATTTGCTCGAAAAGCGGGAGTACATACTCTTGTTATTAATGGTGGTGAATGTGAACCATACCTCACGTGTGATGACCGCTTAATGCAAGAGTATGGGGCAGATGTTATTGGCGGCATTCGCTTACTTTTAAAAGCGACAGGTGCAGAGCAAGCCATCATCGGTATAGAAGACAATAAGCGAGAAGCGATTGAGTTTTTAAGTTCGTTGTGTGAAGAAGACAATATTAATGTCGAGGTTGTACCAAGCCTCTATCCAATGGGGTCTGAGCGCCACCTCATTAAGGCTGTGACAGGGCAAACGGTACCACTGGGCAAACTTTCGACTGAAATTGGCATTGTGGTCAATAATGTGGCAACCGCTAAGGCTGTCTATCATGCCGTTCGTTATCAACATCCGCTGGTGAGTCGAATGGTTACCGTCTCTGGGTTAGGTGTGGAAACACCGATGAACGTCGATGTCCCTATTGGTACCACTGTCAGGGAGCTATTGGCGTATTGTGGCGGTTTTCACCCTTCAACAGAAAGACTTATTCTCGGAGGACCGATGATGGGGAGCGTAGTGACTTCTCCAGATGTGCCGTTAGATAAAAGTGCTGGTGGTTTGCTTGCATTAACAACAGAAGAGATGAACGAACGTGAGAGACAATCTTGTATACGTTGTGGTCAATGTGTTCGTGTCTGCCCAATGGGTTTAATGCCCTTCAAAATAGCCTCATTTAGCCGCGTCTCAGATTTTAAGGGGGCAGAGTCCAGCGGGGTTAATCACTGTCTGAGCTGTGGTGCATGCAGTTATATTTGCCCTTCAAGCATTCCCCTCGTTCAATTCTTTCAACACACAAAAGGTGTTTTGCGCAGTCGTAAGATGCAAGAAGACAAGACGGAGCGCGTTAGACAATTACGTGATGCAAAGGTTATTCGTATGGCCAAGGAAGCAGAACTGAAAAAAGCAGCCAAAGCGGCCAAACCCAAGCGTCGCCGTCAACGTCGTGACAAGGAGGTTTCATGATTAATTACCAACCAGATAGCGGGCCGTTCACTCATAACGATCGGTCGAGTACGCACCTTATGTATCAAGTTATCTTGGCACTGCTCCCTGCAACCATATTTGGTATTTACCTGTTCGGCATGCAAGCGGCAATGACGTTGATTGCGTGCGGATTGGCATGTATTGCAACAGAAGCGCTCTGTTTGTTTATTATGCGTAAACGTGTTGTGGCTTGTTTAGATGGCTCTGCATTATTAACAGGGTGGCTATTGGCGATGAGCTTGCCACCACATTTCCCGCCGATTCTGTGTGCGGTAGGTGGTGCATTTGCCATTGTGATTGGTAAGCAATGTTACGGTGGGCTGGGACAAAACCTTTTTAATCCAGCGATGCTAGGGCGCGTGATGTTGTTGATCTGTTTTCCATTAGAGATGACTGATTGGAGTGTCCCTTTTTCACAAGCTGATGTTGTCGTCGATGACAACATGATCCAGACATGGTTACATTTTGATGGCATGACGTCAGCGACGATACTCGGGGAATTTGCAAGTCATCATGGCAGTGGCTTAATACCTTCACCAGCGATGGCATTAGGGCACCATGCGGGGAGCTTCGGTGAAACATCTAGCGTGTTGTTACTACTGGGCGGTGTGTTTCTCATATATCGTCGCATTATTCACTGGGCTATTCCGGTGAGTTTCCTATCGATATTATTGCTTATCTCCTGTGTGACTTATTACTTGTTTCCTCTGATGTTTGGAGGCGCTGCTCTCCATTTTGCCCCACCTTCAATACATATTTTTTCAGGAGCAACATTGCTGGCTGCATTCTTTATTATTACTGACTTAGTCACATCACCCACCACACAGAAAGGGCAGTTGGTCTATGGTGGGCTGACGGCGCTATTGGTGTGGGCAATTCGTTCTTTTGGCAGTTATCCAGAAGGCGTCGCTTTTGCCGTATTACTGATGAACTGCATGAGTCCGATAATTGAGCAGCTTTGCCAACCGAAACCCTTTGGTAGTCAGGAGGCTGTATGAGGCTAGAAAGCTTATTTTCTCACCGTGATGCATTGCCTAATCAAGCGTTGGTCTTGGGGGCTGCAATGGGCGTTGCAACGGCATTATTGCTTGGCTTAAGCCAACATGTTACTCCGATTATTGATGCGTTGAAGACGCAAGAGCAACGTGAAACGATCAGTGAGGTATTACCGCTGGTCACGTTATCAGAAGAATTCCGCCCTCAATCTCGTCGCTTTGAGTTTGATGGTGTTGCTTATGATCTCTTTTCATTTGAGGGTGGCTATTGGGTTGTGACCGGGCAGACCATAGGCTATGGGGGCAAAATGGACTTGATGGTTGGCACTGATTCACAGGGCGTAATTCAAGGTGTACGCGTTTTACAACACAGTGAAACACCAGGCTTAGGAGACAAGATTGAACTTTCTAAAAGTGATTGGATCCTTTCTTTTAATCAACGCTCATTAATGAATACAGAACGCTGGAAAGTAAAAAAAGAAGGGGGAGAGTTTGACCAGTTTAGTGGCGCCACGATTACCCCCAGAGCTGTTGTGAATGGTGTTCATCATATGTTGCAAGCACTTGAATATGAGGAAGGGGTTAATCATGACAAGCTATAAGGAAATAATTAAAGGCGGGGTGTGGGATAATAATATTGTTCTGAGCCAATCTCTTGCTCTATGCCCATTGTTAGCGGTAACAAGTACTGCAACAAATGGTCTAGGTCTTGGGATAGCGACGCTGTTTGTCATGGTATTTGCCAGTATCTTAACGTCGCTTGCAAAACCTATTGTAAGTAGAGCTATTCGAATTCCTGTTAATGTACTGATTATTGCCACGCTAGTGACTTCTACTGACCTACTGCTTAATGCCTACTTTTATCCATTGCATAAAGTGTTGGGGTTATTTATTCCTTTGATCGTGACCAATTGCGCCATCCTGGGGCGTGTTGAAGCATTTGCTACAAAAAATAAGGTTATTCCGAGTGCTGTGGATGCCTTAGCGATGGGGTTTGGTTTTTGTTGGGTATTGGTGGTTTTAGGTGGGGTGAGAGAAGTCATCGGTAGCGGTACCCTCTTTTCAAATGCGAGCTTAATGCTTGGTGAAAAATTCTATTTTATTGAACAGACCATTATTCCGAATTATCGCGGATTTTTACTCGCAATTTTACCACCTGGTGGATTCATTGCGATTGGCTTACTTCTTGGTTTAAAAAATAGTTTAGAGCGATTAAAAGATAAAAGTCAGCAAACTGTGGAGGTTATGTGATGAATGTGAGCGTTGTATATGCATTACCTTCACGTCAAGCATGGCTGCCAGTAACGTTGGCAGACGAAGCAACGGTTTTAATGGCGATCCAGCAATCAGGGATTTTAAATTTATTTCCTGACATCGATCTTTCAGTTCAGAAAGTGGGGGTTTTTGGCAAAATGAAGGCTCTGGATGCGGTGATAGAGGAAGGCGACCGTATTGAAATCTATCGCCCAATTGTATGGAAGCCAACGGATGACGATGAGTTGTAAGCTTTGTGACAATTTGTCTTAAATAATTCAAGATGTGTTTGTAAGTGATTGTTTTTAAATGGTTAACTTATGGCTTGAAAATTGAAAGATACCTGTTGTGTAACGACATTATCTTAGAGTATTACAAGGAGTAGTTTATGGCGAGTATAGGTGTATTTTTTGGAACGGATACTGGCAGCACCCGAAAGGTCGCAAAGTTGATAGCGCAAGCGCTAGATGCTGAAAAACCATTGAATATTAATCGAGTTACAGCGGCAGATCTTGATAAGTATGATTATTTAGTTTTTGGAACGCCTACTTTGGGAGAGGGACAGTTACCAGGGCTGGAAGCTGACTGTATGTCTGAAAGTTGGGCTGAGTTTATTGAAGCTAATGATGAGTTAGATTTAGCGGGGAAAACCGTGGCTCTGTTTGGGTTAGGCGATCAGGTTAACTATGCGAATGAGTTTGTTGATGGGTTAGGTGAGCTCTATGATTATGTCGATGAGTGTGGCGCGACGCTGATCGGTGAAACATCTACTGATGGATATAATTTTAATGAGTCCGCAGCCGTTGTTGAGGATAAATTTGTTGGCCTTGTGATCGATAAAGATAATCAGAGCAGCCTGACTGAAGAGAGAGTAGCGCATTGGGTTGAACAGATAAAAGCGGAGTTTGCTGCTTAACGTTCATTATCGTTTATTCTCTTATGCATGAATGGTCGTTTAACTGATCTTGTGTTATTGAAAATAAAGAGTAGGACTTCCTGCTCTTTATGTGTGTCTAAATGAGGACTAATTTAGAGAGCGTTTTCTTCATTAAGAACATGACATATAAACGGCCAATTCGCTAAGTCTTTACGGTGGTATAAAGGTATTTTGGAGGGATGATAAAACGAAGAGTAAATGAAGTAATAATGTTAATGTTATTCAGTTAAGTTTGGGGCTGTTAACCGTAGGATGTTTTCTTTTTGTCCCTGCCTCTTCATTGTTTTCATATCCGCTTTTTTTGCTGGCAATTTTTGTGCTGGCATCTGGTGTCGCAGCACTACAAGTTGCTGCAACCCCCTTCGCCGTCTCGCTTGGACCTGTTGAAACGGCGGCGTCAAGGTTAACGTTTTGTTCATCGATAAATTCGGTCGGGACAACACTGGCCTCTGCACTTGGTATGGGTGTGTTCATGGCTGCATTAGTGAAGGGAGTAGAAGAAGCTGTGGGGTCAGTTCAGTTACCCTACATGATGATTGGAGGCGTGGCGTTGTTATTGGCGATGACGCTTCGCTTACTGCCTAAACAAGCCGATGAAAAGAGCACTCTAGCAGATAGTTGTTGGCAAGATTTGTTATCACATCGAACGTTTTTGTATGGAGTGGTGGCTATTTTTTGCTATGTGGGGGCGAGGTGGCTTTAGGTACTTTCCTAATAAGCTATCTTACCAGTGGTGAAGTATTGTCGTTAGCGTCACCTAGCGCTGGTGTTTTTGTGTCCTTGTATTGGGGTGGGGCATTGTTTGGCCGGTTATTTGGTAGCATTGTCCTGAAGAAGATCAACGCAACCAAGATACTTCAACTAAATGCTGTTGTTGCTATCGGGTTGGTGGTTGTAGCTGTTGTGTTTCCCGGACTTTTTGGAGCTTGGTGCCTGACTTTGGCTGGAAAAGCTTCTGCCATCTTGATTATGTGTGGTGTTGGAGGTGCGGCGCTTCCACTTATCCAAGCTCTTTTTGCAGATAAGATTGGGTTATTACTCTCGTTTTGTGTTCCTGTTGTGGGTTATGCAGTTATTCTTATTTATGCTTATAGCAGTAGGAAATGGAGATATTAGATAACTCTAACTTTGTCAGAATAAGTCCTTACTGTTTCGTGTGTAATGACTAAGCCGCTGGGGAGAACCAGCGGCTTTTTTTGTTTCTGCTCTAGTTATACCAACCTACATAAATGTTTGATCAGTCTGGCAGGTTAAAATCACTGTTCTCTGCCTTGATAACAACGATTTTTCCAGTGCAAATACTTGATCAACTACTTATCCAGATTGGTATTAGATGACTAAGGCGTCACAGCATTCTGTTCCTGCTTCTTCTTGAGCTTCATCGTCGAGTAAACCGAGAATACAGCCAACACAATGAATGCAAGGGCAATAGGACGTTCATACAAGAATGACCAGCTGCCATCAAACATCAATAGCGATTTCCTCAGGTTTGTCTCTGCCATCGGCCCGAGAATGATGGCCAACAAGATTGGGGATGAAGGGATCTCCATCTTATTGAGGATAAAGCCGAATAAACCAAAGCCAATTGCGATACCCACATCAAACATCGAGTTGTTAATGGCGTAGGCACCTATTACTGACAAGAAGATGATAATAGGGATCATGATGATCTTCGGTACTTCAATGATCCGACAGAAAAAGCGGATACCCAGTAGGCCGATGAGCAACATGATAATGTTGGCAACCAACATTGAGCTGAATACACCGTAGACCACTTCAGGGTTCTGGCTGAACAGTAATGGCCCTGGTGTCAAACCTTGTACAATCAAAGCGCCAAGTAAGACTGCCGCAACGGCATCCCCCGGAACACCCAGTGTAAGCAGTGGGACCAATGAACCGCCAGTAACACCGTTATTACCGGCTTCTGCAGCGGCTAAACCATGTACCGAACCTTTACCAAATTCATCAGGGTTCTTGGCTGAGCGTTTGGCTTCGTTGTAGCAAACGAACGCCGAAATATCGGCACCAGCTCCTGGTACTGAGCCAATAGACGTTCCCATCAAGCCACTTTTGATCGCTGTTGGCAGCATGGTTTTTAGGTCGTTTTTACTCAGTAGCTTATGGTCAAATTTAGGTGGTGCGCTTTTCTTCTGAGTATGTAATTTCTCAAGCTGGTTGAGGCCTTCTGAGATAGCAAATAAGCCAATCAGAACCGGAATGACATTGATGCCGCTATACAAGTCCATCACATCAAAGGTAAAGCGCGGCACACTGCTGATTGGATCAAGGCCAACGGTGGAAATCAGCAAACCAATGCTACCGGCTAATAATCCTTTCAGTATGTTTTTCGATGACACACTGGCAATAATGGTTAAACCGAACAGAGCAAGTGCGAAGTATTCTGGGGCATTGAATTTAAGAGCAAAATCAGCCAAAAGCGGAGCAATGGCAATCAATACAATGGTACTGATCAACCCGCCGATAAAAGACGCTACTGCAGAAATACTCAGGGCTCGAGCTGCCTGGCCTTTAGCTGCCAGAGTATGTCCGTCAAGCACAGTCGCGGCTGAGGCTGGTGTTCCCGGTGTTTTGAGCAAAATAGCTGCTATTGAACCGCCGTAAATACCACCGATATACACACCGATCAGCATAACAAGTGCTGCAGTAGGCTCCATACCGAAGGTAAAAGGCAGTAGGATAGCAACCCCCATGGTAGCTGTTAAGCCAGGTAGGGCACCAAGGATAATACCACCCAGCACGCCGAAGACCAGGACGGGAAAGACGCTTGGGCTAAAGGCCGTTAGAAGGCCTGAAAATAGATGTTCTAACATAAGCAGACTCTTACAAAATGATGCCATCAGGAAGTGCGATTACAAACACTTCGCCGAATAAGTAATAAACAGAAAAAACAAAAACGGCTGCAATCACATAATAGAGAGGTTTCTTCACCTTGAAGTAAATAAGATACAGGGTGAAGGCAATAAGGCTTGCAAACAGATAGCCGAGAATGTGAATTAAGAAAGCATAGCCAATCAGGTAAGTGACACCAAAAATAGAGAGTTTAGAGAAAAGTGGCTCTTCATGATCTATTTGTGCGTTTTTCTTGAGTTTCGTTTGTTGCCAGTGTTGGAAAATTAATACTGTCGAGATAACCATCATGGCGATGACCACCACAGTTGGAAAAAAAGCGGCATCGACACTGGCATCTTGAAACATGGGTTTGTCGAATTGGCTAATAATAAAGAGGGAGGCGGCACCTAATAAAATGATCAGGGACGGGAAAAGAAAGTTTCTATTCAGCATAGAATCCATCCTTGTGGTGAACGAGTACAAAAAAATAGAGCCAGCACGGGCTGGCTCCTTACAAAATTAGTTAATTAGCGTGCCTAGGGCTTGAGTATCTTCGTAAACAAACTTAGTAAACTCTTCGGCGTTGAGATTGTGAATGGTCATCGCGCCAGTAGCCATGAATGACTTGAACTCTTCGCTAGCCATCGCTTCGTCAAATGCTGCACCCAGTTTTTCAATAATGTGGTCAGGAGTGTCTTTAGGTGCACCGATACCGCGCCATGTACCTGTCACGACATCTACACCTTGCTCTTTCAGTGTTGGAACGTCTTTAATAAACGAGATACGTTCATCGGACATCACACCAAGGGCTTTTAGCTGGCCTGAACGAAGTTGGGCAATCGCCTCGCCTGGTGTCACCATGGTGACATCAGTGTGGTTGCCAAGAACCGCTGGGATTGCTTCAGACGCACCGTTATAAGGAATCGCGTTTAGTTTAATATCTTGGTCTTTCTCAAGTGCCATTAGGTAGAAGTTTGGCGCAGCGGTTGAAGCAAACTTCACTTTACCCGGCTCTTTTTTGGCTTCTTCAATCAAATCGTTGATGCTGTTGTACGGGCTATCGGCTGCAACTAGAACAACGGCTGGGTCTAGGTTAACCATGCGGATCAGCTTGAAATCATCAGCCGTATGGCGCATTAAGCCCATTTGTGGCAGTGAGGCTATTTCACGTGTAACAACAGTCAGGGTATAACCATCGGCACGTTGCTGGGCACCAAAGCTCATCCCTACTGCACCTGCACCACCGGTACGGTTCATGACGGCAATATTTTGGCCCAGAACATCTTTGGCGCTATTGGCCAACGTACGGCCCACCGCATCTGTACCACCACCGGCACCAAAAGGCACAACCAAGCGGATATTCTTTGTTGGATAATCAGCAGCCATTGCTGTTGCTGAAGCCAATACACCTGCGGTAACCATGACTGCTTTTAGTAATTTATTCATATTATTAATACCTATTGTTATTTTTCACATCGGTAAGTTTGAGTTGGATTTTCAATTTTTTGAGTTTGGTAGTCGTTGATAGTCAGTTGCTCAATGGCGAGGGCGATCCATCCACTGATCAGCATGTCATACCACTGTTGTACGCCGCTGCAGGCCACGACGACATTGCCGTAGACAAAGGAGCCGTAAAACAGCACATCGTCATCGCGCAATGATGATGGGTGGCTCGTTTGATGATTGATGTTGGCCTGAGAATCACGCCAAGCCTGCTGGGCTTTTTTACGAGCAAGTTGGTCAAAAGGAATCGTCCATGTATCCGGTTGGCCAATAGAGGTTTCAACTAAAATGGCTTCTTCAAAGCTGGCCTCCCACGGCTTAATGCGGGGATCCATAACAACGATATGCAGTTCTTGTCGGTTGGTTCTTGAGAATAGGCGCTCAATGGCTGGCCTAACGAGTTCAATTGCATCTAGAGCAATTTTTTTATGCGTGTTCATCCTTACACCTTAATGTTCTCGATACACGCTTAACTTATTGTATTATTTTATGCTAATCAAAGGCGCTTTTTTGAAAATGATAAACTCATCACTATTGAAAATATATCTTCATGATTTTGATCACTAAATTAATGTTTCTTGACGGAATTAAGGTGATATTAATCACGTTAGCGGTTTTATGCCTTTGTTGATTTATTTGTATTATTAAATTATTGTGACTTAACAATGTATTATGAAGGTGGAATCATTAATTAAGAGTAGGGATAAATAAAAAATTAAAAAAAATTTAGTGAATTTAAATTTTGTTTAATAAAAGAGAGTTGAGGTTGGGGAAATATCGCTTACCTTTCCCCATAAATAAAACCACCATAAAAACAATGGCTATAGTAGCCCAGCTTCACGAGCTTGGTGGAGTACTGCTGGGTCAACAAGTGCGTAGGCAGCATCCCATAACGAGGCAATGTACAGTTTTTCCTGCCCTTTTGATTGTCGCTCGAGCTGATCCAGCATATATAACTCATCAAGGGTTAATGGTCTGGTAAACAATTCCTTAGCTAATTTAAGTTTTTCCATCTGCCTAACTCCGCAATACTAAATTGCAAAGTTAACTGTGCTCAAATCATTGGTTGCCGAGTAAAGGTGTTAGGCCAGCAAACTTTTCAATTTAGGCTTTATCAAGGCTCAATATACCCCTGAATCAAGCTAATTGTAGGCAGTGATGAATCTTAGTTTCTTTGTTCTAACTTTTATCTATACCCTAGCTGTTGCTGTCTTGCATTAGCGTGATCGATACCGCAGTTGCTGGCTTTCTAAACGGCTTTGAATAAGGATTAGATCTAGGTTAAACATCGGTAGCTATTGTTGTAGAGGGTTACAGAGAAAAGTTGACTGGAGTAGCGGATTATTCATTTGGGTACATAACTAAAATGAGTATCACTGAAGGGAGGCGCCATTTTGAACGATATGAATTTAACACCGGTATCTGCAGGCCATTTAATGACCCGGCGGGAGCAGGGCGTTTTGACCATTACTATGAATCGTCCAGGCAAGTTAAATGGCTGGACCATGGCGATGATGAATGCCCTCAAAGAGGTTTTTGAAAAGGCAAACGGCGAGGATAGCGTTAAAGCTGTTATCTTAACCGGTGCGGGAAACTATTATTCTGCCGGGGTGAACCTCAGTGGTACCTTAAAGTTAATGCCACCGCGTAAGTTGCGAGAGTTAATTGCTGAAAATAACCAAGCGTTGTTCGATGTTTTCCTTGGTTGCACTAAGCCATTGTTGATTGCAGTAAATGGCCCAGCAATCGGTGCCAGCGTCACATCAGCGACACTCGCCAATGGCATCATTGCGGCTGATAATGCAACATTTTCGACGCCCTTTGCGGCATTAGGGGTTACTCCTGAAGGCTGTTCCAGTGTGCATTTACCTCGCTTGATTGGAGAAGAAAGTGCTCAGCGAATGCTTGGGGCTGAGGGATGGAAACCTGATGCTCAACAAGCCCTAGCTATCGGTTTAATTCAAGATGTCGCTCCGCAAACAGAGCTGATGGAGAGGGCCGATTATATTGTTCGACAATGGCTTGAAGAAGGGAAACAACGAGAGCTTTTAGCTGGAAGTGAGATCGATGAGCTTCGGAAGGTGAATGCCGATGAGTCTCAGCAGTTAGCCGATGCCTTTTTGAAAGCCGCTTTTCTTAAACACCAAGCACAGTTCTTATGGCGAAAGAAAAAGTTTATGCCATCAATGGTGTTTTGGCTGCTTTGGGGGGCGAGGCCTTTGTGGAAGTTATGGCTCTAATCTAAAGTATTTGCTGGTGTTCTAGCCAGGGGCGTGAACGAAAAGTGATTATTTGGCACTGAGTGCTGAATAAGTGACCGGTTGGATGGTTTGGGGGTTTACAATGGATCTCAAGCGAATTAATATACGCCGCATAACGGAGAGATGGCTGAGTGGTTGAAAGCACCGGTCTTGAAAACCGGCATACGTTTGTAGCGTATCTAGGGTTCAAATCCCTATCTCTCCGCCACATTTTAATAGTCAGTATTTTTACTGGCTGTTTGACTTCTGGGGAAGTAGGGTTCAAATCCTCCATTCCCAGAGCGTCTCCACCACATTCTAGAAATTGGATGGTTACCATCGAGTTTCATACAGAATTGGAGCGGTAGTTCAGTTGGTTAGAATACCGGCCTGTCACGCCGGGGGTCGCGGGTTCGAGTCCCGTCCGCTCCGCCACTACATTGAAGCCTCGTCAGAAATGACGGGGCTTTTTTGTATGTGTTGAATTTAAGCGTTCGCCCTTCGGTCGAATGAGTCCCGGTCGAGTGCGACCCCAGCCGCTCCGCCACTACAACGAAGCCTCGTCAAACAAAAAAAGCCACTTCTGATTGCTCAGAAGTGGCGTCGTAATGTCGACAAAAGAACGATAATGCTTAAGGCTAGATAAATTCCTTATGCTGTCTCGGCCGCTTTAGCGGGTGCTGGGTTGCGGATTAAGTAATCGAAAGCACCTAAGCTTGCTTTGGCTCCTTCACCCATCGCGATAATGATTTGTTTGTATGGGACTGTTGTTACATCACCCGCTGCAAATACACCCTTCATAGATGTTGCACCGTGTGCGTTAATCTCGATTTCACCACGTGGTGATAGCTCAACGTTAGTCCCTTTCAACCATTCGCTGTTTGGCATAAGGCCGATTTGGACAAATATACCCGCGAGTTCGATTTGCTTCAGTTCATCGGTATTACGGTCTTTGTACTCAAGACCTGTTACTCGGTTACCATCACCCAGAACTTGGGTTGTCTGTGCCATCTTGATGATTTCGATGTTCGGCGTTGCGTTCGCTTTATCAATCAGTACTTGGTCTGCTCGTAGCGTATCAGCAAATTCAAGAACCGTTACGTGCTCAACGATACCGGCTAGGTCGATAGCCGCTTCGATGCCAGAGTTACCGCCACCAATCACGGCTGTTTTCTTGCCTTTGAACAATGGGCCATCGCAGTGTGGGCAGTAAGCGACACCTTTATTACGGTATTCTTGCTCACCAGGAACATTCATCTCGCGCCAGCGCGCACCTGTACTTGTGATGACAGTACGAGCTTTCAATACTGCACCGCTTTCTAGTTCCACATGGATATAACCATCGGTTGTTTCTTCTGCGTCGATGATATTGGCTGCGCGCTGCTCAGTCATTATCTCGACACCGTATTCTTTTACGTGTTCTTCCAGGCTTGCGACCAACTTAGGGCCGGTTGTCGCTTTCACTGAAATAAAGTTCTCGATAGCCATGGTATCCATCACTTGGCCACCAAAACGCTCTGCCACGACACCGGTGCGAATGCCTTTACGGGCTGCGTAGATTGCCGCTGAAGAACCTGCAGGACCGCCACCAACAACGAGAACATCAAACGGCTCTTGCTTGTTTAGGTTTGCCGCTTTCTTTTCTACCGCAGTTGTATCGACTTTATTTAGGATTTCAGCCAGTGACATACGGCCTTGGCCAAATAACTCACCGTTGATAAATACGCTTGGCACCGCCATGATGTCGCGAGATTTTACTTCGTCTTGGAATGCTGCGCCGTCAATCATGGTTGTTTTAATTAGCGGGTTAATAGCAGACATCATGTTGAATGCTTGAACGACTTCTGGACAGTTCTGGCATGACAGTGAAATGAAGATCTCAACGTTCAAGGGTTGGTTAAGTTCTTTGATTTGTTCGATTGTTTCCGCTTCGAGTTTAATTGGGTGACCACCACTATGAAGCAGTGCTAGCACTAGAGAGGTAAACTCGTGTCCCATTGGCAGGCCGGCAAATCCAATTGCTGTGCCTTTTTCTTGGTTCACCACCTGCATGATTGGCTGGCGCGAACTGGCGCTGTCATCACGGGTGACGATAATTTTGTTTGTTAGAGACGCGATATCATCTGCTAAAGCCTGAAGCTTGTTAGCGGTTTCGCTGCCATCAAGGCTAAGTACTAGCTGTACATCGGTTTTTAGGTTTTCTAGGTATGCTTTAAGCTGCTGCTTCATTGCTTGATCTAACATAATCGTGCCTACTCTTAAATTCTGTTTCTTGGTATTGACCAATACCTTCTTGCTTTAAAGGAATATAAAAAGGGGGCGCAAGTCGGCAAACATTTTGTGGGATGGATTGTTTTTGGCTGCGGATAGCTTGTTTGGGGCGGCACGCCCAGCCCTTTAGGAGGTAGGCCAAAGCGTGCCTGTCAAACCGAATAGTGTCCGCTATTCAGTTGATTTTAGATTTTACCAACAAGGTCTAGAGATGGCGCTAGAGTCTCTTCGCCCTCTTTCCATTTTGCTGGGCAAACTTCACCTGGGTTAGCCGCTACGTATTGTGCTGCTTTAACCTTGCGTAGTAGGTCTTCAGCGTCACGACCAATACCTTCAGCAGTGATTTCCATCGCTTGGATAACGCCTTCTGGGTCGATGAGGAAAGTCGCGCGGTCTGCAAGGCCTTGACCTTCACGCATTACGTTGAAGTTGTTGGTGATAGTGCCAGTTTGGTCACCTACCATGAAGTACTCGATAGTACCGATCTTGTCAGATGTATCGTGCCACGCTTTGTGAGAGAAGTGCGTGTCAGTTGATACTGAGTAAACCTCTACGCCACGAGACTGAAGTTCTGCGTACTTTTCTTGCAGGTCAACAAGCTCTGTTGGACATACAAAAGTGAAATCTGCTGGGTAGAAGAAGAATACAGCCCACTTACCTTTTACGTCTTGTTCTGTGATTTCTACGAACTCGCCGTTTTTGAATGCTGTTGCCTGGAATGGTTTGATTTCTGAATTGATCATGCTTTAACTCTCTTTCTTATTTATCGTGTTTGACGCTGTCCTGCGTCGATGGAGTTATAATGCAATACCACCGAAAAATTTAGAAATCGGACGTTTCTATTGATTTGATAGGTGAAACCTATCTAATACTAACCGACATAAATATCTGATCAGTCTTGCAGGTTAAAACCGCTGTTCTCTGCGTTAGATATTTTGTAATTAGAGTCACTAGTTACAAAATATCTGCCTTGATAACAACGATTTTTCCAGTGCAAATACTTGATCAACGACTTATCCAAATTGGTATAAGAAAACAAGCCGTCATAGAAAGAAGCTATTAAAAGTAAACTCGATTTTTAATAGCTTGAGGCTTATGAACGCTTTTTGGCGATGATAGAGAAAAGCCTGAGGACCATAGGACGAGATATAAAAAAGCCAGGCAAAATGCCTGGCTTGAAAGGTAATGGCTATTTTTGCTTACGCAAGTAGCTCTTTAGCTGTTTCAACGACGTTCTCGGTTGTGAAGCCGAACATCTTGAATAGCTCGCCTGCCGGTGCAGACTCGCCGAAGCTTGTCATACCGATGATACGGCCGTCGAAACCAACGTATTTGTACCAGAAGTCAGCAATACCCGCTTCGATAGCAATACGCGCAGTGACGTCAGATGGCAGTACCGCTTCACGATATGCTGCGTCTTGCTTGTCAAATGCATCTGTAGCAGGCATAGACACTACGCGTACTTTCTTACCTTCAGCTGTTAGTTCAGCGGCAGCACTTACTGCTAGCTCAACTTCAGAGCCGGTGGCGATAAGGATAAGCTCTGGCTTACCTTCACAATCTTTCAGGATGTAGCCACCCTTAGCGATGTCAGCCACTTGTGCTTCAGAACGCGGCTGCTGGGCTAGGTTCTGGCGTGAGAAGATCAGCGCTGTCGGGCCGTCTTTACGTTCGATAGCCAGTTTCCAAGCCACCGCGGATTCAACCTGATCACATGGACGCCATGTGCTCATGTTTGGTGTCAGACGAAGTGATGCAATTTGCTCAACCGGTTGGTGAGTCGGACCATCTTCACCCAGACCGATAGAATCGTGAGTGTATACCTGGATGTTCTGCACTTTCATCAGTGCGGCCATACGCATTGCGTTACGCGCGTATTCCATGAACATCAGGAAGGTTGCACCGTAAGGTACGAAACCGCCGTGTAGTGCGATACCGTTCATGATCGCGGTCATACCGAATTCACGAACACCGTAGTGGATGTAGTTGCCTGAGAAGTCTTTCGCTTCTAGCGACTTTGAACCAGACCACATTGTTAGGTTTGAAGGTGCAAGGTCAGCAGAGCCGCCCATGAACTCAGGTAGCATCTGGCCGAATGCTTCAAGCGCGTTTTGAGACGCTTTACGTGATGCAATGTTAGCTGGGTTGGCTTGCAGATCAGCGATGATAGCGTTCGCCTTCTCTTCCCACTCAGCAGGCAGATCGCCATTTACGCGGCGTTTGAATTCAGCTGCCAGCTCAGGGTGTGCTGCTTCATAAGCTGCAAGTTTCTCGTTCCACGCTGCTTCCTTAGCTGCGCCTGCTTCTTTCGCATCCCACTCTGAGTAAACTTCCGACGGAATTTCAAAAGGACCGTGCTCCCAGCCTAGTTGTGTACGAGTTGCTGCAATTTCTTCAGCGCCTAATGGTGCACCGTGACAGTCGTGTGTACCTGATTTGTTTGGAGAACCAAAGCCGATCACTGTTTTAGTACAGATAAGCGTTGGACGAGGATCTGCTTTAGCCACTTCAATTGCAGCATTGATTGCTTCTGAATCGTGACCATCTACTGCTGGTATTACGTGCCAGCCGTATGCTTCGAAACGCTTAGGTGTATCATCAGAGAACCAACCTTCAACGTGACCGTCGATAGAGATACCGTTGTCATCCCAGAAGGCGATCAGCTTGCCTAGACCTAGAGTACCAGCAAGAGAACACGCTTCGTGAGAGATCCCTTCCATCAGACAGCCGTCGCCCATGAAGGCGTATGTGTGGTGGTCGACGATGTCGTGGCCGTCACGGTTGAACTGCGCAGCCATGGCTTTCTCTGCCATTGCCATACCCACAGCATTGGTGATGCCTTGGCCTAGTGGGCCAGTTGTTGTTTCAATACCTGGCGCATAACCATATTCTGGGTGGCCTGGTGTTTTTGAGTGAAGTTGACGGAAGTTTTTCAGATCGTTAATTGACAGCTCGTAACCTGTAAGGTGAAGCAGTGAGTAGATCAGCATTGAACCGTGGCCGTTAGACAGCACGAAGCGGTCGCGGTCAGCCCACTCAGGGTTTTGTGGATTGTGGTTCATGTGGCCACGCCACAATACTTCGGCAATATCAGCCATACCCATAGGAGCTCCAGGGTGACCAGAGTTTGCCTGTTGTACACCGTCCATGCTCAGGGCACGGATTGCATTTGCCAACACTTTACGTTCCATATTTGTATCCACTATGAATTTGTTTTAATCGAAAAAGGAAGAAAGCGGCAATTGGCCGCTTTCTAAAATTATATCTGCAGGGTTATAGACGCTCTGCAATCATTGTTTCAAGCTTGCCCTGATCGACAGCGAAGTTACGGATACCTTCTGCCAGTTTCTCAACAGCCATTGGATCTTGGTTGTGATCCCATAGGAACTCAGCATGAGTCATTGCTGCAGGACGTTCTTTAGTGCCGTTAGAGTCGATTAGCTTCTCTACCACTTCACCTTCAGCTGCTTCTAGTTCAGCCAATAATTGAGGGGCGATAGTTAGACGGTCACAACCAGCAAGTTCTAGGATCTCGCCGATGTTACGGAAGCTTGCGCCCATAACCACAGTCTTGTAACCGTGCTCTTTGTAGTAGTTGTAGATGCTAGATACAGAAATAACACCTGGATCTTCTTGAGCGTCGAAGTCACGACCTTCTTTGGCTTTGTACCAGTCCATGATGCGGCCAACAAAAGGAGAAATCAGGTAAACACCGGCTTCGGCACAAGCGCGCGCCTGGGCAAATGAGAATAGAAGAGTCAGGTTACAGTTGATACCTTCTTTTTCCAGTACTTCTGCAGCGCGGATACCTTCCCAGGTAGAAGCTAGTTTGATCAGGATGCGGTCATTCGTAATACCGGCATCGTTGTACATTTTGATTAGCTGACGTGCCTTTTTAATGCTGCCTTCAGTGTCGTAAGAAAGACGCGCATCAACTTCGGTAGAAATACGTCCAGGGACCACATTTAGGATCTCTTTACCAATGCTAACGGCTAGCATGTCACAGGTGTCTTGGATTTGTTGTTTTTTGTTATCACTCTGTGTTTTTGCGTAAGCAATAGATTGTTCGATAAGAGGAGCGTATTCGGCAATTTGAGCCGCTTTAAGGATCAGAGATGGGTTAGTGGTCGCATCTTCTGGCTTGTACTTACTGATAGCTTCAATATCGCCGGTATCAGCAACAACAGTAGTTAGCGCGCGCAGTTGTTCCAGTTTAGTGCTCATAAATATCGACCTTATTCTCGTTGGGCTTTGTTTCAATGCTAGCTAAAATTCCGGCTAGTAAAGTCATAAGTACGTCTTCTTAACCTTTCCTTATCAGACCAAAAATAATGTTGGTGAGCGGATGGATCGATTAAGAACAATTGGTTATTCGATAATTAGCGTTTTGGCATATTTTGTCAATCATAAATCTTCTTAAACCCTGATTTGATCTCAATTTTTACTCGATTTGCGCTTGTTAGGCCGTATTTGTCAGTTTTTAGGGCAATAATCGCAAGTGAGCATGAATTTCCAGACTGAGCATATGATCCGTATGGTGATCATATGGTTAATTGTGGGGCGTTCACTTAACGAAGGACAGTTTTTTCCTCTAGCTGTGATGAGCTGTTGTCCATAAGCAAAACGACGGACCCTTGCTGGTTAAAACCGCTGTTCTCTGCGTTAGATATTTTGTAATTAGAGCCACTAGTTACTGCAATATCTGCCTTGATAACAACGATTTTTCCAGTGCAAATACTTGATCAGCGACTTATCCAGATTGGTATTAATGAAGGCCGAGGTGTGTAAAACCCAAGCGTCTTGACGTCACTTGGGTTATAGGTCTTGATGTGATTAATTACACATTAAAAAAGCGATTCGCCGAAATCTTCAATATCGCCTAGTTGTTGATGTATCTCGTCGATGGTTGCGCTCAGCGCTAACCGCAGTGCCGAGATGTCTTGCTGGCTTGGCCATTGGTTTTGCTTAAGCTGCTTTTCAACGAGCGTGGCGCTTTGTTGTACCTGGGTGGCACTGATGCTGCCTGATACACCTTTAAGTGAGTGGCTGATCAAAATGGCTTGCTCAAAATCCTTTTGCTCTATAGCGTCTTCTAACTGCTCAATATCACTCCCATGTTCAGTTGCAAACATTTTTAGGAATTGGGCTGCTATGGCACTGTCATTATCCATCATATCCAATAATGGGATTAGGTCGATATAGTGGAAATCTGCAGGGTCTAGGTTATCTGCAGAGCTTGGCGATTCTATTAATTCGCTGTCTAGCGGTGAGATATCCTGTGCTAAGGCTTCAACATTATTATCGGTTTCTGTCGTGTCGATGACTGGCACTGCATATTGGTCATGCAGCGATGCCATGCGGGTAATTTTGTGCTTGAAGCGTTGCAGGGCGTCAACCAGTTTTCGTTCGTCCAGCGGCTTGGTGATCATGCATTCCACCCCAGCCTTGAGCATATTGCGCTGGGTTTCGGCAAAGACATCGGCAGTGCAGGCAAATATCGGTGTTTCACTGGCAGGAGGGGGAAGCTGACGGATTCGCTGGGTCGCTTCGATACCATCCATCACGGGCATATGGTTATCCATTAAAATCAGGTCGAAGGCTTGGGTTTCCAGTATTTTCAATGCTTCGGCACCGTTTTCGGCAATGGACGGAATAAAGCCCCTCTGCTTAAGAAAACTTTCAATGATCAGCACATTGAGGTGATTATCCTCGACGATCAGAACCTTGAGCCCTGCAAAAGCTTGACTGTCAAAGGCAATATCATTGCTTTCTTCGGCAGTGAATTGCCCCGGTTGTAATATGACAGAGACATGGAAAGTCGAGCCTACTCCTTGCTCGCTGGAAACAGACACTTGTCCGCGCATTAGTTGCGCCAACTGCTTGACGATACTCAATCCCAACCCTGTACCGCCAAAACGGCGGCTGGTCGATGCCTCGGCTTGGGCAAAAGGGTCGAATATTAGGTTGATGCGTTCGGTAGGGATCCCAATACCGCTATCGCTAATAGCAATGTGGAGGTATTGATCACCACTTGATTCCCCCGTGGTGAGTGATAGTGATACTGAGACCGTGC
Organism: Photobacterium pectinilyticum; assembly: GCF_024357955.1. GTDB lineage: Bacteria > Pseudomonadota > Gammaproteobacteria > Enterobacterales > Vibrionaceae > Photobacterium > Photobacterium pectinilyticum. Next base: position 44,663 of record NZ_JANEYT010000021.1, read on the forward strand.
CTTTTTCGGTGAATTTAATCGCATTGCTGATGAGGTTAAAAAGGATCTGCCGGATCCGCGCCTTATCGGCATAGAACCATTGGCGGCGGTCAAAGTCACACTGGATATCGAACTCGATGCCTTTTTCCTTCGCCAGCGAATAGTAGGTACTCTCGATGGCCCCAACCAGATCGGTAAAGCAGAAGTGGGTGGGATCAAGCTTCAATTGCCCCTGCTCAATCTTGGAGAAATCCAAAATATCGTTAAGCAGAGTCATCATGTGTTTACCTGACTCGAGCAAGGTGCGCATATGTTGCTCTTGCTCCTTGTTGAGCTCAGTTTTTAGCAGTAACTGTGATAAACCCAGCATCCCGTTCATCGGAGTACGGATCTCATGGGATAGATTAGCCAGAAAAGCCGATTTAGCTCTGTCCGCAGATTCTGCCTTGTGCCGTGCTTGGTTTAGGCGTTTGGTATCTCTGGTGATTTTGTCGGCACCTTGATTCAATGCATCGTGCAGGACTTTGAATTCATAGGGGCCTTTGAACTGATTGCTACGTGAGTAATTGCCAAGTTTGAACTGGGCGGCCAACCGGGTCAGCGCCGCAATAGGAACGGTGATGTGCTTGGTTAGCATTAAAGACAGTACGATGACGATACCGGCAGTAAACAGCAGTGTCAGCAGGAAATACTGTTGAAGGTAGTCGATGGTGGCTGTTACCGTGTGCTCGGGAGTGATGGAGGCGAGGTACCAGTTTGCTTGCCCCTCGAGATGGATATTGAGCGGAGCAAGCGTTGTGACCATCGCTTGCCCTTGGCGATTGTTAAAGCTGTGCAGGTCTTTTGAATTCTGGCTATCGAGTTGTTGGTTTCGCTGAGTATGATGAAACTGTTGGCGTATGTATGCCTGGAAATCGTCAAATATCGCTAGGTTCATTCCTTGGTGGCGGCCTGAAAGAATGATGTCGGCGTTGTGATTGATTAGCATGATGTAGTCGCTATTGCTGATCCGCTCGCCCAGGAATGTCAGTTGCGCGTTGAGCTCATCGAGTTGGTAGCGGATCACCAGATAGATTTCGTGTGTTTCATCGGCATGATGCTGGTGGGTCACCGTACTGATGATATACAGGTAGGCAATATCGTTTTGGTATTGCGGTGGCGAGATCAGCAGTTTGGCTTTATCGCTGCTCAGCGTGATGAGCTGTTGGGTGATGTCTGCCAGTCCGGCTTGTTCCAGGGTTGTTTCAATGTTTGTTGGCAGCGTATCGGCAGAGCTAGCAACCGCTGTTAATGATTGCTGACTTGCTTCGATTAAGTCAATTTGATTGAAGCTGGGATCAACCTCAGACAACTCCTTGAGATAGTTACTGATAAAGGTTCGTTGTTCTGGAGAGTGAGCTTCTCTATGTCCCAAGCTCGATAGTTCGAAAACAGGCGAGCTGGCGAGTTTGCGGATGCTCAACAAGCGCTGGGCGAGGATATCATCAAGGTTGTGCGCAGCTAATTCGGTGCGGCTGCTTAGCCCTTTGGCGATTTGCTCGGTTGCTACCGTTGTCAGTTTATCGCTGCTGAGCCAGTTATAGATAAAGGCCGGTACAATGCCGATAAACAGCATACTTCCGAGTATAATTGGCTTAATTTTATTGGGTATCATCCGTGAACTTCCATTTCATTGCAGCGTGCCCTTGGGCAATACACCCATACGTTGGTACGAGTGTGATATATCTTCCATGAATTTATCAACAGGTACGTGGAAAGGAAGGGGAGAAATTGGATCTCCCCATCATTATTGGTATTAGCTAAGAAGTTGCTCAAGGGTCAACGGTGTGGCAATCAACCCCATTTGTTGGGCCGGGGTGATGCCGTCTCTATCCTGGCGACATAAATTGTGCCAGGCGCGATAGATATCGAGTAAGGGCAACAGGCCACCCGGTCGCAGCTTACGCCGTGGTTCATTAATGAACTGGGCAAATTGATCTTGGAAGCGCTGCTGGTATTGCGTAATGGTCCTGTGGGTAGCAACCTCCAGCCATTTTCCTTCGTTATCTTTTTCGCCGCCTAAATGGCAGATCCCTTTACTGATGTCGTTTTTCCGGGTGAAAGCCCAGCGGTCCCGCCACCAACCCATTAGCACAATATCAATTCGCCCCGCATGTTGACCATGTTGCCATTCGGGATCGGTCTCGACATAAATTGGGTGTATGGTTTTGTCTTTGATACGATCGCAAAAAATAGAGATACAGGCCGAGCGAAGCAAGGTTTCTTGCGGCATATAAATGGCAAGTTCTTCATTTTGTTCGAGCATTTGTTGCAAGTGCATATAATGTGCATACACGGTGTATTGCGGCCGGATCAAACAACCTTTAGAGGGGTAATTCAACCGAGGCTTGCTCGACAGCGGGTCTTCGAAATTTGGTCGTGCCATGATTTGACGGTATACCGCGTCGATATGGGCAAGTAACCCCTGTGGCATTGTGTTGGGAGCTTCAACAAGTTGTACCGGGGGAGGAGCCATAAACCGTGCCCCGTTACTGTAAGGGTCATGCCATTCGCTACACTCTTCGTGCTCATCGGGTTGGTAATTGATGTCTTGCGCCAATACGTAACCGGACTCAGCTTCACTGCTGGCCACCCAGAGCACACCGTTCCCGCTATTAGGCTGCAGTTCACTGATATCCGAGGCGAGTGCTAACTGTGGTACATGTTTGACCAAGCGAGCATCAAACATAGCCAGTTGGCGGCGACAGCGGCTGGCAATATGCGATAGCTGATCGTAGAACGATTTGGGGTTCATGTTCAGGCGGCGGCAGATATCCCTGACCGGATAGCCTGTGAATAGCATGGCTAACAATTTTTGCTGGATAAGGTTTTTGCTATTAAAACCCGACCAACGATCGACAAAGGTCGCTTGGCAGCATTTGCAACGGTAGCGCTGGCGATCACCACTAAAACCAAAAGCGTGATAAAGGTGGCGGTGGGTCAGTACCGGTAGTCCAAGGTTTTCACAATCAGGGTTGCTGCAAGCCGGCATGCCGCTGCTTTGTTGTTGCTTGAGGCGTAAGGCTTCTTCCACGACGTCATGGTTATTGATGATAGGAGGGAAAGCTCCGCACTCTTTGCAAACCAACATTGGTTTGTTCGGATTGTTGCGCTGAAGGACATAATGTTGAGGGTCGGTAGAACCAAAATGGATGCAGCTGACGGTTTTACAATGATTAAGTTGGTGACCGTTACAGATTTGGGGAAGTAACGATGCGTCGTTGTCGATGCGGCGTGTATTCATCATGGCAGCCTAACCTTATCCATGGGCTTAAGCAACAAGCGCGTTATGTGTATGTGTTGGCAGGGGAGAGCCCATAAGGGGGTGGTACAGAGCAGGTATCCCCCCAGCTCTGTACCATTAGTTTCTACAACGAGCTTTGTCTTGGTATCTTCGCCGGCATTCCATCGCGAGTGCCATTCAAATTGTGTAAGACGCCACATTTTACAAAATGTTGAGCTGCTTGATAGCCAAACAAAACAATGCTGTAGAGACTAATAACTCTCACTATCTGTCATACCGATAACATCTGAGCAAATGGTATTGGTATGAATGTGAACACTAAGGTGTGGCCGATGAATCGGGGTTACATCGACCACAGTAGGTTCGTTATAGCTTAATGGCCGTTTCCAGAGCAACATTCATCATCTGTGCAAAGGACTTCTGGCGATCTTCTGAGCTTAGTTTCTCTCCACGCTTGATGTGGTCTGATACTGTCAGGATAGTCAGTGCTTTCGCGCCCAACTCAGCGGCAACACCGTAGATACCCGCTGCTTCCATATCAACGCCTAGCATGCCTAGTTTTTCCATTTTGTCGAACAAGTCGGCTTCTGGGCTGTAGAACAGATCGGCAGAGAAAACGTTACCAACACGTACTGGTACGCTCTGTGCGCGAGCTTCATTAACGGCGGTTTCCAGTAGGCCGAAATCAGCAATGGCTGCAAAGTCGTGGTCGTTGAAGCGAATACGGTTAACTTTAGAGTCGGTCGACGCGCCCATACCAATGATCACATCCATCAGCTTAACGTCGTCGTGAACAGCCCCACAGCTACCTACGCGGATAATGTTCTTAACACCGAAATCTTTGATTAACTCGTGAACATAGATAGAGCACGATGGAATACCCATACCGTGGCCCATTACAGAAACACGCTGGCCTTTATAAGTACCGGTGTAACCGAACATATTACGAACGTCACAAACAAGTTGAACGTCTTCTAGGTAATTTTCTGCAATGAATTTTGCACGCAGTGGATCGCCTGGCATCAGGACTGTTTCTGCAAAATCACCAAGTTCAGCATTGATATGTGGGGTAGCCATAGTTCACTCCAGGAATGTTGTTTGTACGTTATGTTGTCGCCGTATCGTTTTTAAAAATGTGCGTTTAAGAGAAAAAACGTTCAACGATGCTTTGGTAGGCGACGCCACCAAGGTAAACACCGACGATTCCCATAATGCCAGGTAGCACCGGTGGCGCTGGCAGTGGAAGTTTAATGGCCGAGAAAAATAGACCAACAATTAACCCTGCAAAAACCGCAAGCAGAATCTCATTCATGTGTTTACCCTCTATATTGTTGTGTATTTCGACGTAGTTGGCTGCTCTTTTGGCGCCTTGACTCGCTGTGTCGTTTTGATGGATTAAAGTGTAAGCAAGGATGTGATGTAATCTCGCGATCATGATCACACTTTATTGAGCCGTTAATCAAAAATGAGGTGTTGATTACTAAATCTGTTGAAAAGGTGAGGGGTATCGTTTGCGCAGATGGTAATAGATATCTAGTGGTTGGATTTTGTTTTTGAGTTTAGTGTTTGAAATATTTGTATTTAATTCGTTTTTTGTTGATGTTTTCTATCAATGAAAAACACTGAAACTATGTGAGTAAAAATGTGATGCTGTAATGGATTTCATTGGTGTTGATATCCATTGTGGGAACAAATATACCCACTAAAAAAATAAAAGGTGATATCGGTTAAAGGGATTGCCAATTATTCTTACTGAGCGTCGCTGCTGTCGTCGACAATGGCGGAACGGCGAAAGATAGTCTTTCCTTGTTTGATGGTTTCGATAACTTTGATGTCTTTGATAAGCCCGGGAGCTATCGCTGTCGGGTTAGCAGAGAGGATCACGGCATCGGCCTGTTTTCCGGGTACCAGCTCACCTTTACTACCATCTTCAAAAAACTGGAAGGCTGCATGGGTGCTCATCGCCTGTAGGGCTTGCTGAGGGGTTAGGCGCAGCCCACTACCGATGATCTCTCCTTCTGCTGTCACCCGATTGACAGCAGACCACAATGAGAAAACGGTATCAGCAGCCATTGGACCGGGGAAACAAATGTTGCTGGCGGGTAAACTATCCTCTAATGCTTGCTTAATCGGGCTCTGGCCATTGGCACGCCTGAGACCGAGCTTTTCGATATCATCCTCTCCCTGCTGATAAATGTTGCTGGTGTCAAAGCAGCCGATCAATCCCAGCTTGGTATAATGCTGCAACTGGTTATTGCGCATATAGCGAGACATCACAACGACATGGCGTTGATTTTGTTCGGCATTGAGTTTTAGGTCATAGCCAGCTTGGATAATGGCATCGATAGCGGCATCGCCCATGGCATGGATAAAGAGTTGGAGCTCATTTTCGACAACTAATTGGAATACGCTGTAAAAGGTGCTGAAAGGCAACTGTGGTTCACTACGCCAATTCTGTTTAGGTAAGGCCGGGTTTTCTTGGTAAGGGTAAGCCATCCAAGCAGTGTAGTCTGATGCATCACCGTCAAGAGCCAGTGAAAAGCCGGCTACTTTTAGCTTGTTGTTGTACAAGCCAAAGGTGAATTGATCATTATCGACTAAGGCTTCTATTTCACTGACATTGGGAATTGCGATGATATCTAACAGTAGCTCGTTAGCGTTAGCATGCTGAAGCAAGGCCACGAGTTCAGTGCTATTGATACCGATATCGACCAGTGTTGTGATCCCTTGGCTGGCGAATGATAGCTGGGCTTGTTCAATGTCTGCTGTTTGTTCAAGGTGTTTGGAAAACTCACTGTTGCCGGCAAAAAAACCAGGGATCATGGTATTGCCGTCCAAATCGATGACTTCTGTAATATCACCTTGGTGGCGCATGACACCGATGCGGGTACCAATTGCTTGTACTTTACCGTTTTTGAATGAAATCGCAGTGACTTTCTCGGTATGAGCTGACAGGGTAAGGATGGTGCCGTTGATATAGATGGTATCGGCATCCGGTGTATCGTCTGTACTGTCACAGCCACTCAGGACGAGCAAAACCAAGACGCAGAGATATCGCATGATATAGGCTACCCCTCCGGACAGTATGGTGAATGAAAACCTGTTTCATGAGTATAGGCAGAGTTGAGCTACGAGACGGAAAACAACAATAGAATTGGTAATTTGCTGTGATGCAAACTACGCATAATAAGGATGCGGTTAGAATTTTCGAAGGATAGGAACTATGAGAAGACGAGGGTTAGTGGCGACGTTATTATTCTGTGCAGCGCCTGTTTCAGCAGATCTACTGGGCATTTCCGTCGGAGCGACGGTGGGGGGCGCTCGCGTTGAGTATCAGGGCAATGATGATACCAGTGTTGAGTATGGTATTAATGGAGCCTACCATATCAATGATATTTTTAGTGTTAATGCGGGTGTGGTGCAAGGAAGTGTAGACATAGACGCGCCGAACCAGGTGGCAAAAAATGAAATTGACTACACCTCATTCCCGTTAACGCTTCGGGCGGACTTACCCTTGGTGATAGGCAGTGTGTACGGAAAACTCGGTACCAATTACTACGATTATGATGTCAGTCAACCAGGCCAGCCTAGAGAAAGTGAAGATGGGTGGGGGTTTGCCGGTGGTGCTGGGGTCGTTTTTTCCATGCTGCCATTTGTCGACCTTTCATTGAATTATGAATATCGTGATATGGGAGATGTGACCAATAATTCAATCCTATTTGGGGTCAGCGCTGGTCTTTAATATACTCAGTTATCCGCATTCGTATGGGCTGTCAGTGCGGGTTGCCTCCTGTCGTTTTTCTATCCGATGAAATTGTGTCGATATCGGCATTGCAGAGGTATTTACCTCCTATTCAAAACAAGATTCTGATCACCATAATGAAGGGTGTTTTTTGGTATACTGAGGTTAGTCCAGAAAACACCCCCGGAGGTGCCCTATGAGCAACTATGATCATTATCAATCCACAGTTGATCAGGTGTACCGGGCCATTATGCGAAAAGTCGCTAAGCCTTGGCATATCGAATATCTTCCTTCGATGGAAGGTAGCCAGCAAGCACTGAAACTCGTTTCTCCTAAAGGCACTATTTGTCAGCGCCTGACTTTACCCACTTCATCTGCGCAGCAGTGCTGGCCAAATCAAAGTGATGTTAGTCAGCATATTACCGAGTTTGTAGTAAGGGGAGCCGCTCGCCTTGCTCCGCTTCGCCAGAGTGCATTTCGCAATAATTTCCCGTATTGGTTAGAAACATGCCTTCAGCAACTGCACGGCTTGTGTGATGCAAAAGAGAAGTTGGTCGATATGGTCAGCAATGCACGTTTCCCATTCCCAAGCCAAGTCAATATTGAAGGTAACTATTTGCCTTGCTGGGTATGGAACGAAGATCAGGGTTACATGGCGGTATCGGTCGTTGATCGCCGTACCGGACGTTTTACTGGGGTGCGCCATATTGAGTCCCAGCAATTGATAAGCCAAGAACGTTGGCTAGGTGCCCAGGTTATTGATTCGGTAGAAGAGTCTATTGATACTATCGATCACTATGTGAATGAGCTGATTCAATCACAGAAAAAGACTGATTTTGAAGAGCCAAGCCTGGCCGATGCGATTAGCAACCCGTGCGCGGCAACACTTAGTCCTGTAGCCAGTGTCGCATTGACGATGGCTGTGGTTGCTGGTTTCTTTATCACCTTTAAGTGGTTGCTCGGGTTCTGATCCCTTAGTTTCTATCGTTTTGCTAAGCCTGCATTTTTCCCCTTACTATTATGGGGAGAAATGCGGGCTTTTCCGCTGGTGATCGCTTAAGAGTACCTTGGGAATAACGGGGGTTTGGGATAAAATCGTCACCGAATTGATCGGAATAGGATGTAGAGCATGCATAATTTATCATTGCTTTCAGAAGCAGAAAAAAATCGGGTGGAACTGGATAAGCAAGCTTCTTACTCCGTTTGGCAGGTAAAGAATGGCAAGAAAGGCTATGAGGTTTTTGCCGAAGTGACTGGCAATATTGCTGATGACGACGAACGAGAGTTCTTTGAGCAAGCGGTATCGAAATACAAGATCAAAATGGGTGTCGCATAAGCTTCAATCGTGTCATCGCTAGTGGCAAATGGTTACTATGTTTGTCATTTTTATTTATTCAGATCATGATTATAAGGCGCGGTACGCGCCTTTTTTGATTCAGTTTGATATGTTAGCGCACGGTATTATTTTGGCGTTGGCATATTGCTTTTTGGCATGAAGTTGCCCGGAAGAATGTGTAAACGAGCTAGGGAAAAGCCCTTGCTCGGGCAAAAGGAAGACGTAATGAACACAAGCAAGAAGGTTCTTGTTGTTGATGATGACCAGGAAATTCGCGAATTGCTGGATGAATACCTTACCAAAGCAGGGTTTACGGTAATAACGGCTGCAGAAGGGGAGGAAATGAAACGCCGCCTGGCAATGGGGACTCCTGATTTGATCTTGCTGGATGTGATGATGCCGGGTGATGACGGCTTTACCCTGTGCCAATACATCCGAAAAACCTCTGATGTACCTATTATCATGCTCACCGCTGTTTCAGACGAAATGGATCAGATCATTGGGCTTGAGCTGGGGGCTGATGACTATATCGCCAAACCGTTCAGCCCGCGACAGCTGATGGCGCGTATTAAAGCGCTATTGCGACGTGTTAAGCCGACCGAAGCGCAACAGATGCCATCGGTTCCCAAGGCGATCCGGTTTGCCAACTGGCGCTTGGATACCGCTGCCCAGCGTATATATGATTTGGAAAAAGACAAAGATTACGAGCTCAGCGGCAGTGACTTCGCCTTGTTGATGCTGTTTTTGATGCGCCCTAACGAAGTGTTAGACCGCGATACGATTTCCTTTGCGACACGTGGTCGCGAAGCGACGCCATCGGCACGAAGTATTGATGTTCAGTTGAGCCGTTTGCGCCAGCGTTTAGGTGATAAGGGTACCCAGCAGCGGTTGATCAAAACAATCCGTGGCAACGGCTACTCATTCAATGCCGAGGTTACCTACGAGGAATAAATACCCTCGCACAGCTGGTGGTTTTATCTATGAATATTCGAAAGTGGTGGCCAAAGTCCCTGTTAGCCCGCACACTCTGGTTTACCCTGCTGGCGGTCTTTCTTGCCCAGGTTATCGCGACCAGTATTTGGTATGGGCAATCGAAGCAGCGTGATTTGGAAGGCTTGGAGTCGGCTTCGGCCAGCATGGCCAACATGTTTGCCTCGACCGTGACTTTCTTCCAATCCCTGCCTTTGGAATACCGTCATATTGTGCTGGATCAGCTGCGCAATATGGGGGGTACGCGATTCTTTGTATCCTTCAATCAGGAAGAGATCTTGATTGATCCCATCCCAGAATCTTTGATGAAGAAAACGGCGGTCGGCGCATTCGAGGACGTGCTCAGCGAGAAGCTTCCTCTACTTGATGTGATCCGGGTGGAGTTCTCTCGCCCAGAAACCCTGCACGTCCTGAAAAATGATATTTTGCTCAGCGATCTTCCTCGCTCTTGGGCGCATTATACTCTCAGCCTCGAACCCTTTAACCCACCGATTTTGGTGGTGCAGTTGGAGTTGGCTAAAAATGAGTGGCTGTATATCGCAGCCCTGCTGCCGGCACCTTATGTGACTTTGGAAGATAAAATCATAACCGGTCAGCAATTGGTGTTTATGCTGTTCATGACCGCATTGCTGTTGGTGTTCACTTTCTTGATGATCAGGCGCCAGACCAAGCCATTGAAACGGCTGGCGAATGCGGCGAATGCCATGAGTTTTGATATTTATCAGCCGCCACTAAAAGAAGAAGGGGCGACGGAGCTGGTAACGGCGACACGAGCATTTAATCGGATGCAGTCTCGGGTGCAGCGTTATATCGATGACCGTGAGCATTTGTTTTCGTCTATTTCACATGATTTGAAAACGCCGATCACTCGCTTGAGGTTGCGTGCTGAGCTGATTGATGATGATAGTAAGGTCGAGAAATTTAACCATGATCTTGATGAGTTAGAGATGATGGTCAAAGGTGCACTGCAAACGGTAAAAGACACTGACTTGCATGAAAACCTTGCCCAAGTGGATCTCAGAGAGCTGCTTAATAGCATTGCCGAGCGCCATAATCATCATCAAACGAGGGTGGTGATCCCACAAATGAAAATCGCCCCGCTGACGGGTAAGCCGCTTGCTCTCAAGCGCTGCTTTAGCAACCTGATTGATAACGGGGTGAAATATGGCAATGAGGTAAGATTGATCATCGTTGATGATAAAAACTCGTTGATCCTAATTATTAAAGACAAAGGTCCGGGGATTCCCAAAGAGTCACTTGAGTCGGTATTCGAACCTTACGTGCGTGTCGCAAAAGATGAGGAAGGCCATGGCTTGGGGTTAGGAATAGCCCGTAATATCATTCACGCTCATGGCGGCGACATGGCTATTCATAATGCGGTAGATGGCGGTTTGGAAGTGAAAGTTTATATTCCCCGTTTGTTGAAAGAAGATTAAGCAATGAACATGAAACACACCTTGATATCGGGTTTATTGATGCTTGTCGGTGGTTCAGCTTCTGCTGGAGAAGTAGAGGTCTTGCACTGGTGGACTTCTGGAGGTGAAGCCCGATCCGTCTCTTTGCTGAAAGAAAAAATCCAAGCCCAAGGTAATCACTGGAAGGATTTTGCCATTGCTGGTGGCGGTGGGGAAAGCGCAATGACCGTGTTAAAAACCCGCGCGGTATCGGGCAATCCGCCTTCGGCAGCACAAATCAAAGGCCATGATATTCAAGAGTGGGGAAGATTGGGTTTTCTGACCGACTTAAATGATGTCGCCGCAGCCGATCATTGGTCAACGATCCTTCCGCCTGTCGCCCGTCAAATCATGATGTACGACGGTGACTATGTGGCTGTGCCGGTCAATATTCACCGAGTGAACTGGCTATGGGCCAACCCAAAGGTGTTTGCCAAAGTCGGGGTTGATGTTCCTAAGTCGCTTGATGAATTTTTTGTTGCCGCTGAGAAAATCCAGAAAGCCGGGTATGTTCCCTTGGCTCATGGTGGACAGCCTTGGCAAAACGTGACTTTATTTGAAGCGGTTGCTTTGGCGGTATTGGGCCCTGCTGATTATCAGCGTGCGTTTGTTGAGCTCGACATGTCGGTGCTTGGTGGCGATAACATGGTGGATGTCTTCACCCAGTTCCGCCGTATGCGTGATTATGTCGGAACGAGTTACCGGGGACGTGATTGGAACTCGGCAACGGCCATGGTAAGCAGTGGTGAAGCCGCGATGCAAATCATGGGGGATTGGGCCAAAGGCGAGTTCGAAGCCGACGGAAAAATTCCGGGGCAAGATTACCTGTGTATGGCTGCGCCGGGAACGCAGGGATTATTTACCTACAATATCGATAGCTTTGCTTTCTTTAAGTTAACCGATGAAGCCAACAGTCAAGCGCAGAAGGATTTAGCCAGAGCAATACTGGATAAGGATTTCCAGTTTTCATTCAACCTCAGTAAAGGCTCAATTCCGGTCAGGATGGACATGGACTTGGCTGAATTTGATCAGTGTGCCAAAGATTCACTGGAGGTGTTCAAGCAAAGCAGCCAATCCGGTGGCTTGGTGCCGAGTGTTTCTCAGGGGTTGGCGACAACCAGTTATGTCCAAGCCGCTATTTTTGATGTGGTCAGCAACTTTTTCAATGCCAAAACAGCTGATCCCAAACAAGCCGCTGATCGTTTGGCTCGGGCGGTGAAATCAGCCATGTAGCGGTGAGTTAAATTACTCTATACACATGTAGGGTTGCCATAATGGCAGCCTTTTTTGTAATCGAAACAATCATCTTTGTTGAATTTCATATACTAATACCAAGCATTTAGGATGTAGCTAGGTGCGTGCTGTATGAGTTTGGCGGATTTCGAGCTGGAGTGGCTAGGGGATCAGCCTGTTCTGATAAGGGGAGAGCAATGAAATTATTGTTTTTAGTCCGTCATGCGAAATCTCGATGGGACGACCCATCATTAGATGATCACGAACGGCCTCTTAATAATCGAGGCTTGAAAAATATTCCGAAGATGGTCCATCGACTGAATAGCTGGCAGCAGGGGCCACAGTTAATTGTCACCAGCTCGGCGCTGCGCGCTGCCCAAACGGGTTATCTGTTTGCTGAAGGCCTGGTTTCTCGTCCTAAGCTTGAATCAAATTCAACGATTTATACTGAATCAGCGTTTGAACTCATGGATATCATTCGTGAAACCACCGATGTTGTAGACAGGTTGATGCTGGTGGGCCATAACCCTGCTATTACGGTACTGGCCCAAATGTTCGGCTTCAAAGAAGACAATATACCCACTTGTGGTGTGGTGGTGTTCGGCTTTGAGGTCGACTGCTGGCAAGCCATTGCCGAAGAGCAGGGGACTATGTTTTATTATGATTACCCTAAGCGGGCGCGGCCTGAAAGCATGAAGAAGGATATTGGTGAGTGATAAGTACTCATTAACGTTCTCGTCATCCTGTTGGAAATACGGTGAGAACATAAAGTAGCCTTGTTAGGGGTGTATTGTGGAAATGATAACCATACGGTTTTTATGGGGTTTACAGCTTAAGTAAACCTCTATATTATACGCCGCACAACGGAGAGATGGCTGAGTGGTTGAAAGCACCGGTCTTGAAAACCGGCATACGTTTGTAGCGTATCTAGGGTTCAAATCCCTATCTCTCCGCCACATTAGAAGAAGCCGCTGAGCAATCAGCGGCTTTTTTGCGTTTGGAATCTAGGGTTCAAACCCTCTAATACCAACATACATAAATCTTTGATCAGTCTTGCTGGTAAAATCGCTGTTCTCTATGTTAGAGATTTATCCAGATTGGTATAAAGTAGCGGTACTAAGGGTGAAGTAAACACGACTCTTTACGGGGATAAATGCGCATTCAACTATGTTGTTATAAAATGGTTGCACTCTGGCTGGAGATGTGGGTTTATATGCCTCTATCGTTAACATTATGTCTCTAGTTAACTTAAATCGATATACGTATCTAAAAAGTACAAGATCGCAGTTTTTGCTGACCCCAGAGCGTGCGATGCCGGTGGGGATCAAAATTGTTTAAAGGATCTTTTCAGGACATCTTTTAAGGAAATGGTGATTGATACGGGCTAATGAGCAGCTCCCTGAGTGGTTGAAACAAGATGAAACCAGGTTGAAGGCACTTGAATGCGTTCGGCTGCTGAACTTACCGCAATGCTATTTAGCGGCAGGATTTGTCCGTAATTTGGTGTGGGATAAGCTGCATGGTCATAGCGAGCCCACACCACTTAATGATCTGGATGTGGTTTATTTCGATCCTTATGAAGACGATTTTAGCCAGTACCCAAAAAAGGTTCATCGATTATCTGATTGAAAAGATACACGGTAAGAAAACATAACTATTGGAAATAGGAGATTGGCTATACTCAGAAGGCATCATGAACACAACTGTTGAAGGTGATGATTCTATGGCTACTGATTTTGACTCCCTGTTACCCGAGCTTGCAGAGTTTTCGATACCGGATGTCCCTTTCAAAGTCGTTGACCCTACCGGTTTACCCGACGATACCCGTAAAGCGTTCGATAATTTCTTATCTGGGACGACCTTGCCGCAGGCATTTTGTGTCTACAGTCACGACTACTCGCAGTTTTGCAAATTGGTCCGCAATGGTGAGATCAATATTAGTTAATGGGATGTTGGCTCCGGACAGTAAAAAGGCCGCAATGCGGCCTTTTCATTGAATTAATGGTTAGTTATAAAGAAGGTTGTATCCGCTACTTAAAAAGAAAACGTCACGCTTGTCATACGCCCTGGCTCGACGATGATGTTGTTGCGAGAGTCGTAGACCTCAAACCCTGAACCGTTTGTTTCCTCAATATCGTATTGCGCGGTACAGGTGTAGCCAACCGCATATTCCCCTGCATAAACGTCACTAAAGCTAAATTTAGCCTGCAAACCTGATGGGTCTTCAATCAGAGGGACAGCGATCGGAGCAGATTCTTTCGGGCGGCGTTCGCCTTCACTGCCAAGCCTTGGGTTATGGAAGCCGAGCATCTGTTCTTTAGTGGTATCCCCACGATACAGGTAAACAGCGTCGGCGGAGTCATAGTTGTTCTCATGGCACTGGCTTTGGATTGAATCAATATCAATAGTGCCACGGATATGGCCTAGTCGTGGAGCGATATCATCGACATGGACTATTTCGAAATCTTTACTGCTGAGGAAGCGCCAGTCATGGTTTTTGTTGTACTGCAGTGTCTCTTCCAAGTTAAACCAGAACGCGAGGTTGTTGTAACCTTTATGTACCGTGAATGGTTGACTGACCAAACGTCCGCTAGGGCGGGCATTTTGTGGCGGCTTGGCACCGGCACATGAACCTTGACTTGGTGTGCTCAGGTGAAGGTAGCTGCCGTCAATATCACGGACGTGAGAGTCATAATCGACCTCAACTTGCGTGTTAGCACCCTTTTCACCATTGATATATAGGCACATTTCATAGTCGCCAGGTGATAGCTTCAGGTCTTGGAACAGCGGGTAGGCATTATCACCATTGGCATTCATAACATCGATCATGCGAAGCTCATTGGTTTCTTGTTTAAAGGTGATGTGGTACGCCTCACATTCACCAGTTTGATCGCAGGTTGCCTCGTCACTGCCGTTACTGCCCGCTTTCTTTAAGAACACATAATTAAAGGCGATAACGGCTTCATCAATGTCACTCAGACATTTATCGTGATGGCAGTTTGTATCACTGTCATCAGTTGTCACATCAAGGCTTTTATTTGCACTCGTCGGTGTGTCAAGTTGGTTTATCACACCAAAGTTGAGCGTTGCATCGGTTGGCGTCGTGCCGTTGTCGTTGCCGCTATCAGAGCCACAACCGACAAGTGCCGTGCTCAATAGTAGCGGTAAAAGTAAGTTGCTGCTTTTCATGGGGTATCCTGCAAAATATTTTCGGCAGATTATACAAAAAGACAGTGAAAAGTATGTCAACGGTCTGTCAGGCGCATAAGGCGTTGGGAGGGGCATAACAAAGAGAAAGTGTTACGGCATAAAATATGCTGGTTAGAACGGCGTATTTCTAAATTCTCTGTTAAAGGAGAGATACAGATGAAACTGTCCATTATTGATATGCCAGCCGTTCATGAGCTGCAAGCCTTGGGCTATACCAAATCAGAGTGCTTGATGATTATTGAGCGTGAGATTTACCGTTTGAATACAACAGATCGCTCTAAAATTGACTCTCTTTGCTGCAGTGAGCACCTCAAAGAAGAAGAAGCGCTCGACAAAATTCGTAGTATGAAACGTACTCGGTTCTTCCAATATATCCAACGCTTTGTTTTTCTTTGATTGGTATGATTCTCCTTACTTAATATCAGATCCCCCCCTTCCGAAATTGATTCCCATTTTGCAAAAACAGATACCTTACTCATCAAGGTGAGTGAGGTATCTGTGACTATACTCTCAACACGTTTGATGCGTGATTGAAGAGGTATCCAATGACTTTCCTGATCTCATGGCAGCTATACCAAGGTCGGCTGCATCCGGTGCTGGCACACTTTTCCAAATTGACTGAAGAACAAGATAAGGCGCTGATGGGGCCGGAAATCAGGTTGATTGGTCGCTGGCACGATTTAGTCAGCGGAACGGGGGTGTGCATCGTAGAGTCTGACAGTATAGAGGCCGTCACAGCCTATGCACTGAAGTGGAATAGTGAAATGGATATTACGGTGCAGCCCGTGGTTGACGACGCAATGGCCCGCGAAATGGGTGAGAGGCTTTCGTCCTAACCGTTTCTTGGTATATAGCGAAAGCCGTTAAAAAAAGCCTTCCTCATTCCGCTTCAGGAGAAGTGGTGACTAGGTGGGAAGAGGAAGGCTGAAAGATTGCTCGAAATGCTGTTGTCCTTGTTTGGTTCTTAGCTGGCTTTGATGCAACATCAGAATCGATTGGATGATTTTGGTGCCGAGCCCCATCGTGCCTTGGGGTGCTTGCGGGTCGATGTCATTTTCCATGGAAATCCCCAGTCCTATTGGCTCGGGATTGATCATCAGTTGTACCGTACTTGCATAAGGTGCGTGCCTGATGGCGTTATCAAACAAGTTGGTAAACAGCCGTTGCAATAACTGTTTATCGCCGAAGACGACATCTTGCTTGGGAATGTTCAGGGTCAACTCGACCTTTTTCTTATTAGCCTCAGGTTGCATGGTATCTATGACATCCTGAAGGATATGACCGAGCTTTAAGGCTTCAAATTTTGGCTCGCTGAGCACAGACTGCTGACGGGCGATTTTGATTTGTTGGGTTAATAGTTCGGATAACTTCAAGGCATTACGCTGGGCGGTGTTGATTAATGGGTCCGGTTTGGTGGCTTGAATTTGCCATGTCTCAAGGTAGCCCAGTACGCTGGCCAGCGGGGTTTTGAGGTCATGGCTAAGCTGTACCAGTAATTCGCGACGCTTCTGCTCTTGCTGCTCAAGCTGGAGGAATTGCTGTGAAATAGTACGTGCCATAAGGTACATTTGCTTGGCGATCGGCTTAAGTTCTGCCACATTGAGCATGGCTTCGGGCTTTAGACGGTAGCCATTTTCAGCTTGTGTCTTAAGGTCTTGTGTGACTTGCCTTATTGGGTTGAGTAAGGTCGTTTTAGTGAGTCTATATACCGTCAAGCTAAAGCCGAGTACCAGTATTAATGCTGCAGAGGTAACCCAGACAATAGGTGACTGTTGGAGGGAATCCATGTCGCTCAACTTGGCGGCTAGGGCGCGCTGCTCGCTACCAATGACTACGTATAAATACCCATTCGTTGTATTGCCCTCCTTAATGGGGGCGACAGAAAAGACTTTCTGGCGGATGGCGTTACGTGGATCATCTCCCAAAATTGGAAAAGGCTTGTCGGCGAGAAAAGCGCGAATCGGTTTTAGGTTTACCTGTTGGCTGATGGCGATCCCTTCCGGTGCGGCATGGCTTTTAATGTTGCCATCGTTATCGAGGAAATAAATTTCAAAGTCGGGGCCAAGCAGCATCAAGGTATGGAAGATAGATTTCAGCGCCTTGGGATTGTAGTCACTGTCGTCCATCAGTGGGCTATCGTCTCGCATGTGCGCGGCTAATTCTCGGTGCAGGTTCTGTTGTGTGCGCTGTTCAACATAGGTTTGTTGGTAGTTGAACATGCCACCAATAACGACAATGGAGAGCAAAAACCAACAACCGGTAAGTAGAACAAGTTTGGTTTTAAAATTCATTTCTGCTTCTCCAGTGGATTGCGCTTTTAGAGCTTTTATCAGGCCTCAAATTTGTACCCTACACCCCAGACGGTATGGATGTATTTGTGCTCTTCGTTGCTGGCGTTGAGCTTGGTTCTTAACCGGTTTATGGTGCTACACACTGTGTGGTGGTAACCAGAAAAATGCGTCTGCCAAACCGCTTCGAGTAACTCATCTTTGCTGTACACGCGTCCCGGCTTTTTAGCGAGGAAATGCAGCAGGGTAAACTCGGTTGCGGTCAGGGAGATGTCATCCTGTTTGAGTTCAACCTTATGGGTTGTTGGGTTGATGATTAAATCACCAAAATTCAAGACATGACTTCGATTATCATTGTGCTTTTGCGTGGTGGGATCCGTATCATTCGCAGCCTCTTTGCTAAAGTGCTGGCGGCGCAACATAGCCCTGACTCTGGCTTGGAACTCCAGCACACTGAAAGGTTTGGTGAGGTAGTCATCCGCACCGGACTCTAACCCTTCTACTTTGTCTTTTTCGGCATCTCTCGCCGTCAGTACTAGTACGGGAAGCCATGGCTGGCTGCCTATCTGATGGTGTCTGATTGCTTGGCACAAGCTCAGGCCATCACCGTCTTCCAGCCCACGGTCGAGCACAAGAAGCTCAAAAGACTGGTTAGTCAACGCCTGCCTTGCCTGTTGTAGACTCGTTACCCGAACAACGTTGTGCCCTTGGAAGGACAGGTGCATGTTGATCAGATCAGCAAGATCATTGTCATCTTCTACGATGAGGATCATAGCGGCTGGTACCTGTTTTTCTGCTAGCGTCATTGTGATACCCAATCATCTGAAGGAGCTGGCTCCCTCAGATGACCGGGTTACGACTGATATCTTTCACTCAATAATGAGAATTGTCGAAACCATTGTCATTATTCGGTACGGGTAATGATCAGTTGGGCGGCGGGAGACTGGAACCGGTGTGTTGCGTCCAGTATCGATGTGCTTAAACCATCATCTTTGCTGATCACGCCTGGGTGGAATGAAACACGGTCGTTATCATCGCGTTCGCTATTGAATCCTTCACCGCCCGCTGCTGGGCCCGGAATCGTCTCGGCGGCTTCATCATTGGCCTCGGTACCTGAATCCCATGCTGGCATGGCGATGCGCAAGGTATCGCCAACCGCCAAGTCGGCTAAGTCCATCGCGGTTTCAGCGACAAAGGCATCATTGGTATTGACCAACATGCTGGCCACCGAGAGATAAGATGATGTCGAGGTATCTATTGTAACGGTGACAGAATCGCTGCCTGCTGGCAGGATCACGCCGCTCCCTGCCGCTTGTACCGAAATACCGTCAGCTTGTTCGCTAAGTAGGGTGCTGTTATCTCCGCTTTCCGCGAGCATCTCGAGAGCTTCTGACGCGGGTTGACCGATAGTGAATAGCTGGTAGTCGTTACTATGACCAATGACAGCCAGTGGTGACAGGGGCTGGTTTGCCGAGGTGTTTTTAACCTCAACACTGAAAGTCGCGAGTGTCTCTTCCGGTGGCACGGGATCATCGTCATCCGAATCAGTCGGGCAACCAGCCAACAGTGCGACACTGGCGGCGAGTAAGAGTAAGCGATAATTCTTCATGCTGCCTCCTTACTTCACGGTAACAGTAACAACAGCAACAGGGTTGAGCCAGCGGTAAGCTGTACTGCTGATATCACTGATGCCACCTGTGGGGTCAGTATCGCCGAGGTTACCCGGGTGGATATGAACACTGGTATTCGTCACGGTTGTCTCGGCACCACTCCCCCCAGTACCTAGATTGACGAAGGGTGGGTTAGGCATGCTGGTGGCGAGTTCATCATTGGCCTCGGTACCTGCATCGTAACCGTTCAGACGCACGGTATAGGTGCCGGGTGTCGTTGGGATTGGCCAGCTATCAAGCCCGACAAAGCCATCATTGGTCGGGAGTAGCATGGCAGTAATGCTAAGGCTGTCGGCATCACCGGTATCCATGCTTGCGGTGGTTGAATCGCCGGGGTTAAGTGGGCCGCTAGCAGGATTTGAGACAACGACTGCACCAGCGTTGCTGGCGAGGGATGACAACGGACCGATATCTCCACCTTCAGCCATCTGCTCAACCTCAGAGCCAGCCGCTTCGCCGCTGCGAAACAGGAAGATATCGCTGCTGTGGGCCGCAACCAATAAAGGAGTAAAGTAGATATTTTTGGTCGCATTGGTGATGGTGACATCAATTTCTGCTGCTTGGGTTTGACCTGTGCTTATGAAGGCAGCCGCAAGTGAGAGGGCTGTGAGTGTCTTGTTCATTGTTCTTTCCCTGTGTTGGTGAGTTACCTTCACTATGGCGAACAAATATTGCAGGACTCTCCAAAAAACCTCACAAATTTCTCACAATGGTTTTAGAACCTAGAACCTTGAGCAGTAAACCTTCCTCGTTTAGATTACGTATTGTTTTATATACCCAAGTAGCTTGGGTATAAATGAGATATTGATAGGAGATTGCCATGAATCGGGTACACCCCAAATCGCTGTTTGGCAGCAAATGGACCAAAGTGGAAGTGGAAGGGCGAGAGAAGCATTTCATGGTGATAGACGTCGAATACGACGAAAATCAAAAAGTCGTCAGTTGCCTCATCCAAGCGGTAATTAATCATCGAATGTTTGAACTCGATTGGCGTGAATTAAAAGACAGTAGCCGTTGGCTCATGGGGTGGAAGTGAGGGTTGAAGCAAGAGCGAAATACGAGAAAGGGGGTTTCTACCAGAAGTATCTTGATTGTTTTCGCGGTAATGAAAACCGACGTTTGACGACTGTTATTTATATGAACGATTGCTGGTCCAAAGAAGATGGTGTGAAAAATAACGCCTTAGATATTGCCCAGTAATGAGCAAAGTGGAAGAGGTGGTTGCGAATACCTGCTATCAAGTGATTGAAATTTTGTAATTTTTTGTAATTTTGCTAACTGTGTTCATGCTTTTTTGGTATTTTATGCATCGTGTTACCCATTTTATTTGAGTTGGGTATGAAAAACGTAAGTCTGAGGGTGAATAATGGATAAATTATCTATTGGAAGGGACACAATCTCAGATGTTAATTCCGTTGAGTATCAGTGGATCGCATCATTAATTTATGATGGTGTTGAGGTTGAGTCTGTTATTGCATTAATCCAGCGCTGTCTCGGAGGAGATGAAATTGTTGCTGAGTATCTTCGAAAAATAGCATTGCATATGTGTCAACCTGCTGAACTGCTTCATTATCTTGATAACTGATTCTTAATAATACTTAAAATATAATGGTTAGTCATACTCGGGAGTATAATCTGAGTATGGCTTTTTTATTCATGTAATATTCACGCCAAAATTCGCTTTGCTTTGCCGTTTTTTTGTATATTTCCCCGACAGTATCTGCCAATGCGGTTACCGAAAGCATAGGCAATGATGCTATCAGCTTGATCAGCCGGTAGTGACTCACCTTGCTAGCGTGATAAGTAAAGATATGAGTTTCTGTGTGAACCTGGGATTATAAATTTGTGCGACAGGTCTGAGATTTGATAAATGGTTAAAAGCATTTATTTTCTTCCACTTTAATTCACTATACTCAATAGCATGGCTTTTAAGTACCTGAAAATAATGGCCAATAAAAATAACAATTTTGATGCTTGAGCCGACAGTTGTGTTGAAGGGAGATTAAAATGCGGTTATCAATGGCAGTGGGAATAGCGTTGGCATCCTCAATGGCTGTGGCAGATGCCGTTAATGATGATGCTGAGCATACTCAAGTAAAACAGCAGCCCACATTCCTTTCAAATACTTCAACCAAAACTGAACAATCAAGCTATACCTCCACCTATTCAAATTTTCCATATACCAATACCACCTGGGAGCAAGTGCCACGAAATGTTGGTGTCTATGATTCGCCTTATAATGTTGCTCTGTTTTCGGGAGAGAACGGTGAAGACACAGACCGTTTGTGGTCACAAACCAAATCTATTTTTTGGTATGGCGTGGGCGTGGCGGGCTTTATCGCTTTGTTGCCAGAAGATATCTCCAACTGGGATACCAGCGATGATCGCTTGTTGGAAAAATGGTGGGATAACGTAAGGGATGGTCCGATATGGGATAGAGATGTGTGGTACATCAACTATATTGGTCACCCCTATTTCGGTGGCGTGTACTATCAAATTGCGCGTAAATCGGGATACCGCCAGTGGGATGCCTTTGTCTATTCCTTCATGATGTCGACCTTCTATTGGGAGTACGGCGTAGAGGCTTTTGCCGAAGTCCCAGCCATACAAGACATTGTGGTAACCCCAGTTTTAGGGTGGGTGTATGGTGAATGGGCCTTTAACAAAGAGCGAGAGATTATTCAGGGCGGCGGTAAAGTCTGGGATTCTGAATGGATGGGAGACACCGCTTTGTTCTTGCTTGACCCTGTTGATAGCTTAGGCCGTGGGGTAAACCATTTGATGGGGCGGGATGTCGTGAAAGCCGGTACCGGCTATATCGGTTACCAAGACGTTGCTTTGCCAAATGGCCAGACGGACACTCAATTCAATTTTAATCTGAATTTCCAGTTCGGAGAGGGGGAAACCAGCCCGGCAATGCGGCGCAGCTATACTCGGGTCCGAAACGTCACGACCAGTGATCCTGTGGACTACGGGATTGTCGGGATCTCTGTTGGCGGACGTTATCTGGATCTGGATGAAGAGTGGGGCATTGAGAACAATTGGGCACCGGTGATCACTCTGGGTCTGTATTACACACCATCGCTGTCTTCCCGTTTGCAATATACCCGTATTGATACTGACAGTAAGCTAACGGGTGAAAGTATTACCTACGAAAACTACAGCTTTGACTTCCAGTATTATTTCCTTTCCGAACATGATGTTCGCCCTTATATTAATGCTGGCATTGGTGAAACACTGCTGGAAAAAGATCGCGATACCACGACTTTTCAGGTCAATGGTGGATTGGGGTTGCATTATCAGTTAGATAGCAATTGGGCGCTTCAGGCCGATTGGGTGCACTTTTACAGCGGAAAGTTATCGACCAATGATGATCTGTTCTCTAGTCAGTTGGTATATCGTTTTGGCCGCGGTGAGCGGTGGTGATCCGGCGCGAAGTTATTTTATCTTGGTGATAAAAATTGCTTGTTTTACCAAGCCGATATTTATGGTTATAAATATCGGTGTTCTTTAAAACAAAGATATGTATACCCAGTCACTTGGGTATACCTACCCAAAAACTCGCTAGGTAAATGGGTATTTCGTATCAATTTAGCATCTTTGGCCGTCACATCTTCTGATGGCCTTTTTTATCGCTCTGACGGTTGGATTTAATTCCAGTAGCCGCTTTTACGAAACCTTTCAGCGCTATATGAAAATGACGCCAACCGAGTTTCGCAAGCTTAGCCATAAGAGTTATAACCCCGCACTGCATGGCAGGAACTTGGTATAAACCCCAATTCGAGTTACTATTTCAGGCTAATTCTGATTTTGCCCGTATGATACCAACGCCAACATGAATGCCACTTTAAAACCCCAGATCATTGATCTTATTCTCGCCGATTTACAGCAAGCCTACCAAAGTGCATTGCATGCCGCCGATCAGGCGCACAGTGCTGCGACTGATGATCAGAGCGTGGCGGAAACCCAGTACGATACCTTGGCTATCGAAGCCGCTTACCTTGCCCATGGCCAGTCACAACGAGTGGCTGAGTGCTTGGCTGATATCAATGCTTATGAGCAGCTGAAAGCTGCACTGCCGGAGACAAACGATGAAATTGTCTTAGGGTGCTTAGTTCATATCCTTGACGAGAATGATAATGAAAAATGGATATTCTTTGGGCCAACGGCGGGGGGGATCAAGGTATCGCTAGAAAAGCATGAGGTCGTTGTTGTGACACCGACTTCACCACTGGGAGAGGCATTGCTTGGTTTGACAGTCGAAGAAGATGCGGAAGTACACCTTGGTGGTAAAATCGTATTTTACGAAGTTGAGGCTATCTACTGATACAAAAACGGGGAAGTTTACTTCCCCGTTTTGTTTTTTATGCCTCAGGCTCTTGGTTGGTATCGGCCATACTGAGTAATGAGCGGTTTGGGTTGTCCATCATCTCATCATATAGCGCGACCGTTTCCTTGAACTGCCCTTTTTCTTTGCTCGGTACCGACGAGGCCATTGGAATGTTGGCTGTCATTGGGTTTACCGCGCGGTTTCTGATCAGGAACTCATAGTGGATATGCGGTCCGGTTACCCGACCGGTGGCCCCTGCGAGCGCTATTCGCTGACCGCGAGAAACCTTCTGGCCTTTGCGGACAAGGATCTTGCTGTTATGCAGGTAGCGGGTACGGTAGTTGGTTCCGTGCTGGATCACGACATATTTGCCGGCATAAGGGTGGTTGACGACTTGGGAAACCACCCCGTCGCCAGTTGCGATCACTGGTGTGCCAGTTGGAGTGGCAAAATCGACACCGTTATGTGGCGAAATACGCCCCGTGACAGGGTGGCGTCGCTGAGGGTTGAAACTAGAGCTAACCCGGTAAGTGCGGTTAGGTTCATAAGGGTAGCGCAGGAAGGCACGCTGCAGGCTCTCGCCCTTGGAATCGTAGAAGTTACCGTCGCTGTGAAGATAAGCGGTGGTAGACCTACCTCGGCTGTGGATTCGGATAGCACGAACTTCGTGCTGGCCGGTAATAGTATCGTTGACCGACTGGCGAGAAACCACGACTTCGAAGTTATCCCCGGCACGGAGATCGCGTGAGAAGTTAAGCTTCTCTTTTAGCAAGCTAGTAATTTCATAGATCTCTGCTGAATTTAGCCCTGCCTTTTGCGCAGAGACAGAGAAGCTGCCGTGGATCTCACCGCTGGCGATAATATCGTCCCAGTCGCCAGGAATTGCAATTTCCTCTATCTCAAAACCATTATCTTCTACACGTTGGTAGGCGACTTTTTGAGCAATGTTAAACTCCAACTCCAAGCGATTAAGACGCCCTTCGACGGAGTTAACCCAAAAACGCATGGTATTGCCTGGTTGCAGCGTATCAATCTTCAAATGGTTAAGATCGGCTTCTTGCAGTTCTTGAATGTAGCGTAAAGGAATATTCAGCCGGGAGAAAATTTGGCTAAGTGTGTCACCTTTTTGAATGGTATACGCATAGCGAGGAGGCTCATAAACTGGCTGAGCAGTCTGTTCGCTAGGAGACCATTGGGTTGTATTGATCGCAAGGTTGAGTGGGACCGTGCGTTGAGTCGTAGTGGTTTGTGTTAGCAGCGCTGCTATCGTCAATAGCGAAAAGCCTGCTATCCCTAAAAATTTGGTCGACATCCACTTTCGAGAAAGCGTCGCGTTTTGCGTAGACATGGTAGAAAGAACTCGTCGTTTTATTGCTGATTTTTATTACGGATAAAGGTTCTTTATCTCTCGGGCTCTGGAACGTTGTTGTCATGTTCCATAACCATGAATTTTGGAATGCTTATCACTATGCATCCATTAATAGGCGCTAGTCTGCCATAAAGAGACATCGGGTGTGTTAAAAAGGTTCCTCGATCCTAAAAAAATCAGTTTTCTTGCGTAAAAGTTATGCATTTTGTGAAGTACATTTGATTTTTTGAGGCTTAGGATGGCAGGTAGATGTCAAAGCAGAAAAAAGCGATACCTAACATTGCCCTGACATAACATATGTGTGCTGATGAATACTATTGGTTGATAATGCATCTAAACGCATTGGGCTAACGAGAATGCTTGCGGGAAGAGTGGTTTACAGGTGGCTAAAACGTGAGCTGGTGAGAGGTTGGAAGTATCGATGACAGCGCTCTGGCTAGAGCGCTGGTTTTTGAGGGTTCGAAAAATTAAATAAATCGAATTTTTACAGCCTGTAGGTTGCTGGTCGAGTCATCCATCATAAACTCGACCAAACTGCCCGATGCGGGTTGGCCTTGGCTGGCAATGTTTACGCCGCAGAAACGAATGTCGCCGCCTAGATCACAAGTGATAAGGCCAGTGCGGTTAGTTGGGTTGTAGCTGCGGATAATGCCGGTATGTGAAATCATATTTTTTCCTTCGTGCCCAAACTCTGCATTCTGTCCCGACTAGCGTATTCATTGTTTGCTAGTGATTGGGAACTTGCTTTGAGTTTGTGGCTATCAAATTGAGTACAAATGCTGAAAACAGCGCTTGCCTTGCCGGATTGTCAGCCTTGGCTGATCCGGTTTACTCATTGACCTTTACTATTGGGCGTCAGGAGATCACCAAACTCACTGACTCATCACTGCGGAACGCTTGCAACTTAGCGCAGCAGCGGAATGGTAATAGAGATAATCTTCTTGGGGTGCATCTAACTTTGGCGAGAAGTGAGGTGTATACTTCGAAAATCATTGTCGGTCTGAGTAGCAGACTCGGACAAACTAACGCTAAACGCCGCCGTTGTAAATACATTTAATTGCAAATAAATGTGATGTTGATTGTTAGGTGTCAGTTTATATAGTCTGAGTTGTCTTCATTGCTGTAAAAGTTTGGGTCGCCATACGTAAAGGCCAGCTCGATATCTTGTTGCTTCAGTGTGTCGAGGCCAAACTGGATCAGCGCTTGGCCGATACCTTTGCCTTGGATTTGGGTAGCTACCGCAACTGGTGCCATCAAGAAGGCCGTTTTGTCTGATTCAAATGTCAGGCGGGTAAACAGAATACTACCAACAATTTTATCTTCTTCCATGGCGATAAAGACGAAAAGGTCATCGTTTTCTGTTGATGCAAATATCTCGCTGGCTAAACGTCCGATCACTTTTCCTTCGTCTGTACCTTCAGAATCCGCAAAGGTTTGGTTAAAGAGTTGAATGATTTCTTCAGTTTGAAATCACAGTACGTATAGAAGACTTTGTTTAAGGTTGATAATGTTCGGCCGAGTATAAAACAGAGGTTAGATCACAAAAAAGATGATAAGTGGTGTATTAGCGGTAGAAAAAGTTGGCAAAGGAGCCATTCTTCTTGTTTTCAATGCTGTTTCATAGTGATAGTCTGAATTGACCGTAGGTGCTTCAACCTTCATTTGGATTCAAGGATGGATTTATGAGTTTGAAAGAAGACAAAAACTGGCGCAACACCGAGCGAGATACGCAATGTGCCGAGTATGAGATTTACGTCGAGCAGATGAAAAGCCGAGGTTTATCTTGGGTCGATTTTAATGATTGGCTAGATATCTAGCCTAACCACATACCTAATTCTTAATTTTGTCGAGCCGCGGTTCTCTAATCGCGGCTTCTTATATGTATGGCATACCAAGCTGAATGTCCCTCTTAGGCTAGCCACATGATGAGTAATGTAGATCTTCCAGCCAACGATATTCTTCAAGTTAACACCGAAGTCATGAACAATGGTGAAACGCGTTCTCGCATGAAATCCTGTGATGGTTCGGGTTACATCCGTACCCGTTATCCGAATGAAGAAAAGGGACGTTGGCAAAACAGCCATTTTCATCAAACAACTTTCGAGACCTATATTGTCCAGTCTGGCTCGATTCTCTATGCCGAGTTAATTAAGGGTGAGTTAGAGATAAGAAAGGTCACCGCGAATGAAGTGATCACCGTGAAACCCGGTGTGCCGCATAATGTATTTGTGTATCCCAATACGGATTTACATACGGTGAAGCATGGTGCTGCCCAGCCTGATGATTGGCATGCCTGTCCGGAGTTGGATAGGTTGATTGAGGCGCATGTTATGTAAAAAGCGCGGTTGTTGTACCGCGCTTTCTCATCACTATCGCACTTAACTAGTTAGACTAGTTAGTTGCTTCCCATTGTTTGATGATGTTTTCTGCAAGCGCTTTATCTTCGGTAAAGATTGAGAATACATTTGCATGGTGATCCAAATTGGAAACGATCATCAAGCGCCCATTAGTTGTAACGTAGGAGTACGTCATAGGGTGCATGTCATCAACTGTTTCATCGTCGAATGTGATGTGGAGGTTGCCATCGCTAGTGATAGCCCAATCGCCGTAGAAATCATCTTCACCATCTTCAACGAAGGTGATGCGACCATTTTCCTTAAATTGGAACTCTACAAAAATCGGCACTGGCATTTGGTTAGTTGCATCATCAAAGACCATAAACCATGTCTTATCGCTGAAATCGGTAGATGCAAACTCCATAGAAGAGCCATCAATCAGATTATCAGTTGTCCAGAATGACAGGTCACCTTCAGCTGGTACAGCAAAGGCAATATTAGAAGAGGTGTAGATGAACTCGTCACTTTCACCGTCGAAGCTAAGAACGTTACCTTCTACAGAATATAGGGCGCAGAACTCTCCCATATCAGCTGTCACACACATTTTGTCTTCATCGAGCTCAACAGCAAAAATCCCTTCATCTTGAGCGTATGATCCGTTTAGACTCACCATGTTCCAAACCGTCTCGTCACCGATCAGATATGACTGTAGGTCACTGATTACATCTTCGGTCACCACATCACCACTGCTGTCAATGACAAAGTCAACGTCATCTAGGCTATCATGGCCGTTGTCGTTCACGTGGCTACTGATTGCATTATTGATATCAGCCGCTGCTTCTTTTAACGACTCACCATTTAATTCTGCTGCATTTGCAGGTAGCTCGTTTACTAGGCTGCGAGCAAGAGCATGGGCAACCACTGCATCTTCAGCATTATCACCTTGTTTAGCTGAAACATAATCACCAGAAATGACTGATGTTGGTAGGTCTAGTTCATTAGCCAATTCTTCAACCGTCATGTTGGCTGATTTGGCCAGCGTTGTGAATGGTGTAACAACGCTAGAATCTGCATTTGCAACCATCTCGTAAGTATTACGCACATAGCCAATACGATCACTGTCTAAAGAAAAACCTGCGATAGCGCGGGTCAAGACTGGGTAATTTGAATCAACCGCAGGGATTGTGAATGTACCATCGTCATTGGTAATACCAAGAAATTCGTCTTTGTCACAAACATTATTCGCGTTTCGGTCAACACACACTTCAGCGCGGCCTAAGTAGCCATCTATAACCGTAATAGAGCGACTGTTTTCTGACGGTGGCGGCGGATTATCATCACTTGAGCTACCACAACCAGAGAGAGTAATCGCTGTCAGAACTGAAAGCGCGATTGCTGTTTTTTTCACTTTTATTCCCTTACTTTTATTTGATGTGTGGTTAATAGGGTTTCTTGTTTCATAATGATTGGTAACAAAGTGTGTATAATATTTTCTATAGTTTAAGTTTTTATATTTCCAATATTCAGTTGGATTATTTTGATTGTGATGCTTGAATATCACATTTAATCGGTATTTAAACTTACCTTGATATTTTTACTTGATTTTTTTCGTCTTTTTCCCGTCTCGTTCGTCTTCCTGTAGTTACCCCTTTTCTATGGAGACCACGGTTTAATTACACATGAATGTTATTTGGAAATTGCGGGGCTACATAAAAATGTATGTCCGCCAATACTTGGTTCCATCTTGGCTTATCGGCCGGATTGTTGACCGTATTAGCGACGGCGAACTGACACTGACCGTCTAATTGCAGAGTAGTAAACGATGACAAACGAAAAGCATAGTTTTCTGTCGCAGCAGATCATTGAAGACGCCTGTGAGTGGGCCATCATGCACGGTGTGGCGTTTAGACAAGCTGACAATACGGCACGGCACTGCCCGTTCAGTATTGCGCCGATGACCATGGAGCGTGAGGTGTATGATCATCTACGAAAGGTGACGCCACTAATCACCAAGTTGATCAGCCATGTCTCTGAAGATCACGATTTCCTGCAAGCCTCATTGGGTGATATGGCCAAGGCGGATCCGTTTTTTGGTTGCTTGATGGCACTTCATCAGCAAGCTCATGGTGATATCAATAACAGCCCTGCGCGCCAACCGCTATTGCTGATGCGTACCGACTTTATGGATGATCGCCATCACGGGGCGAAGGTTATTGAATTTAATGGTATTGCTGCGGGTATGGGGCCTTTCGGCCAGCGTGCTACGGAGTTCCATGCCTTTATGCAAAGCCAATGGCCGCAGACCTACCAAAACTGGCTGGAAGATAGTGCAGCGGTACCGGCAGAGAACCAGGGGCTTGAACAGCTTGCCTATGCGATTGCCACATCAGCCAGAAGGATTCAGGAGGAGTTTAATATTCAGGGTAAACCGACCTTTTTGATGGTGGTACAGAAAAATGAAGATAACGTCTATGACCAACATTTGCTTGAGGTTGAATTGCAAAAGCTGGGGCTGCGTACCGTTCGTCGTACCTTCGACCAACTCAGTACTCAGCTGTCGACGGGAGATAACCAGCGTTTAATACTCGACGGCGTCGGTGCAATCGATGTGGTCTACTTGCGTGCGGGTTATCAGTATTCAGATTACTGGGCGCCAGAGCTGAATGAATCTATTTGTTGCCATACTTTGAGCCAGACTCGTTTGTTTATTGAGCAGCATAACGTGGCGGTCAATGCGACAATTAGTCAGCAACTAGCGACCAGTAAATCAATGCAGATGCTGCTAACTATGATGCCAGCAGAGGATTATGCCCGTTGGGGGTTGAGCCTTGATGAAGCGCAGTTAGTAAAAAGTGTATTGGCGGAGATGAAGCCAGTAAATACTGATACGATTGGATGGTTTAATACCCAAGCAAATAAGCATAAGTGGGTATTGAAGAACCAAGGAGAAGGTGGTGGCCATTGTGTGTTTGGTGAGGATATTAGCGATAAATTGAGTCAGATTTCACCTGAAGAATATGACGCCTGGGCCTTGATGCAGCGCTTGTACCCACATGAGCGAGAAACTCCCACTATCGCCGTACGAGATGTCGAGCAGACGGTGGTGGGTGATTTAGTTAGCGAAATTGGCCTGTTCACGGCTTACTTTAATGGTGAACCAATGACCGAGCTTGATGGCTATGCTGGTTATCTGATCCGCAGCAAGCCTGCAAGTGAAAACGAAGGTGGGATCCATAGCGGTAAGGGGATCCTCGATTCATTAACCTTGGTCGGCTAATCGAACGTCAGGCAGTAGATAGAGACAAGGAGGCTGCGAAGCCTCCTTTCTCATTTTTTGCTGGACGTCATTTATGTAGGTTGGTATTAACGGCTACATTCTAAATAGCTCAACTCGAAGGTGATTGTCGTCTTCGTATGCAATGACCGATTGGAAATTGCCATCTTGCTCTATTGTTTCAGAGAAGACATTTTTGTCTTGCGTATCGCCGATGAACAGAACCTGGGTGGACTTTATCATCAGCCCGTCTTCATCGAAGCTTGAGGTCAAATCCTCATCTACCACACAGACCAACACGTTGCCATAGCGGGCATTGAGGTCAATATCGTGAGCTTTCGAGTACTGAACTTTGGTTTTCAGCTTAGATTCGACGTTATCGATAAGCCCAACAAAACGATACAAATCGGTAGAGCATGTCTGTGTGAGTTGCTCTACTTCATTATTCAGCACGGATTCCAAGTTGCCATCAGGGTGGCGGCCGTGTGCAATCCATTGTTTCGCTGACTTTCTTATTGTTCTATATCGATTGGATTTAGCGATACGTTTGAAGTACTTAACTAAAATATTGTTTCTTTCAGCTAAGGAAAGGTGCTTGTCCAGTTTTTGAAATTCAAGGTGCAATAAAGCATTGGTACTAACATCGAGCAACAGCTGGGTTTGGTTCATTAACGTACTATCCAAATCTCTACAAGATTATCTGGACTAGTATATCGAAAATAAAAAAAATTATTTACATTTTCTCTCATTCAATTCTTTCTTGAGCGGATCTGCTTGCCTTCCTGAGTTGTCTCGTAAGCTTGTGTGATACGTAGAATGGAGTGTCGGGTAACGAGATCGGATGAATACTTGATATAGGAGGACGAAGAGAGCGCGTGAAAGCTGAGCGCCTTTCAATATGAGCTGAACAAATTGAGATAACGTCTAAGTGCATGCTGAAATGGTGATGAACACAAGTGACTTAGCCATAATCAACCACTCGTTTGTAACCTTAAACCAACAAATGTTGATTATTCGAAGAAAGAAAATGCAGTGAGGTTTTTTATGCATTTTATAATGATGAAAGTCATATGATTTAAGCTGTCATTATCGAATTTCTGTGAGCAAATTATCAAAAACTGATAAAAATATATAAACATTGTTATTCTTTTACTGAGATTACATTCAAAAATAACGAATTGTTCGTAATTAAAAATGTTGATGCTGCCACAGAATTAGCATGTTTCCGGATATTTATTCGTAAAGTGACTATTTATCCCCTGCGTAGTGGTGCTCTAGTGAAATGATATTTTGATTTGTGTCACATTTACATCGAAATAATTAACTTACTATTTTGTCACTTCGATAAGTTATTCAAATAAATCGATTAAAACCTCTGACTACATATAAGGAAAATGTCGACATGGCTGGCATCATTAAAGTTTCACGCAATACAGAAAACGCCCCTCAAAGCACTCTATCTTCTCAAACAGTTGCTTTCTCTCATTACAATAACTTTTCTGCACAGTTACCTGTAGACCCTAAAACAGGTGATATTATTGTCGGTGATGTAAAAGATCAAGCAAAGCAGTGTTTAACAAATATCAAAGCCATTGTTGAAAGCATTAACCATGTAATGGATGACGTTGTAAAAATTAATGTATTCCTTAAAGATGTTGCTGATATGGAAGCGGTAGATGAAGTTTACGCAACCTTCTTCGACAACCTTCTTCCTACTCGTACCGTAGTTCAGGTTTCAGCGTTACCGATGAGCGATGCATTGGTTCAAATGGATGCGCTTATCTCTAACGGCGAAGGTACTGCGCCACAAGACCCATGCGCACTTATCAAGCTTTCTCGTAACACTGAAAATGCACCTCAATGTGCGCTATCTACCCAAACGGTTGCTTTCTCTCACTATAACAACATCTCAGCTCAGCTACCTATCGACCCTAAAACGGGTACGCTTGTAGAAGGCGGTGTAAAAGAGCAAACAGCTCAATGCCTAAAGAACATGAAAGCCGTTCTAGAAAGCATTGATGTTCCTTTCGATGACATCGTTAAAATCAACATGTACCTGAACGATCTCGCTGATGTTGATGCCGTAAACGAAGTGTACTCAACGTTCTTCCCTGATTCAGCGATTGCTCGTACAGTGGCTTATGTACCAGCACGCTCAGTTATTGCTGCTGATGCGCTACCTATGGGTGCATTGGTACAGATTGATGCTTCTGTATCTCACGGCGACGGTACACCTCCGCAAGAAGTTGAAGATCGTCACAACATCGTGATTCGTGCAAACAATACTGATGCTGCGCCACGTAGCGCACTACATACACAAACCGTGGCCTTCTCACACTACAACCATGTTGCAGCTCAACTACCTGTTGATGTTAAAACCAATGCAATCGTAGCGGGTGGTGCTAAAGAGCAAGCTAAGCAGTGCATGAATAACATTAAAGCTATCGTAGAAAGTGTTAACCATGTAATGGACGATATCGTTAAGATCAATATTCAACTGAAAGATGTTGCTGATATCGATGCGGTAAACGAAGTGTATACAGCATTCTTCCAAGGCGATCTTCCAGCACGTACTGTTGTGGGTGTCTCTCAAATTGAAATGGGTGCGCTAGTACAAATCGACGCGGTTGTTTCCAACGGTGAAGGTACGCTTCCACAGGCATAATATCGATTGAAGTCAGATTAGTTTATATAAAATGGCTATGAGCGGTATTGAACGATAATGACTGGGCAGGCTTTTATATTTTGAACGTTTTTACTTCGTTCAAATTATAAGGGCCTGCCCATTATTTTTATCGCGAATGAACACAGCCATCTGTAATTGCTTTGAGGGGCTTATACCAACCTATATAAATATTTTATCCGTCTTACAGGTTAAAATCGCTGTTCTCTGCGTTAGATATTTTGTAATTAGAGCCACTAGTTACAGCAATATCTGCCTTGATAACAACGATTTTTCCCGTGTAAATACTTGATCAACTAATTATCCAGATTGGTTTAATCCTCGTTGATATCCTGAATATTAATTACCAACTGTTCCCAATTTCTCTGGTTTTCAAGGTCGAACTGGGCACCTTGCTCATCGGCCCACGTAAAGCGCTTGATGGCGGCAGTCTTGCTGGTGGCCTGGTACAACCAATAAGCCTCCGCTTTTAGGGCGTCATCAATTGGTTTGTCGATAGACTCATAGACAGTTTGCTTACAGGCATTAATCGATTCGGCAGGGAATTTGGCAATACGTCTGGCAAGTGTATCAACGTACACGCCTATTTCATCAGGCTCGAGCGCCTTATTGATGGTGCCATAGGCTTCGGCTTCGTCGGCATCAAAGTCACGGGCACTTAAGATAATTTCCAAAGCTCGCCCTAATCCGGCTTGGCGCGCCATGCGGGATGCTCCACCACCACAGGGTAAAATCCCCATCGCCACTTCCATCTGCATGAACTTGTACTTGCCTCGTGCGGCAAAGCGCATGTCACATGCCAAGGCAAACTCATGGCCACCACCACGGGCATATCCTTCAAGTTTGGCGATAGTCGCTTGTGGTAATCGACTAATGCGTTCTAGTACGGCTTGTAAATCGAGGAGCTTGGCTTCGTTACGGGCGACAGCGTCTTTGGACATATCGCGCAGCAGGTTAGTGTCATAATGGCAGACCCAAATTTCAGGATGGGCCGACTGGAAAACAACCACTTTGACCTCACGGTCGCGCTCTAGCCGTAATGCAAGACTGTTAAGATCGGCGAGCATCTCTTGGCCCTGAACATTAACAGGGGGAAAATCTATGGTTACCCAGGCGACACCATCATCGATCTTTACCGAAAACGTCGTGAAATTCTTATATTCCATCGTGTTACTCCTCATCTCTGCATCTATTTTTGCAGTAAGCCTCTGAATCGAATGAATATCAGCAATGCGTTGCTGTTTTTTCTGATAGAAAAGCGTTGCACACATTAAAAACTAGGAGAGAGGAGGCGGGAGGTAAATTAGAGTTAACGGAAAAGAGAATATGGATTTTCTATATAATCACCAGCGCCTACATCGAGCCAAATCTGAAAACGGCGTGTTACATCAATGATTGTGTTCGTGCGTTACCGTAGACTGGCGTGAGTTTGTTCCTTGAATAGTTTAGACAGTTGAAGCCTTGATGAGCCAGAACGATATCCTTCAGAAAATAGCCAGTTTCACCTCGATTGAGCAGGCGCTCGATTACTTTGAAATCGGCTTTGATAGCCAATTTATCAATGAATATCGTACTCCGTTGGTTAAACGCTTTAATGGTTACTTATTGATTTCAAAGCCAGATGATTGGTTTTCTGCCCGCCGGGCACTGAAAAATGCCTACTGTAAGGTACAGCGGGGCAGGCTGGATCCGCATAGCCGCTCAGCTTGCCGTGGATGTACCTCCTGCCAGCGTCGATAGGTTGGTATAAAAGTGCCGAATCGGTAAAGCGTGGTTGATTCGGCACTTGGCGGCTGTTTTCTTGTTGCCTGATTTAGATCGGTACAACGAGAATATCAACCGGGGATTTATTGATAAGGTGCTTGGAGTAAGAAATGATATTGCTCCAGAAGTCATGGTGATGGCCGCAAATGATCAGCTCTACGCCGTTGTCCTGAATAATATTTTGTAACTTATTGCTTAGATCTCCGGTGCCAATGATGAAGTGCTTGATGGGGTAGTCGGTATTGGTTTCAAAGGCCCTGAGCTGCTCCATTTTGGGCTCACCCAGAGGGTTTTCACCTGGAGAGAGCTTGATATCAATCAGCTCTGGATAGATTTCCCCATGTGTTCCGTCAATGTGGACAAAAGAAACGTCTGCATTGAGTAGCTTTGCTAGAAAAACAGCCCTATCAATTAGCACGTTTGTTTCTTCCGATAGTTCAAGTGCAACTAGGATATGTTTGTATTTCATCACTATGCCCTCCTGCTTAGTAAATTTACCCAAGTAACTGTAAGGTGTTTTGGGTTATATCCCCAGCATAGTTCGAGACAGAAAAAAATAGTGTCGAAGATGTCTCAGAATAGCTAAAAGTCATATAATTCATTGATATGTAATATGATAATGCCGAAGTTTAAGCCTGTTTATTCGACTGAATACAAAAGATAATTTTGGACTGAAGCCTTTCGTTTCGCTGATTGTTATATTGTCTATAATCACTGTTGTTATGGGCAATAATGGTTATAAACAATACTTTTGTCCGATATATATGTGAAGGAAAGCAAATATGACCTGCCAATTTGCTGTGGTGATACCTGACATCACCTTAATGATGTCGGCATGGTTTAACCAAGATTTCCGCCTTTCAAACGACTTCCTTGTTTAGTCTCTGCTTGGGCTCGCTCCATGTTGAATCCATTTGAACTAAATACAGCAGTGTGGCTTTTGCTCCTGTTGCGTTAATTGTTATCCGTCACGGGCAAGTGTCTTGTGAGGGGCTATTGGAGAAAAGAGATGAAAAGGATCCCAGAACCATTTCGCATCAAAATGGTGGAACGTATTCGGATGACGGATGAAGAGGACCGTCGCAAGGCTTTGGTTGAGGCTGGCTATAACCCGTTTATGCTGCGCAGCGAGGATGTCTATATCGATTTGCTAACCGACTCTGGAACCGGGGCGATGAGTGACAACCAGTGGGCAGGGTTAATGCTGGGGGATGAGTCCTATGCCGGTAGCCGTAACTATTACAATCTCTGCCAGGCCGTTGAACACTTCTTCCGGTACAAGTTGACCGTGCCTGCTCATCAGGGGCGTGGTGCCGAGCAAATCCTGTTCCCTTGCCTGGTTGAACGAATGCGACAGGTGAGGGGAGGCTCGGAGGCTGTATTTCTTTCTAATTTCCATTTTGATACCACTGCCGGTCATATTGAGATGAGTGGTGGTAAAGCCGTTAACCTGCCAGGGTGAGAGCATGAATGCTCATTTTTTACTCGCCGCCTTAAAACCAGCCAGTAATACCTTATCAAGATAAGTGGT
>NZ_JANEYT010000022.1 GCF_024357955.1 Photobacterium pectinilyticum
TCGGAACCAGCTGTTCCATTGTGACCATTTCGAGTTCGTACTGTTGGGGTAAGGGTTCTTTTAACATGTCGAGATATTCATATTTCGATACCTCTATTAGATCAAAGGCCTAGCTTAAAAGCCAGGCCTTTGTCATCAATCTGAAGCCAGCTGGTATACCAGCTGGCTTTTTTATTAATTTTCCTATACGAAACTTGTTAGGTTTGTATTTAATGCATATGGTTTATTTAGTTAGATAACTTTTGGACCTGCAATGCCTTTATCGCGAAAGACAGAGATACCCAATAGCAACAGCGATTATTATTATCAGCCACAAGGGAATGAAATTGAATTATTTGAGTATGCATACTCTCATCAATTACCTCTGTTGATTAAAGGCCCTACAGGGTGTGGTAAAACACGATTTGTTACGCATATGGCAGATAAATTGGACCGCCCTCTATACACCGTGGCATGCCATGATGACTTAACGGCAGCGGATCTAGTAGGACGACACTTGATCGGACCTAATGGCACTTACTGGCAAGATGGCCCTTTGACCAAAGCCGTAAGAGAAGGGGGGATATGCTACCTCGATGAAATAGTTGAAGCACGTAAAGATACCACGGTTGTGCTGCATCCCTTGGCAGATGATCGTCGAATGCTGCCGATAGAGCGCACCGGAGAACTATTAACCGCAACACATGGTTTTATGTTGGTTGTTTCTTACAACCCAGGATACCAAAATATCTTGAAGGGAATGAAAGCCAGTACTCGGCAGCGATTTGTCGCCATGCGCTTTGACTATCCCGAGCCTCTATTAGAGCAACAAATCTTAATTGGTGAAAGTCAGATTGATCAATTGCTTGCATCAAAATTAGTCGAGTTGGCTGGCGCTCTACGTCGGCTGGAAAGTGATTTAGATGAGGTGGTATCCACGCGCTTACTGATATACGCAGGACGCATGATATCGAGCGGAATGTCCCCGCAGGAAGCTTGCCGAAGCTGTCTTGCCGAGCCGTTATCTGATGATATCAGTACAGTCGTTGCGTTGATGGATGTAGTGAAGCTCTATTTTGATAATTAAAATTACTGATTATGTCTTGTTATTGGTTTTTGTAGCCAAATTTATGCCCAGACCATGACCGGACTAATGTCCAGACCGCGATTAAAATAAATACGGTGTGGATAAAGACGAAGTAGGTGATCACAAAAACCCAAGTCCAACCGGAGTTAAAACCACCCAGTGAGATCATGATAATACTCACTAAAATAAGTGCTATTGCCGCAATAAGATTAAGTTTTATTGCAAACTGTAAGTGATAATAAGCGAAAGACTGCTTCTTGAACTGTTTTAACTTCATTAATAAAAAAATAAATGCGATAACGGGCAGGAAAGTTAGATTCAGTAAAGACAGTAAAGCGATATTAGATGCTGATTTTAATTCTTGCTTATCGTTAGTTTGTATAAGTGTTCGCATAGTATATAGCCTCAAAAGTTATTATCTGGGCAAATAAATGACCATGATGGCACAGAAGAGACAGATGCAGATGAATGCTCCAATAAAAACCTTAGTACGGTATCGTCGGCTATTAGGATGATGCTTGGGTAATGGCATCCCACATTGACTACAGGTTTGTGATTTTTTCTGGCGATGGGAATTTTCATCGATTTTGTTCTCTGTTTGACAATATAAACAGTGTATTAACTCTTTCATAAACCCCTCCATTGATTGTTCACCATATTCAATGGTGCTGGGTTAATTGATGGTACAAGAGGGGCAACTTTTTCGGTAATTGACTAGGGTTGTAAATAGTCGTAAACCCGTTGTTTCCAAAAATGTACGGTAGATATTGATCTGCTTTTTTATCGATGGTGATGCAGAAGGGAATGAGTCCTTGTTTACGCGCTGCTATGATAGCTTGCCTGGTGTCCTCTATGCCAAATCGTCCTTCATAGTGGTCAATATCGTTAGGCTTTCCATCGGTTAATATCAACAATAATTTTTGAGAGTGCTGTTGCTGAGCAAGAATATCACTTGCTTGGCGAATAGCAGCACCCATGCGGGTATAGTATCCAGGATGCAGTCCCAATATCCGGCCACGTATATTGTCGGTGTATTGTTCGCCAAAGTTTTTCAGTATGGTGAACCGAACATGCTGGCGTTTAACGGATGAAAATCCATAAATAGCAAAAGGGTCTCCTACTGCTGTTAAGGCTTCAGAAAATAACAACATACTTTCTTTTATGACATCAATAACCGTCTTTTCATCATTGATATGGGCATCTGTCGACATTGAAAGATCAGACAGCAAGAGGCAGCTAATATCACGATTTTCATTTTTGAAGTGCAGGTAATAATCGGAGTCTTTTGCAACTGAGGCTTTACTTTCAACATAGTAATCAATCCAAGCAGACAAGTCGATCTCACTGCCATATGGCTGGGCTTTTAGCCAATGTTTGATACTTGATAAATACTCAAACTGGTTCCGAATTTTTTTTGCATTGGCCTGCAGGTTGGTGGGAAGAGGTTCTGGTTTACACTGTCTAAGCAACAGTGGTTGTACCAAGCAGCGGTTTGGAACCAGTTGTTGGGTTTTATAATTCCACTCTGGCTGCTTTATTCCCTTGCCAAGTGGGTAGTCATCCTCTATTGCTGCAGGCAGATCGAGGTCTATTTTGAGTTTGGCTGTTTTTTGTTGGCTTCCTTTAGCGACTGTGATGAGATTTAAATCTTCTGCAACACGTTTTGAGTCGGTATCTTCGGTGTCATCTTCTGCCCGATTGACTTTAGAAAACTCACTCCATGAAAATAGGTTTTCTAAACGAAAAACCATAAGACTGTCTTTGGTATTGCTGTCATCAACCCGTTCTGTTTTTTTCCGAGCTTGATGGCTTTCAAGTTTACGACTTTCTGAGGGAGAGCTTTGCTCAGGATCTGAACTCGTTGTGTCTTTAAAGGGGTTAGCGTTGATGTATTCGCTAGGGTATAGCCAGAGATAAATGGCTTGTGGCGCATAGTTAGCCTCAGGAAATTCCATGGGCAACTCAGGATATTTAAGTGCTTCAATAACGGATTTTTCTAAAGATTGCATGCCCTTAGGTAACTTATTAATGGGAACTCGTTGCTCTAATGCAGCACCAAGGAGATCGTTGTAGCGAGGTCTTAAATTTGGATAACGGTTTAATATTGTTGCGACGATAGCCTGATTATCTTTAGCCCAGTGAGTGAATGTCACTGAGCTATGGGCAGCTAAGACTGTAAGCCACATATAGAGCTCTCTATTTAGGTGCTTACTATCAAAGACCGCAATGGATTGTGGTAAGCGTAAACTACTTTCATCTTGCCACGCTAGGCTTGTTTGTAATTTTGTACCCGCAATTTTGTCGAGGAGATGACGACGGATAACATAATCACGTGGGGCTGCGGCTTCAATCCGTTTAGAAGGCTCCCCGCCGAGTGAACGAAACAGTATTCCCACTGATTTTTTTACGTCATTGAACTCTACACGTGCACCGTGAAAGTCAGTATTGCTCTTTTGGACGATAAACTTATGCCAAATACTGCCAACCCACTCTTCCATAAGTTTCCTTTATGACCTAAGCAAGACTTTTCATCAGGTTTAATGGATAAACTATTTTTTAGCTATCCAAAAGTTTGCAAGATATGTGAATAAGCCAATTAGAAATATCACCCCGGCCAGCTCTCTAGCCCAGTAGAAGATGGATAGCTTATCCTGAGTTGCCATAAACCCTAATGCTTCACCACCTTCAGGTATACGCTGTAGCCAGACTTGGAGTATCCCCGCTCCCGTTAGGAAGAGAGTGATGAATACCATGGAGACAGTCATTAACCAAAACCCCCACATTTCGATGACTTGCGCTTTTTTACTGAATGCTTCGCCGGCGCCATTCAATTTCGGCATCGCATAAGAAATAATGGTGAGTACGATCATGGCGTATGCGCCATAGAACGCCATATGGCCATGGGCTGCTGTGATTTGCGTTCCATGTGTGAAGTAGTTTACGGGGGCAAGGGTATGGAGAAAACCCCATACACCCGCACCTAGGAAAGCCATGACTGCAGTGCCTAAAGCCCAAAGTGTGGCGGCTTTATTCGGGTGCTCCCGGCGGCGATTATTGACCATATTGAATGCGTATAGAACCATCGCAAAGAATGGGAGGGGTTCAAGTGCAGAAAATACCGAGCCAACCCATTGCCAATATGCAGGGGTACTGAGCCAGAAAAAGTGATGGCCAGTGCCTAACAGTCCTGAGATCAAAGCCATTGCAACAATCACATAGAGCCATTTTTCGATGATTTCTCTATCAACACCGGTGATTTTAATCAGTATAAAGGCCAGGATTGCCCCCATGATCAGCTCCCAGACCCCTTCAACCCACAGATGTACCACAAACCACCAGAATAGCTTGTCGAGTGCGATATTTTCAGGGTTATAAAACGAGAAGAGAAAAAACACCGCGAGGCCAATCAAACCGGTGAGCAAAACCATATTGATCACGGTTTTTCGTCCACGCAAAATGGTCATGCCAATATTGAACAAAAAGCCGAGGCAGACGATGACAATACCTATTTTGGTTATCGTCGGCTGCTCTAGAAACTCGCGACCCATGGTTGGAAAGTACTTATTGCCGGTGATTTCAGAAAGCGTCGAGTAGGGGACTAAGAGATACCCCAGAATGGTTAATGTTCCTGCAATTGCAAATACCCAGAAGAGCAAATTTGCTAGCTTCGTGCTGTACAGTTCAGTTTGAGATTCCTCTGGTACCAGAAAATAAGCTGCGCCCATGAAGCCGAATAATAGCCAAACAATTAATAGGTTAGTGTGTACCATGCGGGCAACATTAAAAGGTATCGTACCAGCAAGGAAATCGCCAATGACGTATTGCAGTCCCATAATGAGACCGAACAGGATTTGGCCAGTAAATAGAACTAATGCAAATACAAAATAAGGTTTAGCAACCGATTGAGATTGAAACTTTAAGGTGTCCATTGCTTAACCCTCAATATTTGGTGGCCAGTTATTGACTTCAACTTCTGCCGTAAATTTCAGAAACTCTGCTAAATCGTCGACTTGCTGTTCATTGAGATTAAACTGTGGCATTTGACGCCTGCCAGGTACACCCAAAGGCTGTGCTGCCATCCAAGCTTTTAAATAGGCTTTAAAGGCAATGAGGTTGCCCGCTCCTCGACGGAAATAAACGTTGCCTAATTCAGGGGCATAATAGGCGCCTTCACCTATGAGGGTATGACAACCGATGCAATTGTTCTCTTCCCATACTGTCTTTCCTCGTGCAACGGCTTCGGTCAGGTTTTCGCGGTGGTCAGTCTTTGGCATCTCTCGGGTTGTATGTAGGGTTAATGCAGCAAAGAGCAATAGAAAAAAAACACTGCCGCCATAATAAATATTTCGAGCCATGCCTTTTGTAAAATGGTCTGACATATGCCACTCCGTTGTATAATTCTTTATTTGGCGGAATAAGAGGAAGTATAGGTCAGCGCAGAGGTTTTCATTGGACTAATCGATTAACAGTGCTGCAATGACTGGCGAGACGCTTTTGGTACGGACGTGATTTAACCACCAAGTATCAATAATATCGACTAACTTTAACTCATTACATCTCATGTTGAGTGCTTACAGCTTTTGTTGCTGTACCTATACCCTCGAAATAGGCTAACTATTACGTTCGGCTATTTGTCTTGAACTGAAACCATTGATGAAGCTCTGAATCCTGCAACTTGGAGTAACTTGGGTATACTATGAATGATCAAACACCGAAAGAGCCTCTGGGCATTTTTCCCCGTTCTTGGAGTGAAGATCGAGCAGGTAGGATTCCAGGCAATATTCCTATATGGGTTGGGATTCTGTCGGAGCTGACAGAGTTCGGTATTTTTTTTGTTGCCTATTTTATTGCTAAATTTAACTACCCTGATGTTTTTTCTAAAGGACCGCATACTTTAAGTACCTCTTTTGGGGTTGTCAATACCATTTTTTTACTATCGAGTAGTTACTTTATGGCAAAAGCGATGATGTATATTCGGTTAGGAAAGAGAAAAAAATGCCAGTTTAGTTTATGGCTTACCTTCATCTGTGGTTGTTTGTACTTGCTAGTAAAAACGACAGAGTTTTATTGGAATCATTTGCAGGGGCTGCATACGGGAAGTAGTCAATTTTTTACCATTTATTACTATATGACATTCAACCATTTCCTTCATGTTGGATGGGCGACTTGTGCCATTCTATGGGTAATCATTAGGTTGCGAAAAGGCACTTATTCTTCAAGTCGTTATGCTGGCTTAGAAGCATTGGCAGTTTATTGGCATATGATTGATCTAATGTGGATTTTAATATTCCCACTTTTATATGTTTTAAGGTAGGTGAGTTTTGAAATGGTTAGGAAATCTTGATTATTATTGGTTGATATTAATATCCGTCACTTTGTTTAATACCTTTTTAGGTGAGAAACTCAGTTCTGTTCAACTGTTAAGTGTATTGGTTGCATTCACTGTAATGTATAAAGGCTTAATCGTGATAGATCATTTTATGGAGCTTAAATATGCACATAAATACCTACGGCTTTTAATGCGGCTGTATGTTTTTATCTTTCCCTCACTGATTATTGTGATTGCATTTTTATAATTCAGGCGCTTACACCGATTTACAAACCGTATTTAAATCCTACCAAAGAGGTTAGGTTAATCAAAAGAGGTGCCTGTAAACTTACCTTTTTTGGTTGAGATTTGATCGTAATCTTTCATTTTGTAAATCATCACGCTATTAACTTGTGCCGTAATTGGGTCTTGGCTAATGCTTCTGTATTTGTGATTCCCATCACGTTTCATTTGTTTTTGCTATTTGTGTTGTAGGTTTTTTTTGAGATTAATATCACGTTAGCAAACGTTTGCCTGTGCTTTTTTTGAACATTTTTGTGTTGTGTGATTGTTGGGAATTAACGTTTGCGCAGCATGCAAAGGTTTACAATTAACGACTCATTTATCAAATTTACTGAATTTACATTTTGAAACTCTCTCGGTGGTTTTCGAGTTTTTATTCTATTACTAAGGCGTATATTTGCTCACGATTACATTTTCTATTTTTATTTTTAATTATTTTGA
This sequence comes from Photobacterium pectinilyticum, assembly GCF_024357955.1. Classification (GTDB taxonomy): domain Bacteria; phylum Pseudomonadota; class Gammaproteobacteria; order Enterobacterales; family Vibrionaceae; genus Photobacterium; species Photobacterium pectinilyticum. Next base: position 7,119 of record NZ_JANEYT010000022.1, read on the forward strand.
TTGCCTATATATGACTAAGAATACTATTAAGGTTGCAACGCTGAGTGCAGCGATTGTTACCGCCCTAGCCGGGTGTAACAGCAGTAGCAGTGATGAAAAGACACAACCATCACGTCCATCAATTGCTGAATGTAAAACCTATGAGCCAACGCAACCAGTGATCGTTAAAGGTGACAATGAAAACCTTAACTTCCAAACGATTACTATCGGTGCAACAGGTGATATGCACGGCCGTATCTTTGCGTATGACTACGCATTAGATGACGTGGATGTGAATGCGGGCTTTACCAAGATTGCCACACTTCTTCATGAAGAACGTGCGCAAAATGAAAATTTCTTGATGATTGATCTGGGTGATACCGTCCAGGGCAACTCTGCAGAACTATTTAACGAATTACCTATTCACCCAGTTGTTGAAACCATGAATCATATGGAATACGACGTTTGGGTACCGGGCAACCACGAGTTTGATTTCTCTCGTGATTTCTTATTCCGTAACTTGGAAGGTTTTAATGGTGCAGTAATATCTTCAAACATCATCTGGCACGAAAATGCTGTTGATTGTAAGAACACTGGCCAAGAAACACCTTTCTTACGTGGTTACCAGTTATTTGACTACAACGGCGCAAAAGTCGCTGTTATCGGCTTGACGCCTTCTCACGTAAGTAGCTGGAATGCTTCTAACCCAGAGAACTTCCGTAACTTAGACTTCAAAGATGAGTTCGAAGCTCTAGAAAATACGGTTGATCAAGTGATTAACCAGTATCAGCCAGATATTGTGATTGGTGCCCTTCACCATGGCCGCAGTGAGACTCATGACGTTGTTGGTGTGAATGAAATCGCATCAAAGATGGCAGACAAGTTCGATGTGATCTTCATGGGCCACGAACATGCTCGCTTTATCGAGCAAATCGACTTGGGGGCACCGTTTGAGAACGGGATGGATGACATCTCTGTTTCAGGTGATAAAGCTAACCAAGTAGAAGACAAAGCGAAATCTGGCGCTTACAACTGGCGTAACCGCGACTCTAAAGTGAAAGTTATCGAACCGGGTAACTGGGGTTGGGCATTGGCGAAAGCTGAAATCGATCTTATCAAAGACCAAGACGGCAACTGGAAAATTTACGATACCACGCTGTCTAACCGCACCGTGGCTGACGTTGAAGAAGATGCGGCGCTTCAGAATGAAATGCAGCATGTCCACTATGAATCTGTTGAAAATGCAAATGAAGTGATTGGTACGATCCATGGCAATTTCACCAATACTCCAAACGGTGGTGCGGATGAGGCCGTTTTGGAAGAGCAAGTTTTGAACAGTGAAGGTCAACGTCTATACACGACTATTCATAGCGCTAAGCTGTCTGATATGCCATTGACTGATTTGATCAACCAGATTCAGATCATGAATGTGGAGAAAGAAGCTGAAGTTAAGGTTGATGTTTCCGCTGCAGCCCTTTTCTCTGATGCATCTAACCTGTTTGATGGTGAGACCTATCGCAGGAAAGACAGTGCCAACCTGTACATGTACGATAACCAGTTGGTTGCTGTTAATATTACCGGTGATAACCTGAGGAAGTACATGGAATGGTCTTACAGCTATTTCAACCAGTATCAAGACGGTGATTTAACTGTTTCTTTCGATGAAACTGTTGCGTCATTTAACTACGACATCTTTGATGGTGATATTGAGTATGTGGTCGACCTGAGCCAAGAGGTTGGTGAACGTGTTATCTTCAGTCAACTTGCTGGCGCACCTTTTGATGCAGATCGCACATATGTATTGGCTATCAACGATTACCGCTTTGGTTCCACTATGCTGGTGGAAGGTTGGGTAACAGAAGAGGATAAAATCTGGGACTCTTCTGACCTTGATACCTACGCTATACGTGACATGCTAACAAACTATGTTGAGGAAAATGGTCTGGATCGAACTAAGTTCGAGAATGTGAACTGGTTTATCAAGCAGTATGGTGAATCAGATGAGCGTGGTGTTGTAGCTCCGCATCTTAAAGGTGAAATTCTTCAACTACGTGAAGATGATACTGCTGGTAAAGAGCTTTGGGAGCGTCTACAGAACAAAGAAATCTGTGTAATGCGCTCTGGCCCTACAGCACGCGATGCTATCAATGTATCCGTTAACGTTAAAGACGAAGATACTTGGTATGAAAACCCTAATTACTCGGAAAGTGCTTCAATCGAGGCTCTGTATCAAGGCTGTACTTACGCTAATCAGCCTAAGTCTTAGTATTTGAATTTATTGAAATAAGATATAGAAGGCGCTTTTGCGCCTTCTTGTTTTGGAATTAAGTGATGTTAAAACGATTAATATTTCCTTTTGTGGTCTTTCTTATTTCGACGGCTATTTTGTGGTATTCGCCATCGGTGAGTGAGTCATTTAGGCCAAAAGCATACAATAGTCAGGAATTTGTCCGTGCGAGTGTGATCGACGTTTTAGCTGAGAGTACTCAGTCTGATCCTTTAGTGCCTTCAGTTAAGACAGGACGTCAACGCTTATTGGTGGAATTACGCGAAGGGGAAGATAAAGGTAAGCAGGTCGAAGTCGAGAACCAACTTAGCCGCTTACATAATGTGTATGTCACCGAGGGTGATAACTTCATTCTGCTGATCCGTGAACAAGGCGAGCGTACTATTTATTGGCCGTATAATCATGATCGTTCCTCGGCCGTGTATTGGATGGTTGGGATCATTGTGCTGCTGACTGTTCTCTTCGCAGGCTTGCAAGGGGTGAATTCGGTGGTCTCCTTGTATTTTACTGGTGCGCTGTTAATTGGCGTGCTGGTTCCGGCTCTGTTTGCTGGCTGGAATCCTATTTTGCTGACCATCGGCTTGATGGCAGTGAAGATTGTGGTCAATTTCCTGCTGGTCGCAGGTTGGAACAAAAAGTCATTGGTGTCCATGTTAGGCACACTGGCGGGTGTGGTTATGGCGGGCCTGATGGCCCAGTTTTTTGGCGAGATGGCTCAACTTAATGGCCTTTATCTTGAGAAAGGCGAAGATATTCTTTATCTCGGCGGTGAGGCTCAGGTGCAGGTACGCTGGCTGTTGTTTGTTGCCATTATGATTTCGGCTCTTGGCGCAGTGATGGATGTGGCGATCTCTATGGCATCTTCTTACCACGAGCTTCGTGAAATGTCGCCGCAGCAACCTGAAAAAGATCGCTTGTTGGCGACGATCCGAATCGGCCGCGATATTCTCGGTACCATGACTAATACCTTGGTATTGGCGTTTGCAGGTAGCGCCCTTACTACCATCATGATGGTATGGGGGTTCCAAATGCCGCTGATGCAGTTTATGAACATTCCGGCGCTGTCTCTGGCCATGATCCATGGTTTGGCGGGCAGTATCGGGTTGATCATGACTGTGCCGCTAACGGTATTGATTGCCAGTGCGGTTTATCAGCGAGACTAAAAACGGAATGTGGCAATGAATAAAAAAAGCTGAGGGTTAAACGCCTCAGCTTTTTTATTATACCTATGTAGTCAGGCTACCTGATTGCGATTACCTTGGCTATGTCGGTATGTTGTCATAATTGGTGGGTAATATAGGCCCCTGTTTTAGATTTAGTGGAATTGATGTGGGGGAAACATGGAAGTCATTCTGGCTACGACGAACGAAGAGATCATTGAAATTGCACCTATCATGCAGCAACTTCGGCCAAAATACACATTGGAGAAGATAAGTGATTTACTGAACCAGCAGTGCAAAGCCGGTTATAAGCTTGTCTATGTTAAGGAAGATAACAACATCTTGTGTGTCGCCGGTTTTGTCACGGGGCACAAGTTAGGGTGGGGAGCTTATTTGTACATTGATGACTTAGTGACCGATGAAGCCCTGCGCTCAACTGGTGCAGGCCAGTATTTAATTGAGTGGTTTAAAGACTACGCCCACATCAACCAGATAGAGCAGATCCACCTTGACTCTGGTGTACACCGCTATGGCGCGCATAAATTCTATTTAAAAGAAGACTTTGTTATTTCCAGTCATCACTTTGTTTGTCAATGTTGATTGTTTGCTGAAAGTTGTCGACTGTGCCTGGTGGTTAGGAGCCACTTTGGCACAGTCGAGAGTTAGTTGATGCATCAAAGGCAGTAACTTGGCTCGGGAGTCTCTTCCATAAGAGATGCTTGCATGATTTCTTCAATCAGCAGCAAAGAGGCAGATTTCTGATCCTCTTGGCATTTAAAGTCAATCGATAGCACTTCGAGTAAGTCCTTCAATAAAAAGCTCATGTGAGATGCGTTCTTGCTACCATTCACATAAGGCTCAATAGCTAGGATCAGTTTTTCGATATCGTTGGCGATTGAGTTTGTTGCATCGTTTTTCCATTGTGCTCCCTTCACTTTGAGAACATCATTAATTGAATTGTATGTATTCATTGCTTCTGCGCCCTTGGTAAAGCTGCTAATAATAGAAATAACTACGTTGTTGAGTCGATCCAAGTGCCTTCAAGGTACTGCCTTCAAGGTACTAAGGTATGACCTTCAAGCTACTTGGGTATATCTTGAGGTGTGTCTGTTTTATTGACTTTATACCTCAGGCGTTTCTATTCCTTACTGGCTGCATGGATTTTAATCTGCACCAACAAGAAAAACCAGTGGGTATAACCATCTTTTGTTATTGGTATAACAATTCTTATTTAAGATGAAGAGAGCGTTTAGTGAAGAGTGATTACTTTTCATTAGTTTAGTTGTTAATCAATAAGTGTCGGGGGGAAGGTTGTCTGCTAATCGGGTGCGTCAGTTCAGTTTCCGGAGTTGCAACCACATGAAGTTTGGCCTGAAAATGAAAGGAGGCCTAAGCAAAGCGGAAATGGATACCCGTCATAGTGTCTCTGGTGATTTGGGTTAAACGCCAGTACTTACAATACAACTCCCTGTCGTGATTGTTCTATCAGTGTTAAAGCGATTAGGGTTATTATTTTTCGAAATTAAACACCCACTTAAATTCAAACAAACTTACAAGCTAGGGCTTAATAGCTCAAGGGTGGTTATTTGTGTTTGTATTCCTCGAAAAAACCATTTAATTCACTTTGTTGCCCCGATTTGATTCAAAACATAATCGCTCATCACTGTTACAGGGCAAGTGTCGTTTTTTTTGCACCATTATGTGCTCAGGGTATTATTCCAGACTTAATCACCTTAAGCTTTATGATGATTTATGTTGTTTAAAATCAGCTGGTTATATTTATTTTTGTTCAGTTATTCGTTTTGGCACCAATTTTGATTGGTTGTTTATGAATGTTTATTACAACGGAGATGTTAAGTATGACCATGAAGTCCAAACTGAATCTAGCCGCACTTGGCCTGAGTCTATCGTTAGTTTCTGCTGTTGCATCAGCAGAAGAGACGATAAAAGTAGGGGTTCTCCACTCACTGTCTGGCACCATGGCGATCAGTGAAACCACGCTGAAAGATACAGTATTGATGCTGGTTGATGAGCAAAATAAAAAAGGGGGATTGCTTGGCAAGAAACTGGAAGCTGTTGTTGTCGACCCTGCCTCTAATTGGCCGCTATTTGCTGAAAAAGCCCGTGAGCTTATCGAAAAAGAAAAAGTAGATGTGGTTTTTGGTGGTTGGACGTCGGTTTCACGAAAATCAATGCTGCCAGTATTTGAAGAGCTCAACAGTATTTTGTTCTACCCGGTGCAGTACGAAGGTGAAGAGTCATCGAAAAACGTCTTCTACACTGGCGCTGCGCCTAATCAGCAAGCGATTCCTGCCGTTGAATACTTGATGGATGAACTGGAGGTTGAACGCTGGGTACTGGCGGGAACTGATTATGTTTACCCCCGTACCACCAACAAGATCCTCGAGTCTTACTTGAAAGCGCAGGGTGTTGCCGATGAAGACATCATGATCAGTTACACCCCGTTTGGACATTCTGATTGGCAGTCGATTGTGTCTGATATCAAGAAGTTTGGTTCAGCAGGCAAGAAAACTGCCGTGGTCTCGACCATTAACGGTGATGCGAACGTTCCCTTTTATAAAGAGCTAGGCGCTCAAGGTGTCTCCTCTGAAGATATCCCTGTTGTCGCGTTCTCGGTGGGTGAAGAAGAACTATCAGGTATGGATACCTCTCCGCTTGTTGGCCACTTGGCGGCTTGGAACTACTTCATGAGTGTCGATACCGATCAGAATGAAGAGTTCATTGATGGTTGGCAGTCGTTCATCAAAAGTGACAAGCGTGTGACTAACGACCCAATGGAAGCTCACTATATCGGGTTTAACATGTGGGTACAGGCGGTAAATAATGCCGGTACCACCGAGCCTGAAGCGGTACAGGATGCCCTTATTGGTATTGCAGTACCGAACCTTTCTGGTGGCTACTCGACTATGCTGCCAAACCACCATATCACTAAGCCGGTCTTAATCGGTGAAATTCAAGATGATGGTCAGTTCGATGTGGTATGGGAAACCACGGGGCTAGTGGCGGGAGATGCGTGGTCTAAGTACCTACCTGAATCAGCCAAGTTATATTCCAGCTGGTCAAAGCCTTTCTCTTGCGGGGCCTTCAATACAGAAACCAAGAAGTGTTCAGGTGCTAATTAACGCATTGTTTTAGGGGCCTTTGCCTCTTATTGATGGCGCTTCAGGTTTAGGCTGAAGCGCTATTTTCGGTGGGTATTACATTTACCCGCGTTGGAAGTGGTTAATTGTCAGTAAGGACACAAGAAATGACACCTTTAATGAAGTTTGTTAAAGCGCTCATTGTTCTCTTGTTGTGTACTCCCATGGCGTTTGCTTCGGTCAGTTCGACAGATGAATTTGATCAGGTATTGATTGGGAAAAATAACAACGATAAGGAAATCGCCATTGAGTGGCTAGTCGATAATCAGCCTGCCGAAAAGGCAAAGCCTATTCTTCGGGCTTGGTTGGAAGGCAACCTGTTTTATTACAAGAACAAAAATAGTGAGGATTTCCAGCAGCTCTTTATTATCGCCGGTAGAAACGGTAAGCAAGCTGATGGTATTTGGGATTCAACACAGTTAGTTGTTTCGCGCTCTCGCGACTTTGGCAAAATTCGGGTGAATAACAAATTGCGCAGTCTTATTCGGGTACAGTTGGCCTCTATAGGGCTGAACTCGCCTGATGCGTCAACCCGCTTACAGGCTGTCGATGGTCTGCTAGGGCAAACCGATGATGAAATCATTGAAAGGCTTGCCGCGCAGTTGAACGTTGAACAGGACGACAAGGTACAGGATAGGCTGCAGTTGGCGTTGTCGGTCAGTACGGCGTTAGATAACAGTGCATCAACGTCAGTGCGAACTGCAGCCGTCAACACCTTGTCTGAATACAAACAAGCAATCGTGTTGCAAACCTTTAATAAATTGCAGCCACAATCATTGGATCCTGAACTTTCGGCAGCTGTCGAAAGAGGCTTGGCTAAATACCACCAGAGCCAGCAGCTTTATTCCGGTGTCGAGACAATCTTTTTCGGCCTTAGTTTAGGCTCTGTATTGGTGCTGGCCGGAATAGGCTTGGCCATTACATTTGGGGTGATGGGGGTCATTAATATGGCCCATGGTGAGCTCATCATGATTGGTGCATACACTACCTATGTGATGCAGCAACTTCTTCCTCAGCAAAGCGGTACCGCATTGCTGCTGTCTATTCCGATGGCTTTCATTATTTCTGGGCTGGTAGGAATAGCGATTGAACGCAGTGTGATCCGGCATCTCTACGGTCGGCCACTTGAAACATTATTGGCGACATTCGGGATCAGTTTGATCCTCCAGCAAGCGGTACGATCGATTTTCTCTCCGCTTAACCGTTCTGTCAGTACGCCCGACTGGATGGCGGGGGCTTGGGAGCTGAACCCAATGCTGTCTCTGACATACAACCGCTTATATATCATTTTGTTTTGTGCCTTGGTGTTCATTTCTATGGTTATGATCTTGAAGCGTACGCCTCTGGGCCTGCAGGTGCGGGCGGTTTCTCAAAATAGGGCAATGGCAAGGGCGATGGGGATCCGCTCAGAGCGGGTTGATGCCCTGACGTTTGGGCTGGGCTCTGGCGTGGCTGGTGTCGCGGGTGTCGCGTTGTCACAGCTGACGAATGTAGGGCCAAATATGGGTCAAGCCTACATCATTGATTCATTTATGGTGGTGGTGTTTGGTGGGGTCGGAAACCTGTGGGGTACCTTGGTTGCTGGTTTAGGACTTGGGCTGTTCAACAAGTTACTGGAACCTTGGGCGGGTGCGGTACTGGCCAAGATCTTGATGCTGGTCTTTATTATCCTGTTTATCCAGAAACGTCCTCGTGGGTTATTCCCGCAGCGTGGCCGTGCGGCTGAAAGCTAAGGAGCGCTTGATGCAGTCTAAATCAATTATTCTTTCGGCCTTGGGGCAAGATCGGGGCGGCAAAATCGTCCTTGCGTTGCTGATCTCTGCCGTCATTTTGGTCCCGATGGCAAACCTGATATTGCCGATCGGTCACCCGCTACATATCGAAACCTTCACTATTTCTCTGATGGGTAAATACCTCAGCTATGCCATGCTCGCGCTTGCGGTCGATTTGGTATGGGGCTATCTCGGGATCCTGAGTTTGGGCCATGGGGCGTTCTTTGCCCTGGGCGGCTATGCCATGGGGATGTATTTGATGCGCCAAATTGGTGACCGGGGGGTATACGCCAATCCCGTGTTGCCCGATTTTATGGTGTTTCTAAATTGGCAGGAGTTGCCATGGTTCTGGCAGGGCTTTGATCAATTCTGGCTGGCTTGCCTGATGGTAGTGTTGGTCCCCGGTGCTTTGGCTTATGTTTTTGGTTATCTAGCCTTCCGTTCACGGGTGTCAGGAGTATACCTGTCGATCATGACCCAGGCACTGACTTATGCCCTGTTACTGGCGTTCTTCCGCAACGAAATGGGCTTTGGCGGGAACAACGGGTTAACCGATTTTAAAGATATTCTCGGCTACAGCTTGCAACAAGATACAACCAAAGTGGCGCTGTTTGTCTGCACTGGGTTGGCGCTAGCTGTGAGTTACGTGGTGTGCCGAACCATTGTCAGTAGTCGGTTGGGACGTGCCGCTTTGGCTATCCGTGATACCGAGTCGCGGACACGTTTCATGGGCTACGACGTCGATGGCATCAAACTGTGGCTCTTTGTGTTGTCTGCCGTCATCGCGGGCATTGCCGGTGCCTTGTATGTGCCGCAAGTTGGCATTATTAATCCCGGAGAGTTCGCACCGCTTAATTCGATTGAGGTTGTGGTGTGGGTTGCTCTTGGCGGTCGGGCAACGTTGTTCGGCGCTATCATTGGGGCTCTGATTATCAACTATGCCAAAAGCTGGTTTACGGTTGAATTCCCAGAAGTGTGGCTGTTTGCTCTGGGGGGCTTATTTGTGCTTTCCACCATGTATTTCCCGAAAGGGGTGATTGGGTTTATATCCGACATAACGGCTCGACTGGGTAAGGGGAAAAAGGAAAAGTCTTCTCAGCAGTCAGGGGGCTCCTCGCAATCAGGAAAACCTCAACAAGAGTGCGGCGTTAATGAGGTGGTGTCATGACAGTATTAGAGACGGCAAAGAAGCTAGGTACATTTGCCCAAGAGATGACCAAACGGGAAGAAACGTTTTCATTTCTTGTCCCCGATGAGCACCCCTTGATTGATACCAGACATAACATTTTGCTCTATGTCGAGGGCGTCAATAAGAGCTTTGATGGTTTTAAAGCCATTAACGATCTCAACCTGTATATCCGCGAGGGCGAGCTTCGCTGCATTATTGGGCCAAATGGCGCCGGAAAGACCACCATGATGGACATTATTACCGGTAAGACGACACCGGATTCCGGCCAAGTGTGGCTTGGGTCAAACATCAATTTGTTGGCTATGAATGAATCGCAGATTGCCAATGCCGGCGTGGGCCGGAAGTTCCAAAAACCAACCGTGATTGAGTGCCTGACGGTTTGGCAGAACCTAGAGCTGGCGATGTCGGGAGTTCGGACGGTTTGGGCGACATTCAGAGCCAAGCTGACCGCAGAGCAGAAGGATAAGATCGAGTCTGTTCTGGTGTTAATTAACTTGGCAGATCACGCCGCCTTATTGGCCGGAAATTTGTCCCATGGCCAAAAGCAATGGTTGGAAATTGGCATGCTGCTAATGCAGAACCCCAAGCTGTTGCTGGTCGATGAGCCTGTCGCGGGGATGACCCACCAAGAGATGGATAAAACCTCGGAGTTATTGAATTCGTTGGCAGGTAAGCATTCCGTGGTTGTCGTTGAGCATGATATGGACTTTGTCCGTTCGATTGCCAGTGATGTGACAGTTCTTCACCAAGGCCATGTATTGGCTGAAGGCACCATGGACCAAGTACAAAACCATCCTGAAGTGAAGCGGGTTTATCTAGGGGAATAGCATGTTAGAGATCAAGTCACTCAACCAATATTACGGTGAAAGCCATACATTGTGGGATTTGGATATGCAGATCCCCGAAGGTAAATGCACGGTGTTGATGGGCCGTAATGGTGTGGGTAAAACGACGTTATTGCAGTGCATCATGGGGTTGGTGGGGCCAAAAAGTGGCGATATTACATTTAATGGGCGCTCAATTCTCGCGGAATCGGCAGAATCCCGGCCACGGTGGGGAATAGGGTATGTGCCGCAAGGGCGTCAGATTTTTCCGATGTTGACGGTCCAGGAGAACCTAGAGATAGGTTTGCCTATCCGTGCTCGGGGCGATCGTAAAGTGCCTGACTTCATTTTTGATCTGTTTCCGGTTCTAAAGGAAATGCGTCACCGCCGTGGTGGCGATTTATCGGGTGGTCAACAACAGCAATTGGCGATAGGCCGGGCGTTGGTGGTGAACCCTAAGCTATTGATTTTGGATGAGCCGACGGAAGGGATCCAACCCAATATCGTGCAAGAAATTGGCGATATTATCAGGATGCTTAACGAAAAAATGGGACTTACTGTGTTGCTGGTTGAGCAGAAGTTACCTTTTGCTCGTCGGGTGGGCGATCAATTTTGCATTCTCGACCGAGGACGCCATGTTGCCAGTGGTGAGATGGCCGAGCTCGATGATGCCTTGGTTAAGGAGTACCTCACCGTATGACAGAGTATTTATCGCCTGTTGCGACCAACCCGACCGCAAGTCAAATCGCCCAGCATACCCACCATGGCTGGCAGGCTGAATTGAGCCTGTCCTACCGAGATAGGGGCGATAAAACCGTACTTAAGCACCGAGAGCAAAAAGGCCCGTTAACGGTACAGCAAGCGCTCTACCCCGAAGGGGAGGTTTGCCATAGTTATCTGCTTCATCCGCCTGGCGGTGTCGCGGGTGGCGATACACTTGATATTCGCGTCGATGTTGGCGCGGGTGCCAAGGTGTTGGTGACAACCCCTGGAGCCACAAAATTTTATCGCTCTGAGCGCCGTTTTGCCAAGCAAGCCCAGCATTTGTCAGTCGCCGAAGGAGGCCGGCTGGAATGGCTGCCTCAGGAGAATATCTTTTTTCCTGAGGCCCATGCTCAGCTCAATACCGTTGTCCACCTCGAGAAAGGTGCACAGTTTGTGGGCTGGGAGTTGCACTGTTTTGGTCGCCCTGCACTAAAAGAGTGCTTTGATAGCGGTAAATTGATTGGAAAAACAGAGGTTTATGTCGATGGGCGCCGGGTGCTGACTGAAGGTTTGAACATGTCTGGTGGTGATAAAGTACTGATTAATATAGGAATGCAGAGATTCCCCATGATGGGGACCCTGTACTTGTCCGAAATGGGGCAAGATTTCTATCAGTTGGTACAGGCTTTGCTATTAGATATTCAGAGCGAAATAAATATACAGAGTGAGCTAGGTAGCAAGAAGCTAATCGTGGCTGCAACACAGGTCGAGGGGCTCATTGTTGTTAGGGCGTTGGGGTATTGGAGTGAAGATATCCTGCACTGCTTTACCCAAATATGGCAGCAAGCGCGAAGTCAGATGACGGGCATTGCCCCTCACCCCCCGCGCATCTGGGCCACGTAGTTAGTCGGTTACTCAGCGAGTTAGAGTTTTGGCGACTTAGCGACATTGGAGAGTGACATGGAGTTGACACCAAGAGAGAAGGACAAGCTACTGATTTTTTGTGCCGGGATGTTGGCCAAACAACGCAAGGAAAGGGGACTCAAGCTCAATTACCCTGAATCCATTGCTTACATCAGCAGCGCCATTCTTGAAGGGGCGAGAGAAGGAAAGAGTGTCGCAGAGCTCATGGACTATGGCCGTACGCTGCTCTCTGTGACGGATGTGATGGAAGGGATTGCGTCCATGATCCCGGATGTCCAGGTAGAAGCTACCTTTCCCGATGGCACCAAATTAGTGACTGTGCATGAGCCGATTGTGTAGTTGTTTGATGGTATAGCGGCATAGTATCTTGCAGATAAATAAGGAGAAAAAATGGCAGGGAGTGGTGCATTCAATACCTCCGCGTTTGTGCCCGGTCAAATCGAGACCGCAAGCGGGGAGATCGAACTCAATGCTGGCAGGACAACCCTTACCGTTAAAGTTGAAAACGTAGGGGATCGGCCAATCCAGATAGGCTCGCATTATCATTTTTTTGAAGTCAATGATGCCCTCAAATTTGATCGGCAAGCCTGCAAGGGCTTTCGCCTCAATATACCAGCAGGGACTGCTACACGTTTCGAGCCGGGTCAGTCCCGGACAGTAGAGCTGGTTGATTTATCTGGTAAACGGGAAGTTTACGGATTCCAAGGCAAAGTGATGGGCAAGCTCTAGTTCTTTCCTTCTCTAATCATTAATACAAGGAATAGTCATGGCAAACATTTCACGTCAGGCTTATGCCGAAATGTTTGGCCCAACGGTAGGTGATCGGGTGCGTCTTGCCGATACCGAGTTGTGGCTGGAGGTTGAAAAAGATTTCACTGTCTATGGAGATGAAGTGAAATTTGGCGGTGGAAAGGTGATCCGCGACGGTATGGGACAGAGCCAACGACCAAGTGCTGAAACACCTGATTTGGTGATCACCAATGCCATCGTGCTCGATTACTGGGGTATCGTTAAGGCAGATGTGGCGGTAAAAAATGGGCGGATTAGCGGCATCGGGAAAGCTGGGAATCCCGATATTCAACCGGGGGTTGATATCATCATTGGCCCGGGAACCGAAATCTTGGCGGGCGAAGGTGCGATCTTAACCGCGGGTGGTATTGATTCCCATATCCATTTTATTTGTCCGCAGCAAATTGAAGAAGCGTTGGCGTCTGGGGTGACCACGATGATTGGTGGTGGTACCGGCCCTGCGACGGGTACCAATGCGACCACCTGTACACCTGGGCCATGGAACATGGCACAAATGCTTCAAGCGCTCGATGGCTTTCCAATGAACTTCGGCTTGCTGGGTAAAGGGAATGCCAGCCAACCAGAAGCGCTGCGTGAGCAGGTAGCGGCTGGGGCGGTGGGGCTAAAGCTTCATGAAGACTGGGGTACTACGCCTGCATCTATTGATACTTGCTTGTCGGTTGCCGACGAGATGGATGTTCAGGTTGCCATTCATACCGACACCCTGAATGAATCAGGCTTTGTTGAATCGACCTTGGCGGCTATCGGTGATCGGGTGATACATACCTATCATACAGAAGGCGCTGGCGGCGGGCATGCCCCTGACATTATCCGTGCTGCTGGTGAATCGAATGTCTTGCCGTCGTCGACTAACCCGACTCGACCTTATACGGTCAATACCGTTGATGAGCATTTGGATATGTTGATGGTATGCCATCACTTGTCCCCTGCGATTGCAGAAGATGTGGCGTTTGCCGAATCCCGAATTCGAAGGGAAACCATTGCTGCCGAAGATATTCTTCATGATTTGGGGGCTTTTTCGATGATTGCCTCGGACTCTCAAGCTATGGGGCGGGTGGGTGAGGTGATCACCCGAACGTGGCAAACGGCCCATAAAATGAAAGTTCAACGTGGCAGTTTGGCGCAAGATTCCAGCTACAGCGATAACTTCCGGCTGAAGCGTTATATTGCCAAATACACAATCAATCCGGCTATTACCCATGGCATGGCGCATGAAATTGGATCGATTGAAGTGGGAAAACTGGCGGATTTGGTGTTATGGAAGCCGGCCTTCTTTGGGGTTAAACCAAGTACTGTCGTCAAGGGCGGCATGATAGCCATGGCCCCGATGGGGGATCCTAATGCGTCTATTCCAACCCCACAGCCTGTTCATTATCGCGCGATGTTTGGCAGTTATGGCAAAGCGGCTATGAATACTTCGATGCTGTTTATCTCGTCGGCGGCGAGTGACGCTGGCGTGGCCGAGCAACTCCAGCTTGGCAGCCAGATTGGCATCGTCAAAAATTGCCGGAATATTAGCAAGTCAGATATGAAGCTTAACGATTGGCAGCCTCGTATAGAGGTAGATTCTCAGACCTATCAGGTGCGTGCTGATGGTGAGCTTTTAGTGTGTGAACCAGCAGAAGTTCTTCCGATGGCCCAGCGCTACTTTTTGTTTTAATGCGGTTCAAATAATAACAAAGGAATTGTAAATGATTGAGTTGGTTGAAGTAAGTGCAGAGGCGGCAGTGCGGCCCGATGCGTATTTGAGTCTGCCGATTGATAGTCGGATCAAAAGCCGGTTGAAGGTAGTGCTAGATGATGGCCGTGATGCAGGCCTATTTCTGCCTAGAGGTCATATCCTGCGCGGTGGCGAACAACTGAAGAGTCGCTGTGGCACTTTAGTGGAAGTTAAAGCGGCCGATGAGCAGGTATCAACAATATATTGTGATGATCCTTACCTTTTGACGCGTGTTGCCTACCACTTAGGAAATCGTCATGTCCCGCTTCAAGTTGAAGCTGGTTGGGTGCGTTACCAACATGATCACGTACTGGACGACATGGTCGTAGGTCTAGGCGCTAAAGTCACGGTTGAAAAGGCACCGATAGAGCCAGAAGGCGGTGCTTATGGTGGTCGCTCTGGCGGACATCATCACCACCACTAATAAAGAGCTAACGTTTTTTTGCAAAAGGATATGACAATGAAAACAACCCCTATTACCTCATCGTTGGCAGCGCTTAGCCTTGTGATTCCGGTTTCGGTACAGGCGCATCCCGGACATGAGCATTCTTCATTCTTTAGCGGGCTTTTGCATCCTATTACCGGTGTCGATCACCTCATTATGCTACTCGCATTTGGCGCATTGGCTTTCTTTGCCGTTAAGAAAACCACGACCCAATTGAGTTTATTGGCCGTCGCGTTAGTCGCATTAGTGACCGGAATGGTGGCTGGACTCAATTTGGGGGAGGTAAGCGGTATTGAGGGCGCGATTGCAGCGTCGTTACTTGTTGTTAGTGCTGCACTTTGGCAAGTGTTTTCTGGTAGCCAAGTGGTAACTCGAATGGCAGTGGCGCTGTGTGTTGCCCTCATCTTTTGTCATGGTTATGCCCATGGTGTCGAGGCCACCGGTAGTGTTTCGCAGTTTGCTGTTGCGATGGCAATATCGGCATCGGCATTGATGTTGTTGGGACACCGGTTAGCGGCATTTGCATCAAGCCGCTGGGTTTCTGCTGGTGTTGCTTCTGCCAGCCTTGTTTATTTGCTGGTGGCTTAATATGGCGGCCGAGGAGCTGAGAATAAAGGAAGTCGAACGAGGTGATGATCCCATTGCCACCTACCGTTTGTTTCAGTTAATAAGCCCCTCGCTGCCAATTGGTGGGTTCACCTATTCGCAAGGGTTGGAGTGGGCTGTCGAGGCGGGGTGGGTAAAAAACAGGGTATCCATGGTCCTGTGGTTGGAGAACATATTGCGCTATAGCGTGGCAACTCTTGAGCTTCCCCTTATTGATAGGTTCTACCAAGCGATTGAAACTCGCGATATACCGAGCATCGAAGCATTGAGTAACTTGCTTTGTTCAAGTCGGGAAACCAAGGAGTTGCGGGCCGAAGAAATTCAGCGGGGGAAAGCGCTGAATGTGCTGCTGAAGCAGTTGGATATTCCTGTTGATGATTACCTTGGTAGCAATACTGATCCTAATCAGTTGGTCGGTCTGTGTGTCGCAGGCTATTTATGGGGGATAAGCCCTGAAGCCATGAAGCAGGGGTACCTCTGGAGCTGGGCTGAAAATTTAGTGATGGCAGGTGTAAAGTTGGTGCCGCTGGGGCAAACCGATGGTCAGCGGGCTTTGATGGAATTGACCCTGCAGTTTCCTGAGATGGTTTCTATCTCGACACAGATCGATGAGGTGATGATTGGCAGTTTTACACCGATTGTGTCGCTAGCCAGCAGCCTGCATGAAACACAATATACCCGTTTGTTCCGTTCATAAGCCTGATGTGCTTTGTGGGCAATAAGATAATAAGGAATGTTATGGAAACATATAAGCAGCCACTTCGTATTGGGATTGGTGGTCCGGTTGGTTCCGGTAAAACCGCATTACTTGAGGTTTTGTGTAAAGCGATACGCGATAAGCTGAATATCGCGGTGGTGACGAATGATATCTATACCCAGGAAGATGCCAAGATCCTGACAAGGACCGAGGCTCTTGATCCTGATCGGATCATTGGCGTGGAAACCGGTGGGTGCCCTCATACCGCAATTCGTGAAGATGCCTCGATGAATCTGGCCGCGGTAGAAGAGCTAGCCAAGCTGCACCGTAACCTTGATGTGGTGTTTGTTGAAAGTGGCGGCGATAACCTCAGTGCAACTTTTAGTCCTGAGCTTGCTGATCTCACCATCTATGTGATTGATGTCGCTGAAGGTGAGAAGATCCCCCGCAAGGGTGGCCCGGGTATTACCCGCTCTGATCTGCTGGTGATCAACAAAATTGACCTTGCGCCCTATGTAGGAGCGTCACTGGAGGTAATGGAAGAAGACACTAAGCGGATGCGGCCTAATCGCCCTTATGTCTTTACCAACCTTAAAGAGTCCCAAGGGCTTGAAACAATCATCGACTTTATCATTACCGAAGGGATGCTGACGCCGAAAGGTGAGTAAGCGGAAGGTAATTCGATTATAAGTGACAGGGATCTGAGCAATCAGATCCCTTTTTTATTTAGGGTGGTATTATACCAACCTACATAAATACTTGATCAACTACTTATCCAGATTGGTATTAGGCTCTCCGTTCGAAGCGAGAGAGTCAGGATCTCTTCAATACTCAAGCTCATATGAATAGAGAGCGGTCTAAATTATTTTAATGAGCCCTGTTTTCTCTTTGACTGTAATATAAAGTGATGGATTTTCAGATTTAAGGCTGTGAGCGCTAACCAATTAACCCTGTTTTTTTACGAACATCGTTGATGCAAATCTTTAAGCTGTCAGCGATTTGAATAAGTTCATTAAGCTCCAAATCGGTAAATGGGTGAGTAAGTATTGATTCGGCCCCCTGCGCATTAACAACCGTTGGTAAGCTTAAAACAACATCGTGTAAACCATACTCACCACGGACCATCGTGCCTATTGGTAGAACCGAGTGTTCATTTATTGAGATAGCTTGAATAATCCTAAATACACTGGCGGCAATGCCGTGGGCAGTATTTTGCTTACGCTTGAAAATCTCAAATCCGGCTTGTTTTACCGCTTCTAATAACTCCGTAGGGTCGATAGAGGGAAGGTGGTTGGTATCACAGTAATAATCGGCAGGTTGCCCAGCGATACTGATCAAACTTTTTGGCGTGAAACAGTGACTTCCGTGCTCGCCAAGCACATATCCAAAGACATTCTTTGGGTCGAGTTTAACCCGTTTACCGATAATGGTCATAAGCCGTGCTGTATCGACAAGGCAACCAGCACTTAGAACCTTGCTGGCGTTAAAACCAGTATTCGCAACGATGAAGTAAGCGACGATATCGCAAGGGTTGGTTACGACAATGAGGATAGCATTTGGCGTGACTTTTTCGATTTGCCGAGCGATATCAACGCCAATCTTGCTATTTATTTCGGCAAGATCAAGTCGAGATTGTCCATCTTTGATCTGTGCGCCTGCGGTGATCACAACGATTTCAGCATCAATGAGATCATGATAATCATCGCTAGCCGTGAGAGCGGTATTCTTCGAGAAAGTGAGGGCCTCAGTATGACTGAAGTCGAGGATTTCACCTTCGGCTCTTTCTCGGTTTTTATCTAATAGAACAAGCTCACTAACACTACCTAGTGTGAGTAGGTAGTTACATACTCCGACGCCAACAGCCCCAGCACCAATAATTCCTATTTTCATGACTACATTCCTTGTGCGTGTCCTAAATATTATCTTACTGAAATATTTCTGATTGAGATAGTGATTCCAAGTGTTATTACCGATATTCTGGCTGCCATTTCATTTAGTGTGATTGGTTGTAAGTGATTTTTTAATTAGAACTTCAAAGTAAAATGATTAGATAAAATGAAAATTATGTAATATAAAGTAACGTAGTATAATCCTTTTTGTGTTGTTTTAAGTTAAATCGAATATTTAAACTATCGCTAATAGTCATTTTATATCGATAGTAAATAATGTGATTAGTATATTGACATCTAATGCAAATAGGGCCATTACAGGTTCGTAATGTTAGTGCTAATGAACGGTGGAGGTTCGGTCATACCGTATCGGGCATATGCTTGGTCGCTGTAGTAAGCCCAAAGTTGGTTTCCAAAGTCGTAGTGCCACCATTCACTCGGTAAGTTTGTAAATCCCGCTTGAATCATAGCGAAATAGAGCTCGCGACGATAGTGTGCCGATAATGTATCGATATATTTTGTGCTTTCAAGCGCGGAGCTCCAAGATAAAGAGCTATCTTGATCAAACGCGGTGCCTAAATCGAGAATACGGCCAAAACGATCACATAGGGTAACATCCACCGAACCACCTGTTAGGTGAGGGCTTGGTTTTTTTGGATCACTACAGGGTGGGGAGACCTGTTTTCTGACTATCTCGATTAAAGCGGCTTCGGAGCAGTGTCTAAATTTAGGGTGCTGGTGATATTGAGAATATAGCTGGCTAAAAAAGTACTGCTGTACCAAGAAAGGCCTCCAACCATCTAGTACAACAAGCGTTACACCTTTAGGTAAATATGATGCAGCGTTAATTAATCGCTCAAAAACTGATTCACGTACAAAGCATTCAGAAATGGCATGCTTGACGCCTTTTTTGTAGTAGTTTGGGTAGCATTTGATATCAGTTGCTATGGAGAGAGGAACTAAGCTCTCCTCATTATCATTGATAAGAATGGACTCCATTTGTTGCCAAACTGGCAATGAGATTGAGGGTATCGTCTGCATATTAGTTAAATAAACCTGGGAAGAATAACGTTAGTTGTGGAATAAAGATAATTAGAGTGAGTATGCTAAGTGCATAACCAATAAACGGGATGATCTCTATGAATAAACGGCTTAGCTCAAGTTTGCTTACGGCGCTTGCAACATATAGGCAGGCCCCCATAGGTGGAGTAATCAAAGCTATGGTGATATTCATCGTGATAACGATACCGAGGTGGATTGGATCTATCCCTGCTTGCAGTGCAACAGGCATAAATATAGGGGTTAGTAGCATCAGCGCCGACACCTCTTCCATCAACATTCCAATAAAGAAGGTAATCAAGCTGAGAATAAACAGGATTAATACAGGATTATCGATAAAGGGAGTCAAAAGGTGAGTAAATAGTGTTGGCACTTGAGCGTAACCTAATACCCAGGTGATCACGGATGAGGCTGCGATGATCAAAAAAATTGCCGAGGTCAGTTTTGTGGCATCAATGATAGCCTTAACTATTAATTTAAGACTGAGAGTTCTAAGGAGTACGCCAATCACAAGCGAATACAATACAATAAGTGCCCCTGACTCAGTCGGGGTAACGATACCAAAAATAATACTCATTACAATAAGTATGGGTGCAAATAAAGCGGGAGTTGCATACAAAAATGCGTTTATTACCGATGGTAAACTTTCTCTCTTATCATTGACTGGAAGGTTGTTTTTACGTGCGTAGTTCCAGTTTACAAAAAAGAAGCACAAGCCTAGTAATAATCCAGGAATTATTCCGGCTAAAAAAAGGTCACCAACCGATGAATTAGTTAGTGAGGCGTAGAGAATCATAAAAATACTTGGTGGAATGATAGGCCCAATTAACGAACTACCAGCGGTTAAGCTTGCTGCATAACCCGTTGAGTAACCTTCTTTTTTCATTGCTGGAACAAGCATGGTTCCCAGTGCTGTCGTATCGGCAATCGCAGAACCATTGACTCCAGCAAAAAACACACTCGATATAACATTAACATAACCTAGCCCTCCTTTTAGATGACCGACCAATGAGCGAGAAAAATTCATCAGCCTTGGCGTAAGCCCACTTTCATTCAACAGATTACCTGCAAGAATAAAAAGTGGTATTGCCATTAGTGAAAAGCTGTCGATACCGCTAAAAAATTGTTGCGGAATAATACGAAATGCTAGCTCAAAATCAATAAAGGTAAATCCGACTATTGATGCGAGAAGTAGTGAGATAAACAGTGGTACACCTAATAAAAGGTGAATAATAAAAATGGTGATAATGGCAATAATCATACTGTCTCCTTGGCGGCAATGAGTACTTCAGTAAGCCGAATAAAGGTACAGAATAACAAGCAGGTGAAACCAATTGGTAGTGCTAGCATCGGGATGGTTTTGCTGATGTCTAGTCCGATAGTGGTAAAACTGTGAATTGAAATAGCGTAGCGGTAACTAAAATAGGCCATAAATAGGCAAATGCATATACTAATACTGTAGGTATAGATAGATATTGCAAGTTTTATTTTCTTAAAGGGCAACTTATCCACTACATTTAAGCGCATATGCTCTCCGGATAACATAACAACCCCCGCAATTAGCATGCTGGCGCTAATCATAAGGTAGCGAGATAACTCATCGACCCAAATTGGCGATGCACCTAAAAAATAGCGTGAAAATACGCCGTAGAGTAACGTTGCTACATTGACAATAATACTTAGAGTGGAAATTGTAATAAAAAATGAGCGAAAGCTCGTTAATAGCTTTTTTTTCAACATATGAATTCCAAATAGCGCCGTTTCCATGGCGCCAAATTGTTTAATGGTTTATAGGTTTTCTAGGTCACTATTGGCAAGATCTATCCACTTTTGATTAATTCCTTTTTTCTCAAGCCATGCAATAAAAGAAGGTTGGGCTATCGCATAAAACGCATCGAGTTCATCTTGGGTTGGCGAATAGACTTGCATTCCATTTTTCTCAAGGTAATCGACCCTAGATTGGACCTGCGCTTGCACCGCTTCTCGGTTCATATCGTTGGCTTCTTTTATTGCATCAAGTAACAGTTTTTTATCTGTTTCTGACAGGCTTTTCATTAGCTTGCCGTTTCCGATGAGGAATTGGTCAGAATATTGAATATTGGCCAGCGTCATATATTTTTGGACCTCGTTTAAACTACCCATAATAATATAAGCTGGTGGGTTCATCTGGCCATCTGCAACACCTGTACGTAATGCCATATAAACTTCTGTCCATGGAATGGGTGTGCCTGAGGCACCAAATGCTTCATATAGTGCGACTTGGCTTTGATCCATGGCGCGAAACTTGAGACCTTTAAAATCATCAGGTTTACGAATTTCTCTCACGTTGTTAGTAAAGGCTAAGAATCCCCCCTCCTCAACCACAGCCAAGATATGCGAGCTGGTTTTTTGGTTAAAAGTATGTTGGATATTTTCCCAATATTTTCCCTGGTCGAAGAATTGGCGAGCCTGTTCAAAACTCTGCAACATAAAAGGACTTGCACTCACAAAAATTTCTGGCATCAGTGGGGAAACACCCGCAAAAGAGGCGATATTTAAGCTTGGGGTGTTGATCACTTGCTCCATTCTCTCTTGCTCTTCTCCTAACATACTGTTTGGGTAAAGCTGGATTTTCATCTCACCACCCGATTGCTGTTCCACAATTGCTTTTAAGTTCGAAGCAAAAAGGTGAACGGCATTTTTTTCTGCATCCGGCGCACCGTTATAGCTCAAATTAATAGTTTGTGCTTGTAATGTTGCGCTGCAAAAGCAAGTTATTGCAAATGTACTCATACCAACAAACAGTTTGGCTAAGCTAGATCTAATTTCCATATTAAAACTCCTTTTATTGTTAATTATTCACCATCAATGCTGATGGTTGTCTATTCCTCTGGGATAAATCGTTGATGGACCCGACTTGTTAGTTTTATAGTGAGTTCATAAGGAATGGTGCCCAAGTTTTTCGCTACATGCTCAATGGGGAGGTGTTGACCCCATAACTCCACAGTATCCCCCACTTTATCTTGGTGTGCGGAACCTAAATCTACGGTCATCATGTCCATAGAAACTCGCCCTACGATGGGAACAGTGCGGCCGTTTATATATACCGGGGTGTTGGTGGGAACCAGCCTCGGGTATCCATCACCATAGCCAAAGGCGATAACACCTATGTGGGTATCGGTCGGTGAACGCCATGCCTCACCATAGCCTACTGGTTCATTGGCTGCGTGTTTACGAATGGCAATAAGCCGACTTGTTAATGTCATGACTGGGGTGAGGTTATGATCTGTGCCTGTATGCTCAGCACTCGGCGAAATACCATATAGGGCAATTCCTGTTCTTGCTATATCCATATGGGCGTGAGGCCAGAACAGTAATCCTGCAGAATTAGCGATGCTCTTGTTACCGGCATAAGTTTGGGTTGCTCTAGTAAAGCTAGCTATCTGTTGCTCGGTTTTTGGGTTGTCAGGCTCATCCGCATTGCTAAAGTGACTGATAAAACCGACTTCACCCTTAATTTTATTTGTTCTGCGAATGCGAGCAACGACATCACTGATTTCGTAGGGGGAGAAACCGAGACGGTGCATCCCTGTATCGACCTTAACCCAGACTGTAACAGGATTAACCAAGGGATAGTTTTCTAAGTCGATCAGTTGTTGGTGGTGGTGGATAGTGATATCGAGTTGAAACTGCGAGGCAAGCTGTAAGTCCTGCCCGTTAAAGCACCCTTCAAGTAACAATATAGGCTGGTTTATTCCTGCATGGCGTAATTGTAGCGCCTCCTCTAGCCGCGCTACGGCAAACTTGTTTGCGTTAGGTAACGCCTTGGCTATTTTTATCGCGCCATGCCCATAGGCATCACCCTTAATTACTGCGATTAATGGTTGATGATTATTTTGTTGACTTAACTGTTGGTAGTTTAACTTAATTGCATTTAAATCGATAAGGGCTTCCGCTGTGATCATAGTATGGTTTGCACGACGATTTATATCGTTCCAACGCGTCCAGGTTAATAGATACAATGGTGAACTAAATGCAATTTAAGTGCCATTTGTAAAATAAGGTGAATAATTATTTGTGACAATGGTTTAGCTAGCAATAATAAGGCTTTCAAAGGAAGTAGGTAAAATTAACTAAGGCTGAAATATTGGTTGATTAATTATTGAGCACAGTTAATGTGCACTGAAAAGGTTTATATGCACCAAAAAGGTACAATAAAAATGACTCACTAGAAGCACAAGAAAAAACGTTAACAAATTATTAACCGGTGGAAGTGAGTTTTAATTAAAAAGGTCCCAATTTTATTGGATAAAAGGTAAATGACGTTAAAAAAGAATAAATGGTTACGAATGTTACTTTCTTTAACTTTGCAGAGGTATAATATTTGGTTTATCTTGATTATTTTAGTGCTATATAAAATTGAGTCAATTATTTAATTTTGATTTAAATCAGGCGTTTATGGATTTTTGGTGAGGTTTTGGTGGAAAAATCTGTTTATAAATCACTGTATTTGAAAACCTGTCACGATTTTTGCACTGTTCCTGTGTG
The DNA here is from genome assembly GCF_024357955.1 of Photobacterium pectinilyticum. Taxonomy (GTDB): domain Bacteria; phylum Pseudomonadota; class Gammaproteobacteria; order Enterobacterales; family Vibrionaceae; genus Photobacterium; species Photobacterium pectinilyticum. The sequence goes on from NZ_JANEYT010000022.1 coordinate 30,873, forward strand.
ACTTTAATCTCGATGTTTATAGTTAATGATAAATTAATTTAATTTAAGGAAGAGTTAGAGATGGATCTTAATAAACCGTATTTATTGTTTCTTGGTGATGCCGCGGACCCTCTTGCCGCTAAGGTTGCACAGGGGATTAAAACATGGCGTCCAGAATACTGTGTTGGGCAACTGCGTCTAGAAAATTGTTATGCTGATGTGGGCCTCGATGATATTTCGATAGAACAAGCAGTGGATGCTGGTGCTAAGACCTTGGTTATTGGTGTTGCAAATCGTGGTGGCGTGATTTCCGAGCGGTGGCTCAGTGTATTACTTGATGCATTGCAAGCGGGGATGGATATAGCCTCTGGTTTACACAACAAGCTTACCGACATTCCTGAGCTGGTTGATTGTGCCGCGAGATATAATCGTACACTGTTTGATGTACGTTATCCCACCCAGAGTTACCCTGTGGCGACGGGCAAGAAGCGTACAGGTAAACGCCTGTTAACCGTCGGGACTGACTGTTCTGTGGGAAAAATGTACACATCTTTGGCTATAGAACAAGAAATGAAACGGCATAATATCGATGCCGATTTCCGTGCCACGGGGCAGACCGGGATTTTGATTACTGGCTCTGGTGTAAGCGTGGATTGTGTGGTTGCAGATTTTATTGCTGGCGCTATAGAAACCATTACACCGGATAGTACCCCTGATCATTGGGATGTGATTGAAGGGCAAGGTTCATTGTTCCACGCTTCTTTCGCTGGGGTAACAATGGGCTTAATCCATGGCTCTCAACCTGATGCGTTAGTATTGTGTCACGAGCCAACACGTACCCATATGCGTGGCTTACCTGATTACCCATTACCGGATATTGTAAAATGTATGAAGGTGAACTTGGAGGCCGCCAAACTCACTAACCCAAGCGCGGAATTTGTTGGTGTATCGGTTAATACCTCTGGGCTGGAAGAGCAAGACGCTTATGGCTACATGGAGAAGCTTGAGACTCAAATTGGTCTTCCTGTTGTCGATCCTTTCCGCCAAGGTGTTGCCCGTATTGTTGATTACATGGTGACATCGTTATGAAGTTGAACATAGTCAAGCAGCGTTGGCCTATTCGTGGATCATTCACCATATCTCGTGGCAGTAAAACAGAAGTCAATACATTGATTGTTGAATTAGAGCACCAAGGCGCAACAGGCCGGGGGGAATGCGTTCCCTATGCTCGTTATGGTGAATCGCTTGACAGCGTTGAGGCCCAACTGCGCTCTATAGCTTCTCTGGTCGAAGAGGGAGCAAGTCGGCTCGATATGCAAAAACTGTTGCCGCCCGGTGCGGCGCGTAACGTTATAGACTGCGCGTTTTGGGACCTTGAGTGTAAGCAACAACATTGTTCTATTTGGCAGAAGTTAGGTTGTGTCCCTGATGCACTTGAAACGGCATTCACCCTTTCGTTAGACACGCCAGAAAAAATGCAGCAGATGGCGGCAGACAATGCGTTTCGTCCCTTATTGAAGCTGAAGCTGGGGGGAGAAGACGATCTACAGCGGGTTAAGGCTGTTCGTCGAGGGGCGCCTTCAAGCAAGCTCATCATTGATGCGAATGAGGCTTGGGATATAGAGAGTTATGAGCGCGTAGTGCCGGAGTTGTTTAAGTTAGGAGTGGCCATGATAGAGCAGCCTTTTCCTGCAGATAAAGATCATTGGCTTGATGAGGTGGCAAGGCCTATTCCAATTTGCGCCGATGAGTCGTGCCACGATAGAACATGCCTAGAAATGTTGGTAGACCGCTTCGATATGATTAATATCAAGATTGATAAAACGGGTGGCTTAACCGAAGCGTTGGCACTTAAGCAAGAAGCCGAAAGAATGGGCTTGGCTGTGATGGTGGGATGTATGCTCTCTTCATCGCTGAGTATGGCGCCGGCATTTGTTGCGGCGCAAGGTGCCGATATTGTCGACCTAGATGGCCCTTTGCTATTAAGCCAAGACATTGAACATGGATTTGAATTTAAGGACAACCAAATGCTGCCTTTCGGCACTGAGTTATGGGGATAACATGATGCAACGAATTGTGTATATGAACGGAAGCTATGTCGCTGAGAGTGATGCCACCGTTTCTATCTTTGACCGTGGTTTTTTATTTGCCGACGCTGTATATGAGGTGACGGCAGTACTGGCTGGTAAGCTTGTCGATAACAAGGGCCACCTTGCTCGTCTTGAGCGCTCGTGTAAAGAATTAGGTATGAAACTGCCTGTTAGTGCTGATGAGCTTACCCAGATTCAAAGGACCCTCATCGAGAAGAATCAACTTACTGAAGGAGGGATATACCTGCAGCTTACCCGAGGTAACGAAGGGGATCGTGACTTTAGTTATAGTGATGATATAAAGCCTACTTTGGTGCTATTTACCCAGCAGCGTGCCTTGCTCGATAGTCAGGCGGCTAAAGAAGGGATTAAAGTGATTTCAATGGAGGATATCCGGTGGCGCAGGCGAGATATCAAAACGACCAGCTTACTGCCAGCTTGCTTGGCGAAACATCTCGCGCATCAGGCGGGTGCTGATGACGCTTGGTTAATTGAAAATGGGCTTGTTACCGAAGGTGGCTCTAGCAATGCCTACATCGTTACTCATGATAATAAGATCATTACTCGGCCTTTAAGCAATGACATTTTGCATGGAATAACTCGAGCATCGTTATTAAAAGTGGCTGAGGATTGCCAAATAGAGCTTGAACAGCGTGCCTTCACCATTGAAGAAGCGTACGAGGCAAAAGAGGCATTTGTAAGCTCAGCTACCACCTTTGTTTGGCCTGTTGTCGCAATAGATGGCAAGACCATTGGTGACGGTCAACCAGGAGAGATAGCGAAAAAGTTACGAAGTACTTACATCGAAATGGTGCTGGCATTTACTCAATAGTGATGGACCGGCTTTATTCATTGTTGAATTTATCGCCGGTGTAACCCATGCAACATGACTGGTGGGAACTATCGGAGGGAGGCGTCGATTGGCGAAAAAGAGACGAGTTTAACCGCCGAACTCTATCTTTTTTTACCCAAGACTGATAGTGTCGCATCCCTTGCGACAACAGGGTGGGGTAGATGAATGTCTTGCTGGTGTTGTCAGTGTTTCTTAAGCCTGTGAAATAGTCTTTCAACGTACAGGCGATGACAGGATATTACCCGTGAGCAAAAACGCGTTTTCAACTTTGAATCTAAAACCTGATCTGATCTCTAACCTAGAAACGATGGGTTATGAATCGATGACTCCTATCCAGAGCCAAAGTCTGCCACATATTTTGGCGGGCAAGGATGTAATCGCTCAGGGTAAAACAGGTTCGGGTAAAACGGCCGCTTTTGGTCTTGGCTTGCTTGACCATCTTAATGTTAAGCGCTTCCGTATCCAGTCATTGGTATTGTGCCCAACGCGTGAGCTAGCAGATCAGGTTGCTAAGGAAATCCGTAAACTGGCACGCTCAATCCACAACATCAAAGTGCTGACTTTGTGTGGTGGTATGCCATTTGGTCCGCAAATTGGCTCTCTTGAGCACGGTGCCCATATTATTGTCGGTACTCCGGGCCGTGTGGAAGAGCACCTACGTAAAGGTTACCTATCTCTTGACGATCTGAATCTGTTGGTACTTGATGAAGCTGACCGCATGCTAGAGATGGGCTTCCAAGATGCTTTGGATGCTGTTGTCGATGCAGCGCCGGCTGATCGCCAGACTTTGCTATTCAGTGCAACGTACCCTAAGCAGATTGAATCTATCGCTCGCGATATCATGCATAAGCCAGTGATGGTGAAGGTAGAGTCTACCCATGATGAAAACACCATCGATCAGCACTTCTACCATGTAGACTCCAACGAAGACCGTATGACGGCGCTTCGCTTGTTGCTGTCCCTGCACAAACCAGAATCGAGCGTCGTGTTCTGTAATACTAAGCGTGAAGCACAAGAAGTGTCTGATGAGCTGGAGTATTACGGTTTCAGTTCAATGGCGTTGCACGGCGATTTGGAGCAACGTGAGCGTGACCAAACCTTGGTACGTTTTGCTAACAAGAGTACCTCTGTGCTGGTTGCAACAGATGTTGCTGCACGTGGTTTGGATATCGAAGCGCTGGATTGTGTGATCAACTATCACCTTGCGCGTGATACTGAGGTGCACGTTCACCGTATTGGCCGTACCGGTCGTGCGGGTAGCAAGGGTGTTGCATGCTCTTTCATCAGTGATAAAGAGCACTATAAGGTTGCTCTGCTGGAAGACTATTTGGAGAGAGACATTGTTGGTGAGGCATTGCCTTCAGAGTCGTTGTTAAACCAACCGACTTTCCGTCCAGCGATGACGACGTTACAAATTCTTGGTGGTAAGAAGCAGAAAGTTCGTCCTGGTGACATTCTTGGTGCACTAACGGGCGATAACGGTATCCGTGGTGATCAAGTTGGTAAGATCAATGTCTTCGATATGGTTGCCTATGTTGCAGTGAAAAGCGATGTTGCTCGCGTGGCACTGAAGAAGTTGGAAAACGGTAAGATGAAAGGCCGTTCGTTCCGCGTGCGCGCTATCAAGCGATAATTAACGCATTTACCGCTTTTGCATGATTGAGCCATGGTTAGATCCCACTTTGGAGATCTCCATGGCTTTTTTATTCCTATCTTGAGCGGATATCCCAGAATCTGTCAGAAATAATCGGTACAAAAACAAATAGATAACTACGGAGAGTGTTATATGTTTAAGAAAAACGTCCTGATTTCTGCAGAAAGTGGCCTCCATACCCGACCAGCAGCCAAGTTCGTGAAAGCGGCTAAAAAGTATGCTGAAGAGATTGAAATCGTTTCTAACGGCAAAACAGCAACAGCTAAAAACCTATTCAAGTTACAGACGTTAGCGCTTGTTCAGGGGACGCAAGTAACCGTGCAATCAACTAACCAGCAAGCGGTAAATGAGCTGGCGACGTTTATTGAAAACGTGACCGGTTAGCCTTTGGGTATTAACGATTGGTCGGAGTAAACCGACTTTTTTAATCACGCTTTACACGAAAAGCCTGCTCAATGAGCTAACTCCTATCACTTAAGGTGTTTGGAGCGAGCTGGATAATGAGTCTGAACGGTCCTTGATTTGGGCCGTTTTTTCGTTCAGAAAGAATGCAGCGCTTTACGCGTTCTTATACCAACCTACATAAATATTTGAACAACGACTTATCCAGATTGGTATTACATCGCCCTCAGCTTCTTTTGCAATACGGCTTATCTCCAAACGAACTAGGTTGTTAAGTTCGGTGTATTACCGCCCCGTTTGGAGCGGCAATATCGGTGGTTTAGCTCAAAAATCCCAGTGTTTTCTGGTTGAAGTTTGCTAGATTTGGGAAGAGGTTATCAAGTGAGTCTGTCGGTGTCCCAAACCAATGGGCAAGCGTTGCGGCGACTTGATCGGCGGAGGTTGTCGGGATCATGCGACCATTATTGTTGATTGACCAGTTGCCATCATGGATCAAGTCGGGCATGTCGCCGTAATACCGACCGCCAATAACGGCATCACCCATGACCAGCTCATGGCCTGCCCAGCCGTGGGCGGTTCCTGTTCCGTTGGTGAGCTGCGAGCGCCCGAAATCCGACATGGTGAAGGTGGTCACGTTGCTACCTAGACCAGAAGCATCAAGCTCGCCCTGGAATGCCGCTAATGCTTCAGCGAGCTCTTGGTACAAACGATCTTGGGCTACCAGTTGGTTGTTATGGGTGTCATAGCCGCCTTGAACGACATAGAAAACTTGTCTTTGTTGGTTTAGAGCGGCATTGCCTTTGAGTACTTTTGCGACCAAAGACAAGTTATTAGCCAGTGATGATTTTGGAAAACTCGTCGATAGTTCTGCTTCCAGCAATGGGTCTAGCTGAGCCCCCGATGACAACATCTGCTGTTTTATGAGATTAATTTGTTGCCTGAACAGATTGGTACGCTCCACGACCATATCATCTTTGAAAGCTTGCTCAAGGCCTTCAGCCAATCCAAAGGCGTTGATATTGGCACTTTCCGACAACAATATTTGCTGGTAGCTGTTTGACAGCAGGAAGTTGGTTTCCTCGCCGGTACTGTAGCCCGGACTGAAATCATAGACAGGACTTGCCAGAGTATCGAGTAGGCGTCCTGCCCATCCCGTGTCTATCTCCCCGCCAACAAACCCACTGCGTTTGGCTGCCTGCATATCAGCATGAGAACCAAGGCGGGAAATTGACGGTACGCTCTTGGCCTCGAACGCTGACCTGTCTCCGGCGGCGATCAAGTTGCCTGTATTGATGATGGCAGTCATTTTCCCTTGGTTAAATAAATCAGACAGGGGGCTAAGTGCTGGGTGGGCACCCAAGGCAAGCTCCCCGTCCATCGCTAAGTTCACTAGCTGGCTTTTGTCGATTGCCAGTGCACCTTTGGCAGCGCTGTATTCATCATAACGAGTAGAGAATGTTGGGATAAGCATATTGTGTGAATCGTTGCCACCGGCAAGAAATACACACACTAACGCCTTGTAGTCACCGCCAGCGGCCATGGCCAAATTGCGCATGCCAATACCGGTCGATAATGAAAGCATGCCTGCGGTCGCGAGGGATTTTTTGAGAAATTCACGTCTTTTCATTATCGTTACTCCTGGATCAGGTATTCAGGCGAGGTGACAGTTTGCCAGATCATCCCCTTGCAGCGAATACGGCCGTTGCTAGCGCCTATTGAATCGGTGAACTGGCGGTAGGTGGCAAGCATGGTATTACTGATAGGTTGGTGGTAGAAGGTCTGCTCGAGGTAGGCCATTTGTTCTTCGAAGTTGGAAACGTGGCTGATGTTATAGCAACCGGAAATATCGACTTTATTTTTTTCATTTATTTCTGGTGTTTCGAAGTTTTTATTCTGGCTAATCACCGAATGTAGGATGTTACTTAAGACCTTGAAAGATGAAGCATTAAGTACGGTTAGCTCTGGTGCGACTAAGCCTTCATCTTTCAAGCTACCGTCAGGTACGTCTTCGGGGCGGTAATAATTGAAGACCGATGGGGAACCGAGAGGAATTTGGCCGTAGGCGTCGGCGGTATCGAGATCCTGGTAAATACCATCGATGTTTCCTCGCATCGACATCGCCCGGGCCAGATTGGTCATGACAATCAGTGGCTCTTTGACTTTGAATGCTTCACCATTTCGGGCTTCTTCATCACTCAAGATGGCTTTTGCGACCATGGCGAGATCCCCCCGTACTCCTTGCCCGTTGTTGCGAAAGACATTAGCGACCCGCGTGATGTAGTCAGGTGAAGGGTTCGACGTCACCAAGCGTTGAATAAGGATTCGGCTAACAAAAGCCGGGGTGTTGGGATGATTGAACAAGATATCGATAGCAAGGTTTAAGTCTTGCTCTGCTGATTTCCCACTGGAAAAAGTGATACCCATCACTTGCTTACTGCCACTATCATGGCGGCTTTCATTGGGCTGCATCGACGCAAAAAGTTCACCGTTGCTCAGATCGTCCCAGTCAGTATTGTTTGCCAGGTGCCAGCCGGTCAGCGCCCGCGAAAATTCACCGATATCGGCTTCGGTGTAGGTGGCGATTGGGTCGCCTGATGCATTCAAGAATGGCGAACCATCTGGTTTAAGTTCATCGAGCCCGATGGTGAATAACTGCATCAATTCCCTTGGGTAGTTTTCATTGGGGCGGATCCCCTCGAAGGGGTTTTCTTGCTGACTGCCGATTGATGTTAGGTAGTACCCCATTGCCGGATGGCGTGATACATCGAGGAGTAAGTCCCGGTAGTTCCCCAGCGCATACTTGATGAGAAGATCGTAGTAGTCAGTAAGAAGCTTGGGATGAAGGCTAAGGGTGGCATCTTTCTCCGATACAACTAGGATCTGACTGAGGGCAAAGGCCATACGCTGACGGAGCTGATCTGGCGCATTGATGCTTCGGTCCCACCAGACCCGATAACGGGTTGTGGCTGAATCTTCTTCGCCGTAGGCCAGGTAATCATCATAACGGGGTAAGTGGTAGCTCGGTGCAGCGTTGACCTGCTCGTAAAACCAAGATTCAAACCCTTGTGATTTCAGTTGGCCAGGATCTGAGGGGGAGGGACCAAATGTCGCTTGGAATAACAAAGATGCTGCAGCCTGCTCGGTAGCGAGGACAACCTCGGGAATGTCTGGGGCCGAGGTTTGTACATCTATTCGCGGGTAAATGAGATCTCCAGAAACATTTCCGCTGGGTTCGACTACCCAGGTAAAGGGGCCAAATGTGCTGGTCTCTATACCATCAGTCACGGTGAAGGTGACGTCTGGGTAATAGCCTTCAGATCCTAGTGGCGGCATACGATCTACGTTAGGTTTTGCCCAGAACACACCATTAGCATTGACCCAAATGAAGTCCGGTAAGTTTTCACTTGACCATGTTAGGGAGCCTTCGCCGTCGTAGTCTATAGGTATTATCCAGCGGTATTTGTCGCCGACGGTGCCCCGTGGAGGTTGAATATCAGAGGGAATTTCTAGCGTTGCGTAGCTTGGTGCTGATAGGGCGATGGGAACGGTAATCCATAACCACCGGCTCACTTTGAAAAGTCGCATCGTTGCCTCCTTTGTTAGACGATAGTGTGAGTATTAGCAGGCAATAAGCGAGAGGTGATGCCAATTCATTGATTATGTGAATATCTGGGCTGGAAATCACGTTTACTGGCATTTCTGTGCCTACGTGACGGTAAAGGTTATGGTGGTCGGGGCTTGCCGAGCGGTAGTCGCCTATATCCCGAAGATTTACATTTTAGTTATTACTTGAAAACCGATCTATCTCGTTGTTTAAAATGGCAAAGTCGGTTACGTTAAATACATAAATATTGTTTATTCACCCAGTTGATATTGGGAGCAAGGATGATGCCTTCTCTAAAGCCAAAAGCTGCAATTGTAATGGCCAAAGATCGGCTAGGTGGCCTGCTGCTGGTTGCCTGCTGCTTACTCGCTTTTGTATGGGCAACGCTTCACCCAACCTCTTATTCTGCATTCAAACTCTACCCACTTGCCGAGGGCATATCATGGCAACTTTTTGTCAATGATTTGCTTATGGTCCTTTTCTTCTTGATGGTTGGTCTAGAGCTAAGTAATGAAGCCAAGCATGGCGTGTTTAGGACCAAACGGGCAATTGTCCTGCCTTTGATTTCTGCCTGTGCGGGCTTTATCTGTCCAGCGGTTATCTACCTTGCTCTTATCGGCGGATTTGCCTCGCCAATGAGTAGCGGATGGGCAATTGTTACTGCTACAGATATCGCCCTTGCGCTTGGTTTGCTGTCGCTGTGCAGTCGCGTCCCTGTGAGCTTAAAAATGTTTTTGCTTGCTGTCGCCATTTTTGATGACATGCTAGCCATTATCACCATTGCTGTTTTCTATACAACGACGTTTGAGGTGCTGTACCTGTGCTTGTCTGTGGGCATTACCGTATTGATATTTTGGTTGACTCGCCGGCAGGCTAAGAGCTTGTCGCTGTATTTGGCCTTGGGTACAATTTTGTGGTTTGTACTTCTCAAAGCGGGTATTCATCCCGTTTTAGCTGGTGTGGTTATCGGGTTCGCATTGAGTCAAAGCGGCTGTGCACTTAGCCACCGGACAGAGTCTGGGTTGCAGTGGGGGGTGACTTTGCTGGTACTGCCTATGTTTGCTTTGTCAAACGCTGGCGTGTCGCTCGCTGGTACTTTTACCTTAGAAAATGTTATCGACCCTGTTGCTGCTTACATCGCTATAGCGATGCTCATTGGTAAACCATTGGGTGTATTCGGCTCAGTCTGGCTGGGGGTGCGGATGAAGATCTTTGAATTACCTGAAGCGACGAATTTGCGTATGTTATTCGCCCTGTCCATTTTTTGCAGTATCGGATTAACACTCTCTTTGTTTATCGGTGAACTGTCCGGTTTGGGGAATGATCACTATAAATTGGGTATCGTGGTGGCTGCGTTGGTGGCGAGTATTTTAGGGCTGATACTTATGCATTTTGCGACCCGCCAGGGTAACGGTGTGTTTCAGGTTAGGGGCGATCAATAAGGCGGTATTTTGCTATCGGTTCCATTTTTACTTAGTACCTGCTGTTTTGTCCATAGTGGTTAGACAGGTTGTCGGTGTTCGTGCCTCCTTTCCAGCCCGTTGGTTTGGCAATGGCGATAACCTGAAGGGCGTTAAAGGCATTGCCATTAAACAAGCCCTGGGATAATTCCTGGTGTTGGTCAGGATATAACTCTCCAAAGAGTGCATACGCATATTTCTGATAGCGTTGGTTTAAGGCCGAGCTATCCAGCACTGCTGAAATCTGGCCGTTTGTGTAGCTCTCTCTTGGGCCATAAGACTTGAGCAGCATTGGGCCGAGTACCTTAATGTATCGGCGGATAGCTCTTCGCTTGAAGAACTGGCTAAATCTGAACATCTCACACCTCTTAAACCAAATGACTTTTAAACCAAAACAGTTCTTATACCACACATTATTAATACGGTGTTCAATAGCATTTTACAACCGTGTTTATTATTGGGACTGACTCAACCTTTCAGCAATAAAATCTATAAAAGCTCTTACCCTGACTGGCTGACTGGCTGACTGGCTGGCTGTGGCTTTCTTTGTAAACGGCATAGAGCGGAACAGTTTGCTGTTGGTAGTCTGTTAGTACATGGATCAGCTCTCCTGTGGCGATATAGGGGGTTATCATCCACTTTGGAGTTGTGTCGCAAACAGTGGTGCTTAGTTAAGATCCCTGATAGTACTCATTACCTTTAGCATTATGACTATCAACTTTTCCGGTCGCCACTTTCCTTCCAGCATCATCCTTCAGGTTGTTCGCTATTACGTTTCTTATAAAAAATTAGCTACCGTGAAATCGAAGAGATTATGGCTGAGCGGGGTATCCATGCTGATAACTCAACCATCAATCGGTGGGTCATCAAATATGCTCCCTTCCTGGAACATCAGGCTCGTCGAAGAAAGAAGCCTGTCGCTTCTTTGTGGCGGATGGAAGAGACATACATCAATGTCAAAGATCAGTGGAAATATTACTACCGAGCCGTTGATAAGTACGGCAAGGTCATTGATTTTTTACTGTGCGCTCACCGTGATGAGAAAGCTGCTCGCGCCTTCTTCATTAAGGCAATAGGCCATAACGGATTACCTGAAAAGGTGGTGCTCGATATGAGTGGTGCCAATGTGTTAGCGCTGCATAATATCAACGTCTAACTCTGGCTGACGGGGAGGGTGCTCTACTTGATTGAAGTGCTTCGAGTTAAGTATTTAAACTACCTAGTCGAACAAAGCCACCGAAAAGTGAAGGTAAGATGCATCAGTGTCTGGGATGGAAATCAGTACGGTTGTACTTCGGCATAATTTTGCGACATAACCGAATGTTTATCAGGGTAACGAAAAAAGGCTAAATATCTTTAGATATCTAGCCTTAATTTATCAGTCTAACCGACTAGCATCACGTAACGTAATAGCGTGGGTCTGGGCGTTCTTCTATGATTAACTCATCTAAGCTAATGAATTAATGACCTTTGAACGAACAGTTAAATTCACCACTGTAATCAAAATCAAAGTAGTACTCAACGAACCCTTCAGAGCCTTCTTTTGTCGTCTCAACACCCGTCGTAGAAAGGCCGGTTAACTCATCCGCACAACGATAGGCCTCTTCAAGCTTCGCCGATGCAAATGTAACCTTATCTGTGCCTGGCGCAACTAGAGTAAACACTTCAGCATTCTTAAATTCTAGCTTCAAATCATCATCTTGCTCTTCTAGACGATCATTCAAGTAGTACTGTACTAAATTACGGTTATTAAATGCAGCTTCTTCTTTAATAAGCTCAGCCTTATCAATTCCTGGCATATCAACGTTCGATGCTCGGTAATTATTGGTAATCACATAAATTTCCGCATCATCATCAATTTCTTCACCTTTAAATGTCAAAGATGTTAGTTGTTGATTGCTGGCTGTTTCATCATAATTAAAGCCGTTAATATTTGTAAAACGAGGCTTGTTTACAACATTCACTTCATATTTTAAAAGGCCTTCACCGCCATTATCAACACCACCATAAAACGCATCAAAGTTGTAGCCAGGGAACCCTTCGACTAAGAATGTTTCCCCATCTTGAAGTGGTAAGTTGTTGTAAGCATTTGAGTTAACCCACTCAATCCAGCGCTTCATATCTGCGCCAGTCATTTTCAAAACAGCGGGTGTATTGTTGTCAAATACATAGATATCTGCAACAGATGCATTAGTAAACTCACCGTCTTGGATATTAGTAAAATCTTCACCGCCGTTACGGCCAGACTTAAATGGTGCAGAAACAGACAAGAAGAAAGCATCGGCTGATGCATCAGGGAATTGCCCCTCATCTTTCCATTTCATCAATTGATGAAGCTGCGCTTCATTAACAATTTGAATCGATAGATCTGGTACAAGCTGAGGGAAAAAGCTGTTTACGTTAACATCAATTTCTGCAATTGTATCAGCCATATACTCAACTGTACCCTTATGCTCTTCTGCTACAAGAGCTTCGATAACAGTATCAGACTGTTCTGGGAGCAATGACCGTAGTTTAGCTGTGGACTGACTATGATCAACATGCCAAGTCTCACCACCATCTTTAGAATTCAATTTGATATCAATGACGCCCAACTTAGCACCCCAGAAGCCAGGCATAACCGCCGGAATACCATTAATAAGCCCTTTCTCTGATTTTACCCCTTCGATTTCACTATATTCACCCGTAGAATTTGGGAATTCACGGTGGTCATGACCAAACATGATAGCATCAACATCATCAACATAAGCCAGTTGAAGCGTCGCATTTTCAGCAAACTCACCATCTTCGTCAGCCAACCCTGAGTGCGGAATAGCAACAATAACATCAGCACCTTCAGCCTTCATCATTGGAACATAATGTTCAGCAGTTTTTTTAATATCAGAGACTAGAACATTACACTTCAAGTGAGAACTATCCCACCCCATAATCTGAGGTGGAGTGAAGCCTATAACACCCACTTTAACGGTGTGGTATTGACCATCATCACCAAGAAAATCTCGATCAAGGATAACATATGGGGAGTGCATGCTTTCTGCTTGTTCATAGAAATCTTCAGTAATCTGAATTTCACACTCTTCCGCGTCAGTGCTCACTTTTTCAAGACTGTCGTCAGCTTTCCAAATGTTAGCAGATACATAAGGGAAATCAGAACCTTTCAGTGCTTCTTCTAGATACTCAAGGCCATAGTTAAACTCATGATTTCCTAAGTTTGCTGCATCGTATTTAAGATGATTCATTGCCTTGTAAACAGGGTGTAGATCCCTTTTAAGGTGTTCAACTCCGAGATTTGCCATGTAATCCCCCATTGGACTACCTTGAACCAGATCACCATTATCAAACAACATACTGTTGTCAACTTCTTCTCGTGTTTCTTGAATCACGAGCGATGTACGAGCCAAACCCCACTCAGGCATTGAATTGGCATTAACATCTGCGTTGACAAAATAGTTATAAGGCATGACATTCGTATGAATATCCGTGGTCTCCATGAGACGTAGGTCCATACTAATATAATTATTACTGCCACTATCGCTATTACAACCGCCCAACAATATTACGACTGAAGATGCCAGCAGCAATTTTTTCGTTTTTAAACTCATTTAACTTCCAGGGAAATTCGGTATAAAAAATGAAATCAAATGAAATCAAACGAAATCAAATGAAACAGAATGAAATAAAATTATAAGTTGCAGGATAAATAATGTCACGGTTGGATAATACCTGTCCGGAGTTACTTAACTGTTAAATAAACACCTTTCATCAAGTGCTTAGATTATTGGTGTGGTTTATTTTTAAACATAAAGATATATATATCGTCAAGTTATCGATTACATTCTGCATTTATGTTAATAGCAAACGTTTCCCATCTTTCCACCTAAAACGTGAACAAGATCACACGGCGTTAACTATCACTGAAAAAAATAGACACAAATCGCTTCTTTGTGGCGGATGGAAGCGACATACATCAATGTCAAAGGTCAGTGGAAATATTACTACCGAGCCGTTGATAAGTACGGCAAGGTCATTGATTTTTTACTTTGCGCTCACCGTTATGAGAAAGCTGCTCGCGCCTTTTTCATTAAGGCAATAGGCCATAACGGATTACCTGAAAAGGTGGTGCTCGATAAGAGTGGTGCCAATGCGTTAGCGCTGCATAATATTAACGTCCAACTCTGGCTTATGGGGAGGGTGCTCTACTTGATTGAAGTGCTTCAAGTTAAGTATTTAAACTACCTAGTCGAACAAAGCCACCGGAAAGTGAAGGTAAGATGCATCAGTGTCTGGGATGGAAATCTGATGAAGGCGCTAAAGCCACACTCGCTGGCATAGAGCTGTGGTCGATGATTAAAAATGGACAGTTCAATAACCCTGTTGTCTGTGATTCTAATACTTCAAGGTGTTTGATTGAACATATAAATGAAAGGAAAGCACCCACCTGGTAAGTCCTTCGGCTCGCCATTCGGGACAAACCCCAGTTTCTGATAAAAGTTAACGGCGTATTCTGAAGCGTTAAGGTGAACGGCTTGTTTGGGCGAGCGTTCTTTGCAAACCTCGAGCGCTTTGGTTATCAACTGGCGAGCAATGCCTTGATGGTGAAACCGAGGGTCTACAAATAAATTGGATAGGTTCCAATATTCCTTAACCAGAATGGTACCGACGATGTTGCCGTCAATGCGATAGACATAATGCACGGAGCTGTCTGGGTAACGTCGCCACCACAGCACGCTGTCGGCACAGCTGGCAATAATCCCATCTTGGATATCAGCTGGCTCATCAATACAGGTCCTAATTGCTAGCCCTATAACCGCAATAATGTCAGCGGTATCCCTAAACGTCGCTTGTTGGATCACTTTATTGCTTCCTTGTCCTTGCTCGCGTTAAGTTTTATATCTTAGCGTGTTATCTGTATTTTTCTGTCTAACAATGGTAATAATTTACAATGTTTGGCGAAGAATCACGGATAGGCACACCATGAAAACCATTGGCTTGCTAGGCGGTATGAGCTGGGAATCAACAGCAAGTTATTACAAGGCAATTAATGAAGGGGTTAAGCACGAGCTCGGAGGTCTACATTCGGCCAAAATCGCTCTTTACAGTGTAAACTTCGACGAAATTGAGAAGCTGCAGCATGCCGGTGACTGGACTGCAACCGCAAATATCTTGTCACAAGCAGCCAAATCGGTGGAAGTTGCTGGTGCAGATTTTCTATTGATTTGTACTAATACCATGCACAAAGTCGCTAAAGATATTGAGCAGGCTGTGTCAATCCCCTTGCTGCACATTGCCGATGCAACAGCACAACAACTTAAATCCGACGGCATCAAAAAAGTGGGGCTATTGGGAACGCGTTTTACCATAGAGCAAGACTTTTATATCAGCCGTTTAACTGAGCAGTTTGGTATTGAGGTAGTGGTGCCAGATTTACCTGATAGGGACATTATTCATCGGGTTATTTATGACGAGCTTTGTAAAGGCGTACTCAAAGAAGAGTCACGGGCAGAATATGTTCGAATTACCGAAAAACTGGCTGAACAAGGCGCTGAAGCCGTAATTCTAGGTTGTACGGAAATTGCGTTGTTGATTTCGCCCAAAGATACCGATGTTCCGCTTTATGATACGGCAAGCATCCATGCGGAGGCGGCGGTTAAGCTGGCTTTGACTGTATAGTATATCCGTCATGTGTTGTTGGAAGATAGGGCACCAATAGGGCCCTATGATCTTGAATAATAGTCTTTATATTAGACGATATTGATCTTGGCAACGCGCCGCTTACCCACTTGGTAAATACTTTCGCCTACCGGAAGCTCAAATGAAGTCTCCTCAACCTTGATCCCATCAATTTTGACGGCGCCTTGCTTGATCAAACGAATCGCCTCAGAAGTCGATGCGGTTAGTTCAGCTTGTTTAAGTACCTGACTGATGGTTAACCCGTGTTGCATTTCAATAGTCTCTAGATTATCTGGCAGGACCTTTGCCGCGAAACGTTGGTTGAACATCGACTCGGCGCTATTGGCCGCTTCATCAGAATGGAAGCGGGCGACGATCTCTTTGGCCAGCAGCACCTTGATCTCTTTAGGGTTACGTCCCGTGTTGATATCCCGCTTAAACTGTTCAATGTCATCCATGCTGCGAAACGATAATAGCTCAAAGTAGTTCCACATCAACTCGTCAGAAATCGACATCAGCTTGCCGAACATTTCCTCAGAAGATTCAGTGATACCAATGTAGTTTGCCGCTGATTTTGACATTTTCTTGCTGCCATCGAGGCCAACCAGCAATGGCATGGTGATCACTACCTGTGGCTCCATGTTGTGTTGCTTTTGTAACTCTCGGCCCATTAGCAGGTTGAAGGTCTGATCCGTACCACCCAATTCAATATCGGCTTTTAGTTCAACAGAATCGTAGCCCTGAAGCAGCGGGTAGATGAATTCATGGATGCCAATCGATTGTTGCTCGGCGAAACGCTTTTTGAAATCCTCTCGTTCAAGCATTCTGGCCACTGTCTGGCTGGCGGTGAGTTTTAACATGCCCTCGGCACCCAGTTGAGATAGCCAATGGGAGTTAAAGACGATCTCGGTTTTGCTAGGGTCGAGGATCTTGAATACTTGCTGCTGGTAGGTCTCGGCATTGGCGAGAACCTGCTCTGTCGTTAGTGGTGGACGCGTGGTGTTCTTTCCGCTTGGATCACCGATTTTACCGGTAAAGTCGCCGATCAAGAAGACAACTTTATGACCCAAGTCTTGAAACTGTCGTAATTTATTAAGAATAACTGTGTGACCAAGGTGAATATCCGGCGCCGTAGGATCAGCACCAAGTTTGACCACGAGCGGTCGGTCTTTTTTTAATTTATCAATCAAAGCTGATTCTGGGGTAACTTGCTCTGTTCCTCGGTGAATGAGAGCAAGGGCTTGGTCAATATTCATAGTCGCTCCGTTAGTCGTTAAGTTCAGAGCTTATCTATCATTTATTCTGATACTCTGATTGTTGAGATGGTGTCAATTCGTAGCTCGGTGTACTAACATTCCGCCGCGCTAATTGATGCCTCAGCGTATCAAAGAATGTTTCAGGTGAAAGTTAGCAGCTATCACAATGTGTGATAGCTTGTTTGTGGTTAATGATTTGGAAGTGAGCAATCCGTTATGTACAGCTTTGAGCAATTGAAAATGTTTGTCGCCGTTTGTGAGTGTGGGTCATTTTCGGCTGCTGCAAGAAAGTATAAACGGGCACAGTCAGGGGTCAGCCAATCGGTGTCGAATTTGGAAATCGCGTTGAATCAAACCTTGTTTGACCGTTCGAGCAATATGCCGAGATTAACAGCCCAAGGTGAGGCGCTGTTACCCATTGCTCGCTCAATTCTGTTACAGCAGCAACGTCTGGACCAAAAGGTAATGGCTCTGGATGCCGATGAAGAGCATGAGTTGGTGATTGCGATTGAGGAAAGCCTGCTTGAACCTGAATTACTTAGCCAAATTGTCGCTATTGGCGAGCAGCATCCGATGACCAATATTGAGTTAATCTCGGCATCAACTTTCGATATCAAAACAATGGTCAGTGAGGGAAGGGCGCATGTAGGCGTGGTGTATTCCGATGGAAAAATGCTGGAAGATACCGAGTTTGCAACGGTAGGGTATAACCGCTTTTTGACATTGGCTGCGCCTCAGCATCCGCTTGCTGACAAGGTAGCACTTAAAGATAGTGATTTGCGCAATTACCGACAAGTTGTGCAGCGTTCGTCCAGTGGTAAGGAGTTGTGGTTTAGTTATGCCATCAGTACTCAGGTATGGTACGCCAACAATCATCAGCTTTTACTGGAACTGGCTGCTCAAGGGCTTGGCTGGGTGATCGTTCCTGAACGTTTGGCTGCACCTTATGTTGAACAAGGTAAATTGAATATATTGGATCTCGCTTTCGAACCGGATGGTTGGCTGACAACGGTTGATGTGATCCAAACCCGCCGTCATACCGAGGGCCCAGTGCGCCAAGCTTTACTGCATATTTTAGAAAAGGCTCTCGCTTCCAAACAGAGGCTGTAATTTTCGGCGCTATAAATCTAAGCTACCTCACTGTTTTTGCTATAGTTCAAATGTACGGGTTTGAACTTACTCAGCGTTAGCAAGGAGGCTGGCATGAAACGAATTATTGGACTGATATTCACTCACATTATTGCGGTAGGGATTGGCTTTGCACTTGGCATTTATGCCCTGCCGATATTGATAGCGCCAGATGCACCACCTGTATCAACCATTCAATCGGTCGAGGCGAAAGCGCAGTTTACTGCAACGTTTGATAAAGAGCGCCAAGACAGTGATTTCCTGCATTGGGGAGAAGGAAAAGTTGCACTGGCTGCAGATAGCATCAGCTTTATCGGCGAGCTAGCGCCGGGACCTGATTATAAGCTCTACCTATCACCTGAATTTGTTGAAACAGAAGCTGATTTCAATCGCCTTAAATCGTCTATGGTGAGGATTGGCGATATTAAAACGTTCGATCAGTTTATGTTGCCGCTGGACGAAAGCGTTGAGATAGCCCAATACAATACGGTAATTGTGTGGTGTGAAACCTTCGGTCAATTTATTACCTCAGCTCAGTATCAGTGATGTTATCTCCTTAAAGGAATGCCAAATGGTCTCTTGTCATCAAACTGATTATGTTGAAATTGCTTGTATGTATCGCTATCCCGTCAAGCTGACCTTGAAGTCAGGGCAAGAGGTGTTTGGAACTGCACTTGATACCAAGTGGAATGCAAGCAAAGAAGAGTGTATTGAGATCCAAACAGGTGACACTATTGAGTTGGTGTTGCTAGAAGTGGTCTCCAAGCTCGAAGTTCAAATAGATAATCCGCACTTCAGTCATATCGACTTTGATTGAACGATTTCTCCACTTTCTAAAAATATATATCAATGGTTTACACTCGCCATCAAACAGCCCTATTGATGCGTTAACCGCCCGTTTAGCTAATGACGGGTATAACTTGGTGGTGGTCCAAGACGTACTGGTGATGGTTACTATGAAAGCATTGTCTTAGGCCCAAAAGGTAACTTTAGCGCCAGCGAGCGTTTACAACCCAAAGTTGAGGAAGATATGACAGAAGTAAAAGCGGTATTGTTTGATATGGATGGCCTGATCTTTGATACCGAAGGTTTGTACAAGACCTGTTGGCAATATGCAGCTGAAGAGCAAGGATTAGACTTAACGGATGAAGACTATCAGTGCTTTATTGGGGTTCAGGATGTCGAGTGTGAGCGTCGCATTACCGTTAAGTTTGGTGAGGCGTTGGATCTTGAGCGTTTTTGCCAAGTCAGGGATGCGATGTTTCATGCCGAGCAAGATAAAGGGATCCCATTCATGCCGGGGTTCAGCGAGTTGTTTGCAGATATTAAACGAAAAGGGCTGAAATGTGCGCTTGTAACTTCATCCCCACGTAAGAAAGTGGCACACCACTTTGCCGGCACCGATTATCTCTCGCAATTTGACGTTGTTGTCACGGCTGAAGATGTGAAAAACGGTAAGCCAGCACCCGATTGCTACCTGATGGCTAGCGCCCAACTGGATATCGCTCCTGTCAATTGTTTAGTTTTGGAAGACTCAAACAATGGTATGCGCTCTGGGCTAGATGCGGGCTGCCAAGCGATTATGATCCCTGATTTGTTAGTGCCTGCGAGCGATGTTGTGTCAAGAGCAGCATTAATTGGTGAGTCATTGCTGGAAGTTAAGTCATACCTCTAAATTTCAGCGAATCGCTAATTGGCTATTCTGTGATCTAAAAGCATGTCATTGCTATAGCCTCTGGCACTATACTTGAGTGGAAACAGAGGTTTAATGGACACAGATAACGAGCGGGGATTGCATGCGACAAATAGGTGATGACATTTGGGTTCATGAAGACTCAAGGAAAATGCTGGGGACAAAGCTTGGGCTGAGGATGACGGTTGTCCGGTTACAGGATGGTCGCCTGTGGGTACATTCACCGACAGCCATGTCATCCTCTCTGCAGCAAGCGATCAATGAGCTAGGTCCTGTTAGTTATCTGGTTGCAGCCAATAACCATCACAGTCGATGGCTTCAAGATTGGATCGATGCTTATCCTGATGCTGAGGTGTATGTCAGTGCCGGTATTCCCCGCAAAGTACCGCTATCGAGTTATCATATTTTGCAGCGAGGAATGGAGAATGTTTGGCAAGGTGATTTGGAATGGTACACCATGCCGTCAGTACCTTTGTTTAATGAAACAGTTTTCTATCATCGCCACTCTAGTTCGTTGATTGTGACGGACTTGGTGCAAAACTACCCTGAAAACCCGAATAAAGCGGGTTTTGCAGGAGCGATGGCCAAGTACGTCTTCGAACCGATTGGTTTCAAAGGGTGTTGCGTCGCACCGCCGTTGAAAATGGGGTTCACACTAAAAGATAAACCGGCTTTTAATCGATTCCTCCAAAGTGTGCAAGAGTGGGACTTCGACAAGATTATCGTGACACACGGAAACATTATTGAAGATGATGCTAAAGCTAAATTTGCTTTATTATCCTCACGGTTTGCTTGATATCTTGTGGTGAAAGTAGAGTATTTAAGCGGCCTGCTGGGATAGTGAGCGCTTGGCGATTTGAGTGATATTTTTGCTTTACACCTAATATCGAACTGCGTATTATTCGCCGCACAAAGGAGAGATGGCTGAGTGGTTGAAAGCACCGGTCTTGAAAACCGGCATACGTTTGTAGCGTATCTAGGGTTCAAATCCCTATCTCTCCGCCAAATTTAGAAAGCCAGCTTAATTGCTGGCTTTTTTATATGACTAGTGAATAGTTACAAGCTTTCAATCGCACTTTGAATCGCAGGGCCAATCTGGCGCTTGCGTGAAGTGACACCTTCCAGCGTTAGCATATCGCCCTCTACGTCAGTATTGAAAGCGGCTTTAATGACGGTAAAGTCGTTGTTATCCACCCACAGTAAGTTGGCTTTTTTATCTTTGGTGTCGGTGATAGAGAAGAACAAGTGGTCAAGTTCATTGGCTTGCTTGTGCGCTTTCATTGCTGCCAGCAAGTCTTCCTTACGGTCAATCAACTGTTGGGCGGTCAGCGTTTCTGCCACACCAATACCTACTTTCTTGCCGCCATATTCAAAGTTTTTGTAGTCCATGGTCAAAATGGTGTCAGCAGAAAGGTGGCTAAGATCAGATTTGGCAATTAGCATCTGCTGGCCGAAGTCTTCTATATCGCTGATACCAGCAATGGCTGCGAGCTTTTCAGCATAGTGATGATCATAGTCTGTAGTGGTCGATGATTGGAAAACCACGGTATCAGACAGGATGGCACCTAGACCGGCACAAGCCAGGTGTTTGGGTAAGGTAACATCAAGCTTCTCGGCATTGTCTGCCAAAATCGTTGCTGCTGAGCCCCAGCCACGGATATCCATCGCAACAAGTTGTGGTGTGTTGATAGGCGAACCGCCAATGGCGTGGTGATCAATCACAGCAACAATAGAGCCTTGATCAATGGTTGGGGCTAATTGAGTTACTTGGTTAAAGTCGACAAGACCTACCTGGAAATCGGCATAATTAGACTCGATGCGTGGCGCTTCAGCGTTACAGTAATTGAGTACAAACTCTGACTCAGGGTTAATTTTCTCAGGTACGGTAGCAGTGCCACCATAGATATGGGCCGCTAGCATGGCTGAAACGACGGTGTCGGTATCAGGGCTGAGGTGTCCAGTCCAGACCAAATTATCTGTACTGTTGTTGGCCGGTTGTTGCAAGTCGAAAGCGTAGCTAGTTGAACTGACTGAAACGAGAATGGCTGCAACGAGAGGTGAGAGCTTCACGGTAATGTCCCTATCTATTTCCTAAAAGTGAAAGCAAAAGCTACCCTTGTTTGTTTGCAGAAATATTTCAATACGTTAGAACGACGTAACTAATACCAATCTGGATAAGTCGTTGATCAAGTATTTGCACTGGAAAAATCGTTGTTATCAAGGCAGATATTGCAGTAACTAGTGGCTCTAATTACAAAATATCTAACGCAGAGAACAGCGGTTTTAACCAGCAAGACTGATCAAGTATTTATGTAGGTTGGTATAAATGACTAGAATTGCACTTCTACTTCCATTCCTTCTATCCAATATTTTTGCTCAAGTGCTCCTTCGAAATGTAGGGTGACTTTTAAGTAAGCTGGCTGCCCCTCAAACGGGCGCTGAAGCTCCTGCGGTAATTTATTAACGATTTCGACCGGTTTGCTTACTGTGGCACTCATTTTTTTGCCATCAGGAAAGGTGATTGTTGCATTGGTATCTATGTCGCTGTATTTCAGGTACTTGGGGTTGAGGAAGGCGATAATATCTGGGGTAGTGTTTCGTGCCACCGTGATCAGTGGCGTATCGGCTGTAACCCTCTCGCCTTCCAGTACGTGGATATCGATGACTCGACCATTAATGGGGCTACGAATGGTGAGGTTATCTTGCTGGGCGCGTTTGACGATCAACTCCTGCATCAACGCCCGATCGGCTTGGCTTACAGGGCCTGCCAATGCTATTTCATTTAAATGGCGTTGAGCCTCAATATAGGCCAATTTTTGGTTATTTAGCTGATTGTTGAGTGAGCTGCTGATATTGATTATTGCAGCGTAGTCAACTTCAGAGACATGGCCTTTTGCTCTAAAGGTGTCGTAGTTTCGCTGAATTTGTTGGAATTTTTGCAAGTTTTGCTCTGATTGTGCAATAGCAGCCTGATAGAGCTTGTCTATTTTTGGGGTGGGTGGGGAGAGTTTAAGTAACTCTTGTTCAATAAAACGGGTTTCTTCATCAAGCGCCGGATCAGATAGCAAAATGATAGCTTGGCCTTTAGTAACCCTATTGCCAACCACTGTCGGTAGTGGCGCGACGAGACTACTTTCAGCAGAGGTGATAGTGACGGGGTATGACGTAATAATTGCTGGAGCGATAACCAATACTTGGGTGCGGAACAGATAATACCCCATGATGAGCAGTGGGCTGATCACCAAGGCAAGGATCAGATACCAACGTAGTTTATAGCCGCTACGTTTGGCCTGCCCGTAGACGACTTTAACGCCACCTTCTGATTGCGGTTTTTGTTGCTTGTCGAGGTGAAATTTAACCTTCATCGTTTAGAACTTTTTCCCCCGTTTTAGTACCCACCAAGGCGCCATACTGGACTCTTCATGGCTGCGTCGGACCACTTCATTGATCATGGCAAAAGCGGTCAGAAGGCGCATCAGGAATTGATAAATAGGATAGAGAGGTAACCATAAAGCTGCTCTCCAATCGCTTCTTCGTTCAGAAATTAAACCGTAATACACAATAAAGAACAGCAATGAAAAGAAGAAGTAGACGAAGTACAAAAGCATGCAAAGTGCCAGTACAAAAGCCAATGGATAGCTAATAACGATATATACTGTATATCCAGCAACAATGATGGGGAGTAATACGTTTTGTATGACACCGTATGCCAAGGTGAAAATAAAGTTCCCCCAGCCCAGTAAAGATGGTGATAGCCCATCACGATGCTTGCGCAGAAAAAGAAACAGAAGGTCCCCGTCCCACCTTAGGCGCTGCATAATCAACCCTTTCAAGGTGTCTGGTACATCGGTATGGCCAACCGCATGGGGCGTGAAATCCAGCTTATAGGTGGGGTAGCGCACCTTATATTGTTTTAGGCGCACGGTCAGATCGAGATCTTCGGCTGTGTGGGTGTCCCACCCTCCAACCTGCTTCAGTAAGTGGGTTCTAAATGTACCAAAAGCACCGGAAATGTTATTTAACACCCCCCAGTTTGCCATTCCTGTTTTCCCTGCCTGCATTGATAGCATATATTCCAATGATTGCATCCGAGTAAGGAGATTTGCGGTGTGGTTTCGTACTCGCAAAGCGCCACCGCAGGCTAGTGTTTGAGGAGATGAAAACACTCGAGCCATGTTATACGCCATGTCGTTATCAAATGAGGTATCACCATCAACGTTGATCACAAGTTGGCCTTTTGCCATCGCTAGGCCTGCGTTGAGGGTGGAGACTCGCCCACCGCGTTGCCATTTAGGGATAACGGAAATTTGTCGGTTATTTCTTTTGATATGATGTTGTTTACTTCGAATAGCGGCAAGATAGGTATCATGATTTTGGCTTGCTCCATCAACCACAGCCAATATCTCAATGTGTCCCGGATAGATTTGCTCGACTAAGGTATCGATAGTGATTTGAATGGCATCTCCTTCACCATAGCAGGTAATAATGAAACTGATGCTGGGGAAGTGTGAAGGGGCAGGTGGTGGTTGCTGGAAAGCCCAACGGAAAATACCCGTGATGACTAATAGGTAGAGTGGTAATTCAACGATGAGTAACATTGGAAAGAGCAGAAGCCATACTTCATGATTATTTTGCAAGACGAGAAATAAATACTCTAAGACATTCAAACTATCTGGCAGCATAGATATTACCTATGGTTTCAGCCAGCCATACCTTAACGCCTTCGTTGATGGTTGGGTCTGGTATTTTTACCGCAGAGACATGTAATACGAATTGTTCTTCTTCGATCAGGCTGCTGAGCTGTTCTATTTTCTTTTGCAGTACGGAGATGCTGGTCATTTTCGTTTTGGGCATGAGTACCAGTAGGACATCTTGTTTGTATTGACAGCAGATATCGGTATCGCGAAATAGGCCGTTAAGCCGGACTGTGATTTGATCGAGTAAGGCAAACATTTTGCTATCACCATACAGGCTGCTGTACTCCTCTAGCCTAGGCAGGTACATGCTTAGCAGTAGGTGCTCTTCATCGTGTCTCAGTGCGACCTTGTTGAGCCACAGTAAGATGTTTTCAAAATAGCCGGCATCGACTTTTCCTTTGATGGATAACTCTGGTGCTTGTAATACTTTTCCATGCTGGTAAACATACTCTCCGAGCTGCCCCAGTTTAAGCTGGTGAATTTTTTGGACAATAAGCTCTGCCGTTTCAGTTTGCGTTTCACAATTCAAACAGTTGCTTATTGTTTCTGGTTCAACAAACAAATGGAAGCAGGAGCGACATATGTGTGTTTCTAATGGCCGATCGTAGTCCACACCAATATGCCGTAGCTGGGTTAAACAATTAGGGCATTCTAGTTTCCCTTTGCGCAGGAAGCTTTGTTGGTCGCCAACGTGTCCACAAGTAAAGCAGTGCAATGAGGTTTGTACGTCGATATCGATGCTTTTGCAGTTTGGACATACTTCTACGTAGTTGAGGTGCCCGCTATTGCATTGTTTACAAACCCGAATACGGTCAACCAGTTTTTCTGGTTCAAGCATTTCTCGGTTTACTTCGGAAAGCACATAACGGTAGGTTGAGTAAAGTTCTGGGTATAAGGCTTCGATAATAGGGTATTGGTAGATGCCCAAATAATTGAGTTGTTTAAAAGGTGTCACTCGTCGTGTGCGTTGAATGCCCAACCAACCTGTGAGCGGATCAATTTGCTCGATGTTAGAGAGTTTGTTGAGTCTGTGGTTAATTTCAAGCCAATAGTTATAGGCTGTCTGTTCATTGAAAACACCATCGCAGAGACAGTCAGAATAGTGGTTGGTGTGGGTGACATACATTGCCCAAGACCATACTTTTTGATGAGAGAATATAGAGACCAACATATGGCTCTGTTCTTCGGGATCATCTAGATTGACGCACAATATACCTCCCCAGATGTCGGGCAGGTCATCTACGCAGTGAACTTGTTTTACATTTTTGAAGTGAACGGCCTTTGGTGGATCTCGACCGAGCCAATATAAATTGTTATCAATGGGGTACATGCTATTCGCCCCCACTCTTAAGTTTGTTCAAGACCGCTTCTTTATCCCCATCGGCAATCACATGTCCTTGCTCCAGCACAATTAGCCGGTCAATACATTCCAGCATGCTGGTTTTGTGGGTAAACAAAATCAGAGTATGTTGGTCATTTAATGACTTTAGGGTTTGCTTGAGATGTTGCTCCGAGCGGTTGTCCATCTGGCTGGTGGGCTCATCGAAGATAAGTAGCTTGGGTTGGTTGAGCAGTGCACGGGCAATGGTGATCGTTTGTTTTTGCCCACCTGATAAGTATTGCCCTCCTTCCCCTACTTGGCGGTTAAGCCCTGAGGCCTCCTGTTGGGTAAACAGGTGGACACCGGCTTGGTGGCAGGCGAGGTTAATTTCATCGTCGCTAGCCTGTGGCGAACCGAGAGTTATGTTGTCGCGAATAGAACCGAAAAACAAGGCATTGTCTTGAGGAACACAGCCGATTTGCTGGCGCAGCGTATGGGGGTGATATTGATTGATATTGGTGTTATCAAAGCGGATGGATCCCGAGCTAGGTTGATATAATCCCATTAATAGGCGTAGGAGCGTGGTTTTCCCCGAGCCTATTTTTCCGATAATCGCCACTTTTTCCCCAGGCTTGATGGTGAGGGAGACGGACTTCAGTGCAGCCGTCTCGGCATTTGGGTAACTGAACGTGAGGTTGTCACACGTGATATTGCCACTTAAAGGCTGGGTATTATCTGTTTGCTGGCTTGGCCGAGTCTCATCTGGCATCGCCATAATATCACTCAAGATAGCAATGGCTGATTTGGCCTGGTGGTAGCGGGTGGACAATTGTGACAACTGGATCATTGGCCCGATAGCTCGGCTAGTCAACATGGAGACGGCGATCAAGCCACCGACCGTCAACTGTCCTGCCGCAATCAAGTAAACACCGAAGATAATCACCCCCACCGATACGCACTGTTGGGTCAGTCCAGCAAGATTATGTACCGAGTCGGTTAGGCGGCGTGATTTAACACCCCAGTTGGCCATATGGGCGACGGCTTGCTCCCAACGGTGCTGATATTGAGGCTGGCTGTTGAACAGTTTGACGGTCTCAAGTCCTGCGACACTTTCGACCAAGTTAGCGTGTTTTTGTGCCGCGAGTTGTGAGCCTTCCTCAATCGCTTTTCGCAGTGGTCGTTGTATCAGTAAGCTGTAGAGTATTAGCAGGGTTATGGCTATGAGTGGAATGGTGACCAGTGGGCCAGCAATGGTGTAGATCACCAATAAAAACAGCAGTGCAAAGGGGAGATCAATCAAGGAAGCGATGGTGGCGGAGGTAAAGAACTCCCTGACCGACTCAAACTCCTGCAAGTGGCGGGTGAATGCGCCTACAGACGGCGGTCGTGCGGCGAGCTTCAGCCCCATGACCTTGCGGTAAATATCAGCAGACAGCAGGACGTCTGATTTCTTGCTGGCGATATCGATAAAATAGCTGCGCAGGTATTTCAGCACCACGTCAAAGCCAAAAATAATGACCATACCGCTGGTGAGCACCCACAAGGTATCAAAAGCCTGATTGGGAACGACTTTGTCGTAAATCAGCCGCGTAAAAAGCGGAATGGCCAACGCAAAGATGTTGAGTAAGGCTGAGGCGATAAGTACGTCACGGTACAGGGATTTAGATTGCCACAGTGTTTGCCAGAACCATGCTTGGCTAGCACCCGATACACTGCGGGGGGGGATTGGACCTGAAGTTTGGCTGGGGTTCGCACTGGCCGACGTTGCCGCTTGCTGGCTTCGGGCGTCGAATTGAAACGGGAGTTTTAGTAAAAACACTCGGTTAAGAAATTGTTGCTCTAGTTCATCAAAACTGACCCAGGTTTTATCCGCTTCGGTGCTTTCAGCGACTGTCGTTTCAGTCTCAGTAGCGCTAGCATCTTTCATCAAATTGCAGGGAAGGGCAATTTCAGCCCGTTGCTTTTCCTGATCGATATCGAGCAACACACAGGCCTGATTGCTGTCGAGCAGGGCTATTACCGGTAATAGAAGCGGCGAGAGTTGGGGCAGGCTAAGGGGCGCTTCTTCAGCTTGAAAACCTGCATTGTGGGCCGCTCTTGGTAGTAAGTGTGGTGAAAGCAGACCGTCTTGCAACGGCAGTCCCTCCAACAGGCTTTTCACTGAGCGTGGGTGGCCGTAATGTTGGCAGAGGTAGTGTAAGGCATTAAGAAGCGGATCAGCCATGGTTTACCTCCTTCTGATTGGTAATGTAGTGCCCTTGGAAACCCATAATTCCCAACGTTTTTAGTGCCTGATATTGAGGTTGATGCTCCACCCGGGTGGCAATGGTTTTGATAGAGCGGTGATGGGCTGTTTGGAGCAGCGCGCGGAGTGCATCTTGCTGGATATCATCGGTTGGCTGGCGGGTAAAATCGGTGTCGATTTTGACGTACAGGGGCTGGAATTGGCGTAAATAGCCCACTGAGTCGAAATGGTGGCCAAAATGATCAATACCATAAGTAAAACAGTGTTTGTCGAGAACCATGCACAGCAATCGAGTTTGTGCATTGTTGTCGATAAAGGCGATCTCTGGTAGTTCGAAGATCAGCTGCTGGCTGACGACCGGGTGTTCGGCCAAGAAGCTATCTAGCCATTGGATGAATTCAGTATCGGCGATCGAGGTTGGGGCGATATTGATCGCCAGAAAAGTCTGGTGCAATGACAGATAGTGAACGGCTTTTTGGATAATATGGCGATCCAATTTTGCCGTCTGCTTCAGGGCATTCAGTGCTGGAATAAACAGGTGAGCTGAATAGCAATGCTCATGGTGCTTGAGTACTGCGAACACTTCTTGGTGAACTGGGTGTTGCAGGTTGTCTCTGACCATTTGAAAGGACAAGGTAATATTGTCATTTTCAATCGCGGACAGGCATAGATCTAGCCATTGTTGCTTTCCCCACAGTAGATGTTCGGGTTGATGCATTTGTTGCTGCTGTTCTGCATCAGGCAGGAGAGCACCTTTGTGCAACTGACCATTTTGATGGTGAATAACCGCAAACCGATAGGGGTTGTGTTGGGCTTTGGACAGTACGTTATCACACTGTGCCAATAGAGCGGATACATTCAATGAACTTTGGACGTGTTTGATAATAACGCCGCCATAGACGGGGTGGCGGCCGTCAGGAGAGCAACCGGCTTGGATGTGGTTAAGCTGATCAAGTAGATTCCGCATTGCGCTGCTGCTTTGATCCTGGTCGATAGGGGCCGCATTTTCTGTCTGAATAATAATAAATTCACTGTGGCTCAACCGCCCCAGCCTTTCTGATTCTGAAGCCGAACTTTTTAAGTGGTGGCCCACTTTTTCGGCTAACTGGGCTGCCCGTTGGTACTCTTTTTTCCCCCTTAACCAGCTGATTGCTTCCAATTTAACAATGACAATAGCGCCAGTAGTCTCTTGTTCCAGCCAATCTTCCATGTGCAGCAGCAGTCGCCTTCGATTATTGAGTCCGGACTCTGGATCTTGATAGGCTCTTTTTCGTAGCAGGTCGGCTTCCTGGGCTTGCTGATTGAAGTGCTGTTCTATTTTGGCCGACATTTGGTTGAAAGCATGGGCTAAAGGAACGAACTCCTTGGTTGATGGCGTTGGCAGTGGCTGACCAAAATGTTTGTCAGCAATGGCATGGGCTTTTTGCTGAAATTGACTCAGAGGCTTTTTGACCAAATGATCAAGCAAGAGCTTCAATGTCAATACACCAACAACAAAGCCGATGATGAAGGTTGTCAGTAGCTGCCAGCTGCTTTGCCAAAGTTTGCTATAGGCCAACGCCGGAGAACTGGTTACCGTGATTTTTCCATACTGTAGCCAGCCACTCGTCAACGTATCCTGACGGGTGACGGGAGAAATATTGACCCAATGTTGAAACCAGTGTGGAGCATCGCTTGGCTGGACAGGGTAGGCCCGTTCAATGAGAGTATTGTTTTCCAGCAGTTGCAGGGAGACTTTTTGATACAGGCTGCCGTCGAACATGGCGTTGATTACCGACTCGATGGCGACAGTATCGTCTTGTTCAACGTAAGGGGAAATAGCCAGGCCGACAGCATGGATAGCGTTGTCTATTTCTATGGTCTGTTGTTCAACCAAGTAATCGTGCGTGGTGGTAAATTGGCTGAAGGCCGTACCTGCCAGCAACAGCAAGAACAACAGGCTTAACCCTAAAAACAATTGGCGATAGAGTGACATATTCATTCATTGCCTCCTATTCGCCATCTAGCCGCAAAACGGGCTTGGCAAACTGATGGTGCAGTACTCGCTGCTGCAAGGACTGCCAGTGTTTGATTCGGCTGGTATCACCGACCAGTTGACCTTGTCCTCGCTGTTTCATCAGCCATAGTTTGTTACCGTTAAAGCTATAGATAGGCTGAAGATCAGGCCGTTGGCTAGCTTGTAAAATGTCTGGGCTGAGGTTGTCGAGCAATAAGGGCACAGCATTGGACGTGGGATAATAAGCCAATACCATGTGGAACTGGTTCAGGGTAAGCGCTTTGACATAAATCAGGCGCAGTTTTTCATCATTCACCCCTAGCTCGCGTAACGACATATACTTGGCAATGCTGAACTCTTCGCAGTCACCTGCTCCGGCTCCCAAGAATTCTAAGGGGGTCGCCCAGTAATCGTCTTTTCCCCAGATCTCGATATCATCGAGAAACTGCATTTGGTTAAGGAAATCATTAACTTGTTTGAGTTGGGTAAGCTCGTCTTGTTGCTTAAGGTTTTTCAACAGCTGCCACCAAGCCGTAACTCTCATTGCCGCTTGTTTGCTGTATGTACGTTCGATGCGTTTCACGATCTCTTTTTCTTCGGCACTCAACGGATCTGAACCGATATGGTATTGCTCGGCAGCGACATCTGACGGGTTAAACCAACCAGTGCTAAGCAATAGCGAGATCAATAGCATCCGAATCTCCTTCGTTGAAAGTGTCATAGACAGCTAGTCGGCGCGTAGCGAAAAAATGGTCCACTCTTCCAAAACGTTCCCCTTTTCTCCCCGTACTCGGGCAGTAACCCGTCGGCTTAATGCGTTCGATTGCTCTTTTGTGCTGGCTGCGACAGGTTCAGTGTCACCAAAACCAAGGGTTTTAATTCGGCTCGGGCTGACACCGTAGTCGATAAGCTGTTGGCGGACCACTTTGGCTCGGCGCTTTGATAAGTCGAGGTTGTAT
The DNA here is from genome assembly GCF_024357955.1 of Photobacterium pectinilyticum. Classification (GTDB taxonomy): domain Bacteria; phylum Pseudomonadota; class Gammaproteobacteria; order Enterobacterales; family Vibrionaceae; genus Photobacterium; species Photobacterium pectinilyticum. The sequence continues at coordinate 61,880 of NZ_JANEYT010000022.1, forward strand.
TCAGATGCCCCTACTTGGCTGGCGTAGCCTTTAAGCTCGATCCTTGCCTCTGCGTAAGTCGCCAGAAAGTCAGCCATGCGTTTTATTTGCGATAAAAAGTTATCAGGAATCACGGTGGAATCATTGGCGAACAAGATATGCAGATCATTCGATTCAGACCGCTCAACAAAGCTTGGGCAGCCGTTGTTATCGACAATGGCGGAATATGGGGTGCCTGGACATTTGTCACGGGCGTTGATTACGCCGTCAGCATCATCATCTAATAAGTCCCGTGATTGGTCGGCAATTGGAGGTGCATCGGCTTCTGTTGAGCAGCCTGATAACGTGAGCAATGCAAGCACCCAGGCTAGCGGTAACCACAATAGCGGTTTGGTGCAGAGTTTTATCATGGTTCCCCCTAGCGTACCGATTCCGACCACTGATTAGGTACATCGACCCGCATTTCTTCCAGTAACAGCCCGGTTGAATTCAGTACCCGGTATTTGACTAGGATCCCGGCATAGTGTGCGTCTAGGTATGCCTTTCTCGCCTCAAATAACTCATTTTCAGTATTGAGGACATCCAGCAGGGTACGTTTACCGATCCTGAATTGTTTTTCATAGGCAATAACTGTGCGAGCCGAGGCATCGACATGCTTTTGCAGGTAAAGGATCTGGTTTAATGCTAGCTCCATTCCGCTCCAGGCCAGCCGAGTGCTTTCTTCCAGTAAACGGTATGCACGGTCGCGTACATCTTTCGATTGGTTCAACTGGTAGGCGGCACGGCGACTTTCGGCCAAATCCGAGCCGCCGTTGTACAGGTTGTACTCCATCTTTAGCATGGCCTTGAATTCATCGGTATGGCCCGGTGTTCCATCGATATCCTCTCCCCATTCTTGGGACGCTTCGATAGAGAAGGTGGGATAAAAACCCCCTTTGGCTTGTTTGTATTGGTAATTCGCCGCATCGATATCATTTCGGGCAACGTACAATACAGGGTTTTTATCTTTGGCTTCGCTGATTGCATTTTCAAGTGAGGTAGGAATATAGTTTTGATCAACCTCTGGCTTTTCTAGATTTACTGGGGGGCTGCCGACCTCGCGATAGAACTCGGTGATCTTATCTTGCAGGTTGTTCTCAGCCGCAATGAGGTTGGATCGTGACCGGGCTAGTCGCCCTTCTATCTGGGCTAAGTCGGCGGTGGAGCCAATACCAGAGTCGGTTCGCTTTTTGATGTCGGTAAAGATTCGCTGGTGGACTGCGAAGTTTGTTTGCGACAAAGCCAGTACTTCCTGGGCTTCAAGGGTGTCGAGATAAATTTCAGTGACCCGAAGGGCTTTGTCTTGGGCATCCGCCAGAAGTTGGTAGCGTTGCGCTTCGGCTTCAGCTTTGTTGCGCTGGATATCATGATAGGTAATGGATCCATCCCAAATAAGTTGGCGCAAACTGATGGTGGCATCGAGCGGTTCATAGTCCCCAGTACTGTTGGTTGTGTTGTCGTAGTCCTCGTACCCCGCAGTGGCTTCTAGATCGACAGACGGTAAGTAATCGCCGACAGAAGAGCGGGTAGACTCGTTTCGGCTCATGAACTCATTGTAAGCCCGCTTGATTTCAGGATTGGTCGCCAATGTATCAGCTACCGCCTGCTCTAACGATTGTCCGGTTGCTAAGGGAGCATAAAGTAGACTCGCTATCAGCGTGAGCTTCATCCTGCGTCGACGAAAAGATTGTAAGAATCGTTTATGTAAAAGAATCATAGAAAGCAGCCCCTAAAATAATCACTCTCTGAGTGCCGTTTGCTGTGCTTTCAGCACTGGATTGAGTAAATACTGCAAGACGGTTTTCTCGCCTGTAATAATGTCGGCGACCGCATTCATCCCTGGAATAATGGGCAGTCTATTTCCTGCCGGATCGGTAAATTCCGTTTCATTGGTTCGTATCCGGATTTGATAGTAGCTATGCCCCTCTTCATCAATCTGAGTATCGGCGCTGATATGTTCTAACGTGCCGGTCAAACCGCCATACTGGGTGAACTCATAGGCGGTAAACTTCACCACTGCGGCTAATCCCGGCCTTAGAAAGCCTATATCCTTGGGCGATATCTGCGCCTCCACTAATAAGCTATCTTCGCTGGGGATCACCTCGATGAGATCCATGCCGGGCTGGATAACCCCGCCGAGGGTATTAATATGAATTTTCTGCACCGTACCGTTAACGGGTGAGGTGACAAGGGTGCGCACGACTTTGTCTTGCAAGCCAAGATGGGATTGACTTAACGCATCGAGCTTATCGGACGTTTGGTTGAGTTCAGACTGAGTTTCGGATCGGAAATTAAGGGCAATATCGAGCCGTTTGAATATCGCTTCGCTCAATGCCGCTTTCATCGTCGGGATCTGCAATTCAGTCGATGTCATATCTTTACGGGTTTCATTGACCTGCCGTTGTAGCTTGAGCAACTCAATCTTGGGTACGACTCCCTCATCGGCCAGTGGTTTGGTGATTCGGTATTCTTCATTGGCCAAGTAATAGCTCTGTTTCTGGTTTTTAAGCCTCGCTCGTGCTTCTTCCAGTTCTCGGAGCTTTTGCTGAATTTGCTGGGCCATCAGGGTGAGTTGATTATCTAAACTGGCCAGTTGATCACGGTATTCGTTTTGTTGCCTTTTCACTAAGCCAGCATTTTGCTGGTGAAAGTGATCTGGAAAAGTGAGCTCGGCTGGTGAGATCGTCACGGATTGTCGCCACAACTGACTGGGTGACTTGTCCGGTGGAGATGTTGTGATGCTGTTTAGTAAGGCATTCAAGCGAATACTATCGGCTTTGATGCCAAGTAAATCCTGATTTTTTTCATCAAAATCGGCTTTGAAACGGGTGTCATCGAGCTGGATGAGTGGTTGGCCAACGGTAACCTGTTCTCCTTCTCGCACCAAAATGGCTTCGACAATACCACCTTCGAGGTTTTGGACAATTTGCCGCTGCGAAGACGGAATAACCTTACCTTCGCCACGGGTCACTTGCTCTATCGGGGCATAGGCGGCCCATATTATGGCTGCGACAAAAAACAGTGCGATAAGCCACAGCAACAGGCGTGAGCGGCCAGAGGCCTCAAGCAATGAGGCATAATGAGACTCTCGGACATAGTCGAGATGTTGTGGTTTGATCCGCTGATTTTCATTTGTCATGCCTTCGTACTTAACCTCGTACTGACAGACACGTTAGCCAACCCATATCCATATAGTGGTAACGAAAACAATAATTTACCTGCTCGTTGTTTCTTCGTTCAAATCGGCAGGCGCTGAATCATGAAAGCATAGGGCACGACCAAGCCCCCTGTCGTAACGAGTTTGGGAATTCTAAAACCTGAGAACCGTTTAGGGTTTGTGAAGGTTGACTTCAATACGAGACTAGAATTAGGACTTAACCTCCCAAAATTACCAGTCAAGAGTAGTGCGTATGGCTGAATCATCGTCGTTTAACACTTCATCAGATGTGTCTTCAAAGCGTGTAGAACCCAGTGGAACAAAAGCTATTGATAGCATTGAAGTGACGGTGAATCAGGGAGAGGTGTATGTCGTTCAACCCGGTGGAGCAACCCAGCCCGTTGGTGCCACTGAAACCATTAAGATAGCATCTGGCCAAATGCTTTTAGCTGATAGCAATGCGAACTACATGGTCATGCAAAATGGTGAGCCGGTTTTAGTTGATTGGCCCTGTTCAACTTGCGTTCTGGTCGCTCCTTCTCGTAGTCCCTCCCTTTCTAGTGATACTGACCGTAGTTTGGAAATATTCCCCGAAGGTTTGGTTATCCAGCCTTTGGGGCAATTTCCTGATGAAGCCTCCTTTGCTCAGTTCGGGCTAAGCGAACAAGAGCTGGCAACGATTCAGGACCAGATATTGGCTGGAGCCGATCCAACCGATTTCTTGGCACCGCCAGCTGCCGGCTCTTCTGGAGGGGCTAGCGGTTCGGGAAGCGTTGGCAGCAGTGGCGAGACGGCCAATGGTGGTTTTGTTGTTATCAACTACAACGGCGATGCGACGTTGGCAGAAGCGGGTTTTGATACCCAGTTTGAACGTGGCGAGATTGCTGCCGAGGATGAGACTCCGCCGTTGTTTTCCCCCTCTGGTGGTGAAATTGGTGAGATGCAGTTAACTGAAGCTGATTTCTCGCCCAATACTTATCCTTCCGAGTCCTCAACACAAGTGATCGTAAGTGCCGGCTCACTCCCGTTAAGTCCTGATTCATTTACGTTCGATCAAGCGCAGCTAGCTGACTTGTTGGCAGAGCTCAGTACCGAGGTGACGTCTAGCGGACTACCTGTTGTCTTTACGTTTGATCCCGCCAGTAATGCGATTATCGGCATGAGCAACGGTAATACCGTGGTGACCTTCCAGATTTCAGCCGAAACCGGGGGAAGGGATGTCACTGTAACCGTCACGACTTTGTTGGAGCGACCGGTTGACCACCTTCCAGATGGGGAGGGGAGTGGTGGCCGAGTCACCAATATTGATGATGCGCTATCGGTGCTATTGCCATTGCAAGGGGCTGACTTGGCTGGTAACCCTTTGGATGCTCCACTGCAGGTCAACTCGGTTATTTTTGACGGCGAGAATCCATTGTTTGGCACCGATGCAGGTACCGTCATTGATGAAGCAGATTCACTTGGCATTGATATCGAAGGGGCAATCCCCTTGGATGTGGGCAGTGATGAAATCAACACTCTGGTGTTTGACACTCTTCAACCTGATTTGGACGGTATTACCAGCAACGGCTTTGAGACAACCGTATCAGTAAACGGTAACCAACTGGAGCTGGTGGATAGTCGTGGAGAGTTAGTACTAACTATTTCAATAAGCACTGATGGTAGCTATGTAGTCAATCAAATGCAGCCATTTGATGAGCTTGACCGTGCTGATTTGGTATTGCAATTAGCAGTAACGGCAACCGATTTTGATGGCGATAGTACCGATGGTTTAGTGGTGCTGATCAGTATTGATGGTAACAGCCCTCCGGGCGGGGAAACAGGTGAGATCACTTTTGTTGAGCCTGACTTGGCTCCAAACAATTATCCGGAAGCAGGGCAAGATACCATTGAGCTGACACCAGGCGTCGATAGGTTAGATCCCGATACTGTCACCATTGATGAACGGGTGTTGGCAGATTTTATCAATGAACTAGAGCAAGAGATAAGCTCGGGCGGTGAAGCGCTTACTTTTACTTATGACGATGCGACCGATGTGCTGTCTGGCGTAAGGCCTGATGGCGAAGTCGCCATGACGCTAACACTGACTTCCGTGCAAAGCGCCGATGGGTTGGGGATCACTATTACTGCTGACTTAGTCCAATTGCTGCCGCTCGATCACCTTACCAGTGGAAACAGTGATGGGTTCGTGTCTGTAAGCGGTGAACAAATTGTAGTAACGGTGCCGATCCAAGCCAATGATACTGACGGTGATTTCCTTGATACCCCAGCAATATTAACCACCACCATTATTGATGGGGACTTTCCTTCCTTCGACGCTGATTCTGGGGCTGAAATTAGCGACCCTGACAACACCCCTCCGGATCAGGTGGATACGGCAACTGGCGCGATTGAGCTGGATGTAGGCAGTGACGCTATAGCCAGTGTGGTGTTTGTTGATACCCCCGAACTTGCTAGTGTGGTTGCTGGCTTTACCAGTAACGGCGCGCCGGTTAGCTATCAAATTGATCAGAATCTGTTGGTGCTCCTCAATAGCCAAGGTGAGGCTATTCTTAGCGTAACCATCGCCAATGATGGCACCTATACACTTGAACAAAGTGATGCTCTTGATCAGCCTTTAGATAGCAATCAACTCCAACTGACTATCAATGTGCTAGCAACGGATGATGATGGTGATACTGACGATAGTCAAATTGTCCTGACCTTAAATGATGGCTCAGATCCCGCGGGCGGAGAAAGTGCCGTGGCTGCTATGGTGGAGCCAGATCTTGAGCCCAGTAACTATCCGGAAAGTATCGAGGCAACCTTGGGTATTGTCGCTGGCTCTGATCGTCTCGATCCAGATTCTATATCCATAGACCCAGCTCAACTTGCCGGTGTGATAGCGGATTTGCAAGCGGTACTGAGCTCGGCTGGTGAACCATTGGCAGTCACATTTGTTGAAGCCAGCGGTTTGCTGGAAGCGCGTTTGCCTGATGGAAGCTTGGTGCTAACGGTTGCGATTAGCAGTGTTCAAGCAGATAACGGTGACGATTTAACCGTATCGGTAATCACAACTCAACTTCAACCGCTCGATCACCTCGACACTACGCTTACTTCGCCCTATATCACCAGCAATGAAGAGGAAATTGTCTTTACCTTGCCGCTGATGGCAACCGATACCGACGGTGATGACTTAACCCAACCTGCAAGTGTCTCTGTGACAATTACGGATGGTGAGTTTCCCGCTTTGGCAGACGAAGCTGGAGTTAGCCTCAATGAAACCGACGATGCAAACCAGGTAGTTGAGGGCACGATAACTATTGATAAAGGCAGTGATGACATTGCTTCACTGCTGTTTGCCGATACCCAAGCAGAACTTAATTTTACTAGTGATGGCAATCCAGTCAGCTTGGTGGTCGGTGGGACGCCGGTAGGCAGTGAAATCACTTTGGTAGATTCGCTGGGAAATACCATCTTGTTGGTCACCATCAATATTGATGGCGAGTTTGAAGCAACGCTCAGCGGAACGCTGGATCATATCGACAGTGATAGCCTGCTAATACCACTTGATGTGGTGAGCACTGACGACGATGGCGACCAAACCTCTGGGCAGATAACCATTACGATCACTGATGGCGATGATCCTGCTGGTGGTGGCACTATCGCCGTCGATTTTACCGAGCCGGACCTCGCCCCGCCTGACCAAGCTCCAAGCGAATACCCGCTGACCGAGCAGCAATTTCAAGTGATTGTCGCGGGCGCTGATCGTTTGGTGCCGGAATCTGTCCAGATAGACCCTGATCAACTGGCTGTAATTTTGGCTGAACTTAATAGCGAACTAACGTCTGGCGGCGGAGAGGCACTGGTATTTAGCTATGACCCGAACACGAATGAATTAATTGGTGTGCTAGGCGACGGCACACCGGTGCTGACGATAGTGTTCACCCCGGTACAGTCCGGTAATGGTCAGGATATCGATCTGACCATGACAGTGACGCAATCGTCACCGTTGGATCATAATATCAATGGAAACAGTGACGGATTTATATCGGTCAGTGGTGAGTTGATAACGGTGAACCTGCCATTGCAGGCCACTGATATTGATGGAGATAACTTAGTAACCCAAGTCACAGCGATCGCTTCCATTACTGACGGGCCGATTCCTGAACTGGCCGAAGGCAGCAGTATCACGGTCAACGAAACTGCTGATCTTAACGTACCGACACCGGGTCAGGTTGGCGTGGACGTTGGTAGTGATGAAGTCGCAACGATTAACTTTGTGGCTGACCAACCCGCTTTTGATAGCCTGTTTAGCGATGGCCTTCCGGTGCAGTTTGAAGTGGTGGGCGGTAATACTCTTAATGCCTTTATTGATGTAAATGGCAGCCAGCAGAACGTGTTTACTGTGGTGATGACGTCGACCGGTGACTATACCCTGACCCTCAATAGCAACCTTGATCACCTTGTCGATGACACAATATCTTTGCCGCTTAATGTGTTAGTTACCGATGACGACAGCGACACCAATACCGGTATTGTTACGATTAATATCGAAGATGGTGATGATCCTGCCTTTGGTAATGACTCAGGTCTGGCACTCAATGAAGGCGATGATGGGACATCATCGGGGACAGGTAATATTGAGGTCATTCAGGGTAGTGACGATGTTATTTCCGTCTTATTCTCTGCCGCACAACCTGCGCTAGATAACTTAACCAGTAATGGTTTTGACCTGACGGTTACGGTTTCTGGCAATCAAATCACAGTGGTTAGGGCCGATGACCCGAATATTGTGGTGTTGGAAATCGATATTGATATTACCGGAGGTTACAGTGTCACTCAGTTGCAGCCACTTGACCAAGTTGCCGACTCAGATCTCGCGACGCTGGAATTAGCGATAGAAGTGACAGACCGCGACGATGACACAGCACAAGGTTCAATCACTATAACGATTGAAGACGGGACAGATCCTGTTGGTGGTAATACAACACAACTTGCGTTTACTGAAGGCGATCTTACACCTGATCAAGGTGAGCCTGGAATTGAACAAGGCTACCCGGTATCGGATGAAGCGGCGATCACCATCGCGGCTGGGGTTGATCGGCTAGATCCCGACACGGTTGCTCTCGACCCGGTTCAGTTAGCCACATTGCTGGCTGAACTAGAGGCAGAAATTACCGCAGGTGGGCTACCGGTAACTGCAACGTGGGATGCTACTACGGGTACATTAACACTTACTGCCGATGGCGAAACGGTATTAACTGCAGTTGTTACTGCTTTACAAAACAGCGATGGTGAGCAGGTAGATATTACAACCACAGTGACCCAGCTTAAGCCATTGGATCACAACGGAACGGATAATACCGGCTTGGTACGCCAGCAAGACGATACCATTGTCTTTGACTTACCTATCCAGGTTCAAGATACCGATGGTGACTTCTTGGAAACACCAGCCCTTATCACCACCACGATTACTGATGGTACTGATCCGGCTATCGAAACCATCCCCTCGGTCACGGTGCTGGAAAGTGATATTGATGAGGGAGGAGATTTTCATCCCGGTTCGACACCGGATGATGATGGGGAAACCGCCACCGCAACAATCACCTTTAATACCGGTTCCGATGAAATCGTTAACTATGAGGTCGATGTTGATGCGTTCAATACCGCGAATGCAGGCACGCTAACGGCTGGCGGGCAACAGGTCACCTTGGTTTTCAATACCACCAACAACACCTATGAAGGCCAAGTGAACGGTGTGGTGATCTTTGTATTAGCGTTTATCGCAACCGGCACCTCAGCCGATGATAGCTATAGCTTTACCTTGCTGGGTGCACTGGACCATGTTCAGCCAGATAATGATACCGAGCTGACGATTGAGTTCTCAGCTACCGCGGTCGATCAAGATGGCGACGCTAGCTCTGCTGTGACGTTTGCGGTAACGATAGATGACGATATTCCACAGACCCAAGATGCCGCCTTCCAATCGATAGAAGAAGGGGAGTCGACAGAGACCCTCGATGTACTGACGGTTCCTGAAGAAGGGGCCGATGATGCCGAAGTTACGGCAGTTATCATTGAAGGTGTTAGGCAGGAATTGACGGGCACACCTGATGCACAGGGTTTCTTTAGCTTTGACGTTAATCAGGACGGTCAGTTGCTCGGTCAGTTATTGATCAGTACCGAAGGTCAGGTGTTGTTTAATTCCCAATCAGATCTCGCCCATGGCGCCGAGCCTATTGTTGCCAATGTTGATTTTGAAGTGACCGATGGCGACAACGATACTAGCCAGAGTACATTAACGATCACTATCACTGACGAAGAACCGACTCTGGTGGTACAGCCTTCCGAAGGTGTTGAAGATCAAGGTCGGAACCCCGACGAATCGCTTGGCGATCCTACGACTGGGATCCCAATCAATATGTCGATAGATATTGGTGATGCGGATCGCGGCGAGCAGATCGGAGATGTATTTATCATACTACCCGCAGATCCTCACGGGCAGTTTTTCCTTAACGGTGTCGAGATCGTACCTGTTGGGGGGCAAGTGCAAATTGATCCCACCGCCTTTGTTGATCCCGATGGTGATGGGGTGTTCGAGCTACAAGGTGTCACTTTCGTGCCGGAGCCGGATTATTCGACCTTGTTTGAGCCGAATAATCTATTGGACTTTACGGTAACCGCGGAGGTCGTCACCGTTGATGGGGTAAATCAGCCTCTGCAAGATGGCACTTTATCTATCAGTGTATTGGGCATTGCTGATGAGCCGGCTTTCGCTGATACCGCAGTGTTTTACTATGGCGATGGCGAGGAGGACGGCGACAACATCAGCCTCAGTGAGTCATTTCAGGCACTGTTACAAGATACCGATGGGTCGGAGGATCTAACCTATTTTATTACCATCACTGAAGGGCAAGCCCAGCTCATTGGTGAGGGGATAATTGAAGTCGCGCCGGGTGTGTTTGAAGTGCCAGTGACAGCAGTCGATACTATTGAGATTGACCCTATCGATAATTTCAGCGGTGATATTCGCTTGAACCTGACCGCACAAAGTACAGAACTAGGGCACTTTGTGCCGGGCTCGGAAACGGCACAAATAACCGAAGAGATACTGTTGAATGTCCTTCCTGTTGCTGATGACGCCCAGCTCAAGGTCAGCCGGGTAGAGTCACTAGAAGATGAGCTTATCACTCTTGCTCCGCTTATCGAGTTAACCGAACTGGATGATCTCGATGATGACTTCGGGGTTGAAACCCTGTTTGTCCGTATTTCTGAACTACCCGATGGCGCATTGCTATCACAAAATGGCGTGGTCCTCACTCCAGATGCCGATGGCGTGTATGAAATTCTCTATGAAGAATTAGATCAGGTCGTGCTGATCCCGGTACCGGAAAGTAATGTCGACTTTCAATTCAAAGTAGAAGGTATCGTTAAGGATGTTGTTGATATCACCCTTGAAGACGGCACTGTCGAAACGGTCGAAGATGTCTTGGTCACACCGGAGCAGTTTATTGAGGTGGCATTAACTGGCGTGGTTGACGAGCCTGAGTTTGAGCTCGGCGGCAGTAACTGGACCGAAATTGTTGGTAGTGAAGTCCCCGGCATTGAAACCACGGTTGATGAAGATACCGATGCGGTACTCGATTTTAGTTTGGTATCCGGGGAGTTGGCCAATGCGCCGCTGGATGAGTCTGAAACTCTGACCTTTGTGGTTTCTAATATCCCTGAGGGAACCCAAATTTTTGATGCTGAGGGCAATGAGCAAACGCTGGTCTTTGTTGGGTTTGATGACGATGGCTTACCCCGCTATGAAGTGAAGCTAACGGGGGAAGATATTGGTGATCCTGATCAGCCCGTGGCTATTAGTATCCGCCCGCCGGAGAACAGTACAGAAGATATCGTACTCGATGCCAATGTTGTCGTAACAGAAAATGATGGCGACCAAGGTGAATTTGAATTTCAGCTTGTTATTCACATTGAACCTGTTGTCGATGCCGAGGACTACACGCGCCAAAGTAATGGATTGGAAGATCAGCCGATCAACCTCAACTGGCAACCGGTAATAACCGATAGCAAAGAAGTGGTGACCGGTTTGGTGATTAACAATATCCAGCCTGGTTATGGTTTGCAGATAAATGATGGTGGCACGATTACCACTTTAGCTGTCGATGCGGCGGGCTCTGTCACCTTGACTGATGCGCAATTGACCCAGTTATTGAATGGTGCCCAACTGCAGCTGTTGGCCCCGGAAGATTCAGATTTAAATCTCACTGGCGCTACGGCTATCACCACAGAGGTAATGATTACTGAAGTGGATGTTGATTCGCCAGCGACCGATGTCCAAGCGGTCAATGGCACTTTGAATGTCATTATTCAGGCAGTGGTAGAGCCGGATGCCGAACTTGGAGTGACGCCTACAGGCAGTACTGATTTTGTCGATACCATCGTCTCTATTGACGGCAGTTTGGATCTTGGTGGCGGTCCAGACTCTGATGGTCAGATCGTGTTTGAAGATCTCGATCCCAACAGTGACGAGATCATCTTGTCTGTTGTGATCACCTTCCCTGATCCCGAAGCAGACTTTGTTGTCATTGGTGGTATCAACAACGGTGATGGTAGTTGGACAGTACCTCAGGGCAGTTTGGGTGACATCCAGATCCTCGCCCCTGCTGATTTTATCGGTACTGTGGACATCGCCATTGCTGCTCAGGTGCAAGATCAGAGTGATGATGTGGACCCTAGTGCCATTGAGATAGTAAACAGCACCCTGACCATAGATTTCCAAGGGAATACGCTTAACGATCAATTTGCGGCAGATATTGTGGTGGATGACAGCATTATTGTTACCGGTGAAGAAGATACGACGGTGACTTTGGGGACTTTCCTTAATCAGATTGTGAGCCTAAGCACAGTCGGGGAAAACCAGGGAGATGATGAGCTTTCATTGGTGATCAGTGCTGCTAGCTTGCCTAATGGGGCCACAATCTCCGGCATGGATTTCAACTTTGTCACTGGTGAATACGTGATTAAAGTACCGGTGCAGGCGGATGGTAGCGTCGATTTATCCGGTATTACCTTGAATCTCCCGCAGGACTTTGCTGGTGATTTCATTCTTGATGTGAAATACGTCAATACCGATACCGAAAGTGGTGATTTCAATGAGTTAGTCGATACGATTCCGGTGCGAATCGATCCCATTGTCGATGTTCCCGACAGAACTGGTGACAATGTTCGGGTGCCAGATATTGATGTCTCTGTAGTGGAAACCCAAGGGTTGGATGCGAACCGCCAGCCAGTTGAAGGTGGTGAACCCGAGGTGATTTACCCTGATATCGCTTACGAGGACGGCACCATCATCCTCGACGTTACTGCGACCGTTGCCGATATCAGCAACACTACCCTAGAAGGTCTCGAGACCATCGAGCTGGCTGTAATTAGTGTTGGCGCTGCTGGTGGCTTTTTGCTTAATGCTGCGGGTGAGCAGGTGACCAGTCTGACGATCACCGATATCAGCGAGTTAGGTGCGATTCGCTATGTTCCTCCACAAGACTTTAGTGGTGATGTCTCATTGGATGTGGCTGTCACGATTGTTGATACAGCCGAATATGATGAAACTACAGGGGCGGCTATCCAAACCGATACAGCCAGCTTTGATGGCAGCATTATTTTTGAAGTGATAGCGGTTAATGATGAAGTGAACTTCATCGGGATTGATACTCCGGTTGAGGGCGATGAAGACAGTGGTGCCATCAGCTTTGCCGGTATTAGTGGAAATGTGGTCGATATTGATGGTTCTGAATCGATCTTGTCGATAAAAATCGTCAACGTACCGGAAGGTTTTATTATTGACGGTGCAGATAACAATGGTGGGGGCGAGTGGAGTGTTGCCGTGCCTCCTGGTAGTGACTCTTTTGATTTAAGTAGCCTTGGCCTTATCCCCCCTAACGATTTCAGCGGCTCGGTAGACTTGGATATTGTCGTGTTTTCCAAAGAGGATAGCTTGGAGTTGCCGGTTGAAAATACTGCAACTTTCACCGTGGTGGTAAACCCCATTGCGGACAGGGTCGATATTGATGTCACTCCAACAGCCGAAGGCACCGAGGATGACAATATCGACCTTACCCTCAACATCGAAGCCTTTGATGATAGCGATAGCTATTCAGGCACTGGAACTAACGTGTCAGAAAACCCACCGGAAACGCTGCAAATCCAAGTCAGTAATGTACCTGATTCGAGCCAAATTGCTCTACCTGATGGTGTCACAGGGACAGTAACGGATCAGGGCGGCGGTGTGTGGTTGGTCACTGTTAATAGTTCAGCTCTCGATAACCTCGTATTTATTCCCGGCGATGCTAACAGTGATAACTGGGATGGGCAATTAGACTTGGAAATCCGCGCTGTTGACCAAACCGATGTGGCGACAGACGATATTGCCCAGTTCGTGACAAATAACTTGGATATTGAAGCGGTTAACGATGCGCCAGAATTGCCAGATATTAGCGATCAAACCGTAGAGGAAGATACTCCTTTGGTGATCAATAGTTTGAATGTCACCGATATTGACTTCGATGAGACCGGTAGCAGTGGGGTGATGACGGTAACCCTCACAGCAAATAATGGCGGTTTGACGGCGGTTGACACCACAGGTGTTACGATAACCGACAATGGCAGTGCTGCAGTCACCTTGGAAGGTAGCCTTGCTGATATTAATACCGCCTTAGCAGCTGGGATCACTTACCTCGGTAACCTCGACTTCAAAGGTGATGATGTCATTACTCTTGTTGCCAACGATAACGGTAATGTCGGCTCTGGCGGGCCGCAACAGGCAACGACCATTATCAATGTCACTGTCACCCCGAAACCGGAGCCACCGACCTTGGAGTTAACGGTTCCCCAGCTAGCTGATACGCGTGCTACCTTGGGGACATTAGTGCCATTGCTAGGGTTGGCGGTGCTCCCTGCTGATGCCGATGAAACCTTGTTTGTTGAAGTGCGTAACCTTGGAGCAGGGCGGTTGGTTGACAGCTCCGGGGTTGAAATTGGTACTGATAACGGTGATGGTAGCTGGCGGGTGGCAAGCACAGAGCTGGACGATATATTCGTTGCAGATCTCCCTGAAGGTGCGAACAACTTAACCTTGGTCGGTATCTCGCAGGAAATTGATGGCAGCGAAGCCGAGTCGACCGAGCTGTTGATTGGAGTCCGTATAGATGATTTAGCCAACACCGGCAATGACGTTGGTGCTGGTGATAACGACGCCGAGAACCTTGTCGTAGGCAGTGACGCCGATGAGCGTCTGCTCGGTGGGTTGGCCGATGACATATTGGTTGGTGCTGGTGGCAGTGATGAGCTGCTTGGCGGCGTAGGTAATGACGAACTGTGGGGCGGTGAGCTTAATGGTATCGGAGACGGTGCAGCAGATGTCTTTACTTGGCAAGCATCGGATGTGTCCACCACCGGCACGCCGTTTACTGATACAGTGAAAGATTTTGAAATTAACCTCGATCAGCTAGATATTGCTGAGATCTTACCGGATAACGATGAGAGCGACCTCGATCGGTTGCTCAATAATATCACTGCCAATATTGATACCGATGACGCCGTGAATCTTTCGGTTGCAGTAAGCGATACCTCACAGCAGAACATCACCGTTGAAAATATCGATGTCGCGGCATTAGGGCTGGGGACGGGCTCGACATCGAATGAAATTATTAATGAATTATTTACTAACGGGGTGTTTATTGTGGATTGAATTGGTTACTGCTTTGACCTGAAAATGGCTTAACATTTTCTTTTGGATATTTAGTCTTAGCTGAGTGGTCAGCGTTGTTTTGCTCTGCGTCCCGCTAAAAATTATCCACAGCAATCCAGTCTTCAATGTCTATTGAGATAGTATTTTGCTAGAAAATGCGCATAATCTTGCTATACAACACTCAAAGAAGAAATTACCTATGACTGATTTTCAATATTACTTTCATCAACTTCCTTGTTTTAACTGTAAAAAAAACACAGTAAGCACTGATCTTGGTTGGTTAACGGCTGCGATGAAAGATGATGTCCTAGCGCAAATGGCTGCGATAATCGAGCAAGGAAACGTTGAGCCAGATCTTTCGGTGAACGTGACTTGTACTAAAGACGAAGCGCGTGATTACTTATTGCTGAATTTCTACGGCTACCCAGAAGAAGAACTAGCGAATCAAGTTGAAGCGGAAGATGAGCAAGAAGTCGCGGATGAAATAGCAGAGCTATTGGCAGAAGGTAACGATACAGCAGTCTTTGAACATGAAATCGCACTACAAAGTTGTACTGATTGCGACATTGATTAAGAGTCAAACTAAGCGTAATCATTAAATTTAATCATGCTCATCATACCTAGCATGATGTTCTATGTATTTCAGGCGTTAGCAAAGTAGAGTTTGCTAGCGCCTTTTCTTATCTGCGATTTTAACCAGCATGACTGATCAAATATTTATGTAGGTTGGTATTAATACCAATCTTCGAGATCACATTTATCCCAAATATTCATCTTGTCACTATTCAACCATGGCACTTTAGTCTTTATGATTGTTTTTGTACTCATTGAATAGGACAAGGATCGTCATGAAGAATTCGTTTAATCACGCTTTACCTAATGCTCAGGGTTACTTTGGTGAATATGGCGGAAGTTTTATTCCTGAAGAGCTGCAAAAAGTGATGGAAGAAATCACGGCAGCCTATGATGAATGTCGCCAAGACCCTGCGTTTCAGGAAGAGTTAGCGCGTTTATATAAACACTTTGTTGGCCGTCCGAGTCCTATCTTTCATGCCGAGAATCTATCGGCTAAATACGGTGCGCCAATTTATCTAAAGCGTGAAGATCTTAACCATACAGGGGCTCATAAGATTAACCATTGCCTGGGTGAAGCCCTTGTTGCCAAGAAAATGGGCAAGAAAAAGTTGATTGCCGAAACGGGGGCCGGCCAGCATGGTGTCGCGCTCGCTACCGCAGCGGCTCTGGTTGGATTGGAGTGTGATATCTATATGGGCGAGGTCGATATCGCTAAAGAGCACCCGAATGTCGTTCGTATGCGTATTCTCGGCGCCAATGTGATACCGGCGACTCATGGCAGAAAAACGCTGAAAGAAGCGGTGGATGCAGCGTTTGAAGCTTACTTGAAAGATCCTATCAATCAGCTGTATGCCATTGGTTCAGTTGTTGGCCCGCACCCATTCCCGATGATGGTGCGTGATTTCCAATCGATTATCGGTAACGAAGCCCGTGTTCAGTTCAAGGAGATGACTGAAAACCTACCAAACAACTTGGTTGCCTGTGTCGGTGGTGGCTCTAATGCTATGGGGCTGTTTACCGCGTTTTTAGATGATAAGGATGTTGCTATTCATGGCGTTGAACCTGCAGGACGTTCCTTAACGGAAGTGGGTGAGCATGCTGCAACGCTGTCATTGGGTGAGCCGGGCGTAATGCACGGCTTCAAATCCTATATGCTCAAAGACGAACAGGGCGAGCCACAAGAAGTTTACTCGGTTGCCAGTGGCCTGGATTATCCATCGGTGGGGCCGCAGCATAGTTATTTGAAAGATATCGGCCGAGTGAACTACGGAACAGCCAACGATAAAGAATCGTAACCGTTCACCAGACCCCCATTGAAAAATCATTTGTGATCCATCGCACTTGATCCGCTTTTCCTTCTTGAGTGAT
>NZ_JANEYT010000023.1 GCF_024357955.1 Photobacterium pectinilyticum
TATCCACGTTCAGTGCTCTATATTCCTAGCCGATATCCATTGAGATATAAGCGCTAGTGCTTAACCGAATGGCATTATGACTTCAGTCAGGCTTTTCTTCGTTAGCAAGAGTGCTGCATGCTAATTTAGAGTGTGACTTGCTGGTTGAGAATACTTTCGGTTAGCGTGTTGATTTTAGGGAAACTGATCAAGCTCTGCTTCGCGATGTCTTTTTGCTCTTCCAGTACGTCTTTCAGTATTTGCTCTGTTGTTAGCGGGTTAGCCAGCACAACGCGAAAGACGGTTGTAAGCCTGCGATCCCACGCTTCTGGCGTGATACGGGTACGAGATACAAACGACTTACCCGATTCACGTTGACGTTTCTGGATGAACTTGGTCATATCATCAAGGGCCGCCAGTAGCTCTTCACGTTGCTCGGGATCGGCAAGTCGTAGCGCTTCTTGAGTACGAGCAGGGGCATACCGGTAGGTTAGCAGGCATAATTCAGGCTCGGAAATCAGCTCAAAGTCAGGGTGTTGAGCGATCAGCGAGGCAAAGTACTGGGCTTTTTCAATACTGGTATTGATCAGCATTTCATAGCCCGGCCGACTGATGATATTGAGGCTGGCATACAGTAGCATCGCCATCCCGCTTCTTGAGCCTTCCAGTGTATGGCTACCTAAGTCTTTAGAGCCCTTACGCAAGATGTATTCGGCATGATGCTCAATCGCTGTCATTAAGGCCGGGTTTTTAAAGATGACCATCCCCGCGCCCATAGGGACATACAGTTGCTTGTGAGCATCTATGGTCACTGAGTCCGCACGTTCGATCCCCTTTAGCAGTGATCGGTACGTATTGGACATCAGAGTTGCGCCACCCCATGCGGCATCGACATGAAAATGACAGCCATATTCCTGTGCCAGATCAGCCAGAGCCTCAAGCGGGTCGATATTACCTGTTTCCGTTGTACCAGCGACACCGACAATTGCAAAAGGTTTGATGTTTTGCTGCTTAAGCTCATCAAGCTTGGCGC
This sequence comes from Photobacterium pectinilyticum, assembly GCF_024357955.1. Taxonomy (GTDB): domain Bacteria; phylum Pseudomonadota; class Gammaproteobacteria; order Enterobacterales; family Vibrionaceae; genus Photobacterium; species Photobacterium pectinilyticum. Next base: position 1,013 of record NZ_JANEYT010000023.1, read on the forward strand.
GCATTTGGTCAACACATACCCGGTTGTGGCTATCGGTCTTGATCGGGATCAGGCAGTCTCTGCCAAGACCTAGTACATCGGCGGATTTTTTAAGTGAGTAGTGGCCTCGCTCCGAAACCAGCACGACAAGATCTTCATAGCCATAGTGCTTCATTGCTTTGAATAGACCTTCTTGTGTTACCCCTTTGAACTCACCATCAGGCTTTAACGCACTGTTTCTAGCAACCCAGAGGGCAGTGATGTTGGCGATAGTACCACCGGAACAAAAGGCGCCCAGAGAGTGGTTAGCGCTGTGCATCCACTGCTGATAAAAAGCGTCATCCTCATGGTAAATCAAGTTGTGAAGCATCCCCAGTACCTGCCGCTCCAATGGCGTAAATGCCTTAGAGGTCTCGATTTTCACCAAGTTCTGGTTCAGGCCGATCATAATCTTGGACAACGGCATCAAGAAATAGGGCAAGGCCGAGGTCATATGGCCGATAAATGTCGGTGCAGAGGTATGCACAGATTGGGCCACCAGCTTGTCCAATAGAAAATGGGTATGATCAGACACAAAGCTCGGGTGCTCTGGTATATCTGCAGACGAGAAGTCTTTTTCGATTTCTGCCAGGGGTTTTTCGCGGGCAGCTATATGCGTTTGTAAAAACACATTTAGGTTTTCTGAAATCTCTTTTTCGATCCGACCTAAGGTCGATTCGGGTGCTTCCGGCACTGTAAAAATGCGATGCAACGACTCTTGGGTTGCATCGGCTTTTTTGTGATCCACTACTGCCATAACGATTAATAACTTGTAACTATTTCGGCAAATTGCAGCTAATTTAATGCAATTTTCCGTCGCTGTCGAAAAAAATTAAAACCGGTAGTTCATACCTACGGTGAAAAGTAAGCTTTCTTCATCATAAAAGCTGATGTTTGAATTACTTTGGTTATAGCCTATTAGTGAGACTAAATTCCAGCTTTTCCAGCCCATTGGTTCATCATATTGTGATGCAAGGAAGACCCCCCACTTGTCATCTTGTTGTGTACGCTCAAAAATTGGATTTTGTTCATCAAAGGCAATGTAGTCGTAGCTGAATGTTAGAGCAAAGCTGGCTTTGTTGACGCGCTGAACCACACTAAGCTCTGCACCGAAGCTGTCACTTGCCATTGCGTCGCCTTGCGCATCGTTACGGGTATAACTGATAGCTGAGCGCAAAAATTGCGCTCGGCTAATTGGCATAGAATGGCTTAGTTGGGCATAGTAAATGTCGGATTGACGGTCGAGGGATTGCTTTTGCGCATCAGACAGAGTGGCTTGGCTTGAGCCGCTGGTTTCTTTATCAAGATCCTGATTACCTCCAGAAAGTTCTAACGAGAAATTACTGCCGAGGATTTGATTGTATTGGAAACGTAGCCCTTTGATTTTACTATCTGTTTTCGCTCTAGCTTGGTCTAGTAGGTAAGGGTCTTGCCACGTTTCACTCGTTAGTAAGCCTGGCACATAGCTAAAAACTAATGTCCCGTTGCCATCGAGCTTGTGTTTATAGCCCAATTCTACATGGAAGCGGCCAAACGCCAAGTCAGAGCGACTGGTACCAAAGTAAATTTGTTTGTCTAGTGTTTGGTTGGTATAGCTAATGGTCCCGAGTGGAGCAACAAGAAAGCTACTCTCTTTATCTGCCTTACCATAATCCCCGATGGTACTGTCATCAGTGTTAAATGGAGAGCGGCTTTCCGAATACCCCGTCAAAAGTGATATGTCAGCGTTTAAACCTGCAGACCATCGCTGTGGTTGGTTAGCGTGCGCATAGCTGGATATGCAAACTGCCGGTATGAGAAAAAATAACGCGTTAGCGTGCCGGTTTGTCATATAGGATCCTTCCTAATTAAAGGGATTCATTGCAAAAAGGGTGGGTTGACCGTAGCAAAAAACCGTTAAGCATGTATGAATCTATAAAGCTATGCAATTGAAAAAACATGATATTGCCCAATTAATATACAATATTTATTGGGCCTAAGGCACTACGTTTACTGACACTCCATTTCAGTAAGCGCCGTCATCTTTTCGTTATAGGCATTAAGTGGTTTTTCTATATTACCCGGGTGTGTGAGTAATTCGGCAAAAGCACTTCGCAAGGCATAGTTTTTCGGATGCGGCTTGCTTTGTCTGTCATCGAAGGCCAACTTAGCCGCTTTGCCCAAATCAGAGTTTTGTTCTTCTGATAAGGCTTTCACATCTTGTTGGGTTAGGTTTAACCATGACTCAACTGGAAGAGAAAGGGCTAGTTTGTCCTTGTCGTTGGCGAGATACCAATCAAAGGCATCGCGATTCAATTCAAAGTGATGCTTACGCCCTTCAAGGAACCACTGGCCAACCTCTTTGAGGTCTGGTTCTTTATCAACCGCTAACGTAACTAGGCTTTCATACCAGCTGAGAGAGGCATCAATATACTGGTGGTATTTTTTACTTTCGCAACTTGTCGAAGAAGCAAATGCGATGGAAGGCATAAGTGCTGTTGAGAGTATAAGTGCTGCTAACTTCATTTCTGTTCCTTGATGTTTTGTCTTTCATTGGGCAATGAAAGCTATAGGCGACCGTATTGTTCTACTGTTTGTTATCTGCCGCTATCTCCTGAATCCTCCGATTGTAGCTACCTGATTGCCATAAGGAAAAGAATTCTTTATCAGAATGGATCATTGTTAACATAATTAGAAGCAAAAAAACAAGGAGGCGATAGCCTCCTTGTTTAAACGTTTAGCGAAAGCTTAATCTCTGCTCTGCTTATTCATCGCGACGGAAATGCAGTATGCTGCGCCGCCCCATGTAATGCCCAAGCCGAAAAGCATCATAATAATTGCGCCCGTTGTCATAGTTTGGCCTCCTGCTGTGGCTGTGGTTTCGATGAAACATTGATAATAACGGCAACAACAAACATTGCTGCAACTAGGCCCCAACCCAACATCAGAAGATCTGAGGTTGCATAGCCGCCATAACCATCGTTGAATGTATTAACGAGGTTGGTACCCAGAATGACAGCCAGCATTGCCGGGCTTAGGAAGCGGATACAGATTTCAAACCACTTACCGATGCTGAATTCAGAGATGCTATTTACGTAGTTGCGGATGTCAGATACTTTCAGCAACCATGCAATGACGACAAGCTCAACAAGGCAGCTAGCCAAAAGTGCAACGTTGTTAATGAAGTAGTCAACCAAATCAAGGAGCAGTAGGCCGCCATTGGTGGCAAAAGCCATCGAAACAACAAAGCCGATACCACATACCAAAGAGGCTGCTAGCTTACGGGTGATTTTCAACTTATCGATGACAGCTGAGGTAACCGCTTCGATAATTGAAATGTGCGAGCTCAAACCTGCCACAACCAAAGCTAAGAAGAACAGTGGACCTAGAATATACGGTGCAGGTAGTAAGTTAATTGCTGCCGGGATGGTGACAAATGCTAAGCCAACACCAGCCGACACCACTTCAGTAATAGGTTTGGCTTGCTCTTGCGCCATATAGCCCAATACACCGAAGATCAATACACCCGCAGTGATAGAGAAACCACAGTTGATGAGCACAGTCATAAAGGCGTTGTTGTTGATATCAGACTTCTCTGGCAGGTAGCTAGAGTAAGCAATCATGATGGCGAAACCGACACTCAGGGTGAAGAAGATCTGACCATATGCCGCAGACCATACCTTGGCATCCAAAATCTTACTGAAGTCTGGCTGGAATAGGTAATTTAGTCCATCTAGAGCACCTGGAAGGAATGCAACGCGGCCAATCAACGCAACGACCATGATAAACAGCAAAGGCATCATGATCTTGCTTGCGCGCTCAATACCACCTTTGACACCAGTAAATATCGCAGTAAAAGTGATCGCCCAAGCAATCGCCATCGGAATTGCAATATGGCTTTGCAGGCTACCCAATTGACTTGGACTGTTGTCGCCTAGTTTCAGATATTCACCAAAGAAGAAGGCATTAGTATCGGTACCCCAGCTTTGGGTGAATGAATAACTCAGATAAGAAATCGCCCAACCAATAATCGCTACGTAGTAAACGGCGATAATGGCCGCGATAAATACCTGGAACCAACCTAGCCACTCAAATTTTAGGCCGAGTTTGGAAAAGGCTCTTGGTGCAGCCCCACGCAGTTTATGACCAAGGCTGAACTCCATAATCATAAAAGGGATACCGGCGGTGAGCATGGCAAAAAGGTAAGGGATAAAAAAGGCGCCACCACCATTTTCGTAAGCCATATAAGGGAAACGCCAGATGTTTCCTAGCCCGATTGCAGAGCCTACTGCCGCTAGGATAAATCCAGCGCGTGAGCCCCATTGTTCACGTTTCATATACATCTCCTTATGTACTGCAAATCACTATCTAGATAGGATTAGTCAGAGAATTATTCCAATTAATATCAATACTTAGCGTGATAATTGAAAGGTAAGACCACGCTGATTGAACGAGATTAACTAGAGTAAATATGTAAAGCAATAGAGCGTAGGGTTGTAAAGGAACGGCGGGGTAGATGTTAATTTTTGGTTTTGCCTTCTTTTCTAGTGAAGAACGCTGTGGTCGGCTTCATGTTGGTAGGAAAAACTAGCGGCAGAGAAAATACGTGGTTGGAAATATTATTTTACAAACCCGTTGATTAAATCTGCAAATTGGTTAATTTGCAGCTAATTCGCACACCAGTGCTTCAATTCACTGGTGTGTCGTCAGTAAATTGGCCTAGAACTCAGAACGCATAGGTAAAGCCAAGGTTTGTTTGGAATTGGGTTAGCCACTCGGAATTGACCTTTATATTACAGGTTTGGTTACCCTCCGGGAGGTTGCAGACGGTTGTGGTATCACTTTCCATGAGGTTAGCAAGCCAACGTCCTTCTAATAGTAATGAGAAGTGTGGCGTGAATTTGTATTCCACTCCACCCAAGAAGCCACCAGAGAAAACAAGATCTTGGTCACTCCAGTCGGCATCGATAATAGTTGTGCCTATGCTCGCGCCCACGAAAGTATCAAAACGCTCAAAGGTATCAAAACGCAGAGAGCTCTGAAAATGTACATAAGTGAATGAACCGGAATTTGAAAAGGTTTCATAGTCAGTCGGCTGGTGACTGACAAATAAACCCACACGCCCCTTGTCTAAGTCTGTTTCTATGGAGATTGCGTAATGAGGATCGTTTTCGGGCTCAATGTTAACCCCGTTATCATCCTTGATTGAGCTGGAAAAAGTGTAGCCAATGTATGGTGTCACATAGATGGTATTGGCAGCTACCGTATGCGATGCCATTAACATACCGGCAAAGATTAATAATAAATGTCTTGTTTTCATACCATTATCCAATAGCGCAAACATAAATTTAAGTGTGACAGCTTTCTTAAATTATTGCTTTTTCATTAGCCAGAATCTTGAACTCTCCCTAAAATAGAGTTAACGGTTTGTTAATTTTTTCTAGGGGGCGAAATTTATGGACTTCGAATTGAAACTCGCTGTGTTGATTGCCATAAGCATCATGACTGTTATAATTGGCTTTGGTATAGTATCAGTTACTGCGTAAGCTATTAATAATTAGATAAATATAGAACAGGTTAAGTTTTTATCTAGCTAGGGACGGTATACTGCTTTACAAGATTCCTGTAGTACGTGGGTCGGGGCATGACAAATCATTTACCGTTTAGTTTAAAGGCATTCGATTTACCTTTAATTAACAGCTTTTCACATAAGTTACTCAATGCGAAAAAGAAAAAAATCGCGTTAGTTGTGCAGGGAGGAGGGCAACGTGGCATTTTTACGGCCGGGGTATTTGATGCTTTTCTAGAAAGAGGCTTCGATCCATTCGAGCTTTACATCGGCACGTCTGCTGGTGCGCTGAACTTATCGTCATATATTAGCCGTCAACCTCGTTTCGGTTATGATTTCATTGTTAACTACACCACTGACAATGAATTTTTCAACTTATATAAGTATCTTAGCCAACAGAAACCGATGAACCTCGATTGGGCTTTGGAAGCTGTACGGGCTCATGGTTCATTACCGTTAGATGTGACTGCTGCAAGGCAGGTGCTGCGTCATCGACATGCGTTTGCCTGTGCTACCCGTAAAGATACTTTGCAAGATATTTATATACCCATGTACGAGGATAACTGGTGCGATGTATTACGGGCTTCATGTGCAATACCGGTGATTTATAATCAACCAGTTAACTTCGACGACTTGGAATGGGTTGACGGTGGCGTCAGTGCTGCTGTGCCTGTGAAGGAAGCTTGGCAGCGTGGTGCTGACTTAGTGATTGTGGTGAGAACGGAACCTGTGTTATTGCCTCAAGATGAGAGCAGCCGCTTTGATGATTGGCGCGGTAAGGTGGAAATCGCGCTTCCTGATTATATTGATAGGCTGAGTTTGAATGAGTCTTTGGATAAGGTAAAAGCTTTGCACGGAGAGCTGACAACCAAGTTCGAAAGCTGGAAGCTGAATTGGCGTGATAAAGAGCCTGGAGCAGCATCTTCAGGTAAAGGTAAAAGCTGGAGCTTACTCTCGGCTGATAACATAGAGCGATTTCTCGCACTGACAGGTAATAATAAACGGCTCGAGGTGATCGATATGCTTAATCGCTACTATACCACCTATCAGGGGGCACATGAATTTATGCTCTCTCCACCTGAAGGACTGCAAATTATCCAAATTTCGCCAGAAAAAAGTTTGAAGAGCCGAGCTTTGCTAAGCAGTAAGGATGATTTGGAGATAGATTATCGTGAAGGTAAGTTAGTAGGGCGTGAATTTGTGTCTCATTTTGCCGATATATTAAATGAGACCTCGGCATTAAGGCGATAAACGGTGTTGTTCAAGTACAAAAAAGGAACGCCGTAGCGTTCCTTTTTTCATTAGCAAGAAGTACCAGCGATTAAGCAAGTACGTTCTGCAGCCAAGGCCAGCCTTGTTTCTTACGGCTTAGCGTGTTTTCCATCATCAGCATGCCATCTTTAGCATGTGTATCTAGCACTTCGTTCCACTCACCTTTGTAAAGTAGGCGCGTTGTGCTAGTTGTGATGTCAGTCAGCATCAGAGCGGCCATTGCTAGGCCTTCTTCGTCACAACGACGCTGAAGATCAGCTTCAAGCTCAGTAATCATGTCGTTAACTTGCTCAAGAGTTGCAAGTTCGATTTGACCAACAACAACATTACGCTCTTTGAATGGGTATGCTTTAAGGTCTTTTTCTACTAGCTCAGCAGCAGATAGGCCCTGGATGTCAGTTTTAGCGATCAGAAGCTCTTTGATGAACAGGTCTAGATCTACAACACCAGCTAGTGGAGCAAGCTCAGCCACCGCATCTTTGTCTTTTTGAGTGCACGTTGGAGAAGCAAAACCCACAGTATCGCTTAGGATGGCAGACATCATCAGGGTCGCTAGTTCGCGAGTGATTTCTACGTTTTCCATCTTGAATAGGTTGAACATGATGGTACATGTACAACCAACTGGCCAGATCCATGCTTCAAGTGGGTTAACCGTCATCACATCACCTAGGCGGTGGTGGTCAACAATACCTACGATTTCAGCATCTGCGATGTCATCCGGTGCTTGTGCTAGATCAGAGTAATCAACTAGCCAAACTTTCTCGCCAGCGACACCCGTACACATTTCAGGTTGATCAACACCAGCTGTCGTTAGGATATGCTGAGTTTCACGGTTGATTTCACCTTGACGAACAGCTTTAGCTTCAACGCCACGAGCTTTAAGAAGAGCAGCACCAACAAGTGCTGAACAGATGCTATCGCTATCAGGGTTTTTGTGACCAACTACTTGAATCATGTCGTTTCCTTTACTGCGTCAATCACTGCTTGTAAGCAGTAAGACTAATTAATTTATCCTGAGCCTGTTATACGACAGGTGCTTTAGGAATGTAATCGGGCAATTTTAGAGTTTCTGGGAAAAATAACAATTGAAGTTGCGCAAAAAATTCTTGGTTGGTTAATATCGCAGCTAAAATAGCAAGCTCAAACCCTTAGATCTTGTTGTAAATACTGGTGAAATTCGTTGAATGGCATCGGTTTGGCAAAATGGAAACCTTGCATCAGGTGGATATCCCGCTGATGCAGGTATTCAACCTGATCCGCCGTCTCGACACCTTCAGCGATTACTTTTAGCCCAGCGTGTTTGGCAAAAAGGATAATGGAGTCAAGAATATTAGACTTCAAGTCATTGGTACCAATCGTGTCGATAAACATTTTATCGATTTTCAATGTATCGATAGGCAGGTTTTGCAGGTAGCTAAAACCGCCATAGCCGGTACCTGCATCATCGAGTTTGATTGAGATACCAAAATTACTCAGCTGCTGAATAATTGACCGGGCTTTTGCCAAGTTTTTGAACGGGATCCGCTCTGTCACTTCAAACGCCAACCGATGAGCTGGGATTTTCCTTTGTGTGAGTAAGTTGATCGTTGTGGCAAGGAATTCGTCATCTTCCAGTTGCTGTGGCGTAACATTCATGCTGACACAAAAATCGGATTCGGCAATGAGCTCGTCTTGAAATTGGTCAATGATGAGTTCAAGCAGGTAAACCGTCAACTGCTTGATTTGCCCATTGTGCTCTGCAATAGGGATAAATTGATTCGGTGAAATGAGCTCTCCATCAGGTCGTTGCCAGCGGATCAACACCTCGCAGCCGGTCATCTTTCCTGATCGGGTATCAATGATCGGCTGATAAAAAGGGATAAACTCTTTTTTTAGTAAGCCATGCGTGATCATTTCTTTTAGCGTTCGCTCAGGTGTACGGTATAACCCAATCAGCAAGCAGCCAGATAACAGCATAAAAAACAGTAATAGCTGAGTGATAAATTGATCACTGTTTGTCACATAGCTGATCCCATTCGCTGTTGCATAGACATTGAACGCGTAGTTGGGGCCAAAAGCTTTTCTTGCAATGTGGAAATATTGCTTAGCCTCCAGCATAGGATAAACCTGAATTTCCTCGCCATCTCGACTCAAGGTCATTGCTGTACAATTCTTGCACACTTCACTTTGTGTGAATACATGCTGCACCGGTTCGGTAATTAAGATCAAGCTCGCTTCGGCAAGGCGGTAGTGAATCTTAAGGCGGTGGTTATGATAAGGGGCAACGTTATAACTAAAGTCGACAGTATCATGCCCGAGAACGCTACTGTCCTTGTGATCAAAATCTTTAATGAGCGGAACTTTATCTCCATAAACAGAGCAATGGCCTGTTGCGGTCTGTAGCTCTAGCAGTTGGATGCCAGTTGATTGCTCAATAGTCTCACGTAATAAGGAAATGTCCTGCTGAGTACAGGTAAAGTTAAGCTCAGTTATGAGCTCTTGTAATTCACGCCCAACATCCATGAATCGTTCTTGGTAGAATATATGAATGTTTTCGAGCCGCTTTTCGACTTCACTTTTGAACAAGTAATGGCTAATTGGTTGTGAAGACATAGCAATAGCAGTCGCACCCAGTAAAAATACTAGGATTGGGGATCGCCAACGTAACCAAAGAGTCATGTTCATCAATAGGGTGCGAGTTGTTCAAAAAGGGCGCTATTGAAACATAACTTTATGGTATATAACAGAGGGGAGCATTGAATAACTGCAAAAAAAAGCAACTATCTAAAAAGGTACATTGATAGTTATCTCCAACGTATTGATTAACAATACATCTTTAAATCAACACCATAAAGGTGTATATATGATGCTTCTTTATGGAGGTGGTTAAATGATATTAAGAATGCTCCCTGTCGTTGTGAGTTTTTGGTTACTAGCTGCACATTTTTTACGCTATGGCTCATGGCTACCATGCCTATTGTTAATAGCCTTCCCTTTGGTACTGCTTATTCGCCACCGATGGGTTCCCTACGTGATGTCCATAAGCTTAGGTCTAGTTGCGTTGAAGTGGCTACAAGTTACTTATAGCATGATCACGATCCGTTTGATCATGGGGGATGATTGGTTACGAATGTCGATGATAATGGCGGCGGTCGTGTGCGTTACATTGATGTCTGCGTGTGTATTTCAAAGTCGAAAATCGAAAGACTATTATCGAGTCAATGCCAATTAAACCATAGATAACTTATGGTTTTTTCCTTGTTGGTGTTATGTTATAACATAATAATCCGGGGTGCTATTGTTCTGATTACCAGCAACCTATGCCTTTACGCTGTTTTAGTGCAATAATTTTAGATATCATTACGGTTTATACCCAAGTGACTTCATTAAACCAAATACCTTGAAGTTGCTTGGGTATAACAACCCGAGTGATCAACCCGAGTTAAAGAGTAACGCCTTAGCGATAGTCGTACCGTAGAGTATTCAATTGCTGGGTGTTGTGTAAAGAATAGTTAGTCAAACAGCAAGCCTGTAGCCTTAACCGTGAGGCTTTGTATCGATCTGATTGCCGCTGCTGATTTGTCTGTAGAAGTACTTAGGAACAACATGGTTAAAGTAAGGGCCCGTGTGCCTTTTAAAGTCGGTCAAAGAAGTAATATTCCTGCTGAGCTGCTTTCATTTAACGGGTTAGAGTCAGGCAAAGAGCATGTTGCTGTGATTTTCCAAAATGCCGATCAGCGTTCTATACCACCACTTGTACGCATGCATTCTGAATGCTTGACGGGGGATGTTTTTCATTCATCGCGTTGTGACTGTGGTGAGCAGTTAGATGAAACCATCGAAAAAATGGGTGAGCAGGGTGGTGTCCTATTGTATCTGCGTCAAGAAGGGCGCGGGATCGGTCTTTACAACAAGATTGATGCTTATGAATTACAAAGTCAGGGCATGAACACCTACGAAGCAAATAATCACCTTGGATTTAGCGATGATCTTCGAGAATTTTCTGAAGCCGCTTATATGCTGACGGCGTTGGGTTTGAAAGAAATTCGTCTGATCACCAATAATCCGAAAAAGATCCGTGAACTTGAAGCTCTGGGTATTGTGATTTCAGAAGTGGTGGGTACTAAAGCGCACGTCAAAGATGGTAACGAAAACTATCTAAAAACCAAAGCAGCACACGGTAAACACCGCTTCCACTTTGATTAATACCTGCTACCCGGAAGATAAATAAAAAGGCGGAGCCATGAAGATGGCTCCGCCTTTGTTGTATTTCTATGGGGTTCTGGCTTAGTCACGCTTCCACAAAACGTGGCAGAATTTGTTGTCAGGATCACGGCTCACAAGAAGGCGAGCGAAAACATCGTCTAGCTCATCATTTTCTTCATTAACCAGACCAACGCGCACTTCGGCATACACTTCTTTATCAACGTCAAAGCCAACGTGCTCAGCCCAGTCATCTTTAGTTTCAACTAGTTCAGCAGCACCGCGCTCGTCAAATTGCATCGTGAAAAGCAATACGTCGGCAGGCTCTAGGTTATCAGAAGCCATCTCCAGGAAGATGTCATAAGCGGCATCGATAACGTCGTCATAAGAAATTAGGTTTGGTGTGTCCATGAACTCTATCTGTCATTGGTTAATTGAAATGGCAGTATACCCAAGCAATATGCAGGTGCAAGTTTCGACCTTATAGGCCACCAAGCTTGGGCGTTCCCCTTAACAACAAAAAAGGGAAGCGCTCGTTGGGCTTCCCCTTTGGTAATAGTCTAACTATTGTTTAGTCTGCGCGACCCATGAACTTACGTTCTTGAACGTTGACCTTAACCTTTTCACCTGTAGAGATGTATTCAGGTACTTGTACTGATAGGCCAGTTGCAAAGCGTGCTGGCTTAGTACGAGCTGATGCTGACGCACCTTTAATTGAAGGGTCGGTCTCTTCGATAACCAATTCAACGGATGAAGGTAGTTCGAGGCCTGCTGCTTTTTCATTGACCAGAATGACAAGAATACCTTGGGTATCTTCATTGATGAATAGCATTTCATCAGCAATATCTTCAGCGTTGAAGGTGTACTGATCGTAGTTCTCTGTATCCATGAAGATGATGTTTTCACCTTCGGCGTATGAATAAGCGACTGGGTGCTTACTCATCTCAACAGTATCTACCACATCATCAGCCTTTAGGCGTTCGTCAACACGGTGCCCTGTCGCTAGGTCGGTACAACGCATTTTGTAGATTTTTGTACCGCCACGGCCGCCAGGTGTTGTAACTTCAATATCTTTGACTAACAGCGTTTTACCGCCGGTTACAATGACAAAACCTTTCTTTATTTCACTAGCTCTTGGCATGGGATATATCTTTCTGTTGGTAAAAACCGAAAATTACCACGGTTAAGCCTGAACACCAACTATTTCGTGAACCGAAGGGCTAACTTCTTAAGGATGTGTCGAGTGGACGTTGAATTTTGCTATAAATCGTTCAAAAGGCATAGGCTTAGCATCGAGATACTGATAGTTACCCATCACATTTGTACGTTTATTATTCAGTTGGCGTTGGGTTAGATATTGATGGACCGTGATTTGATATAGTTACTGAAATAGTTACGAAGCTAGCAGTAATTTAGAGGAATATCAGTGGCACGAGCTTTACCTGCTTTGGGTTGTCCATCCACATTTCAACCTATGTTTGATCAGATTGTTGATGAGCTGGTTCATCAGCTCAAACGCAGCATACCTGTTCTTCATAGCATCTATATTGCGGGGAGCGTTGCTAGGCTGGAAGCAGTTCCTGGGCAATCTGATTTAAATGTCACCTTAGTGACAACCAACCCGCTGACGGCGTCAGCGCAAGCAATACTTAATAGCATTGTCAGTCGGATAGAGAGCCAATGTCCACAAATTGTCGCTGTTAATATGACGTTATTGGTAAAACATGAGGTGCTTGATATTGCAGCGATCTTTAAATGGGGCTTCTGGCTGAAGCATTGTTGCGTATGTGTGTGTGGTGATGACCTCTCAAGTCGATTTGGTTGCTTTGAGCCAAGCTGGGACATTGGTAAGTCGATGAATGATGACTTACCGATACAGCTTAACGATTACCGTCGTAATATTATGGCTACAAGAGTTGTTTCCCATTACTTATCTTTGTGCCGTGATGTGGCAAAAAAAATGATTTGGTCGTGTTATACCTTGGTCTTTCATCGCTCTGGTAAATTAGCGTTGTCGATAGAGCAAGCCGCTCAGCAATTTCTGAGTTATTACCCTCAGCACAAATTGGCAATTGATCGCCTTTTTATGTTGATCTCAGGTCAGCAAGTCCCTAAAAAAGCCGTATTGTTTATGATTAATGACTTCGGCCAGTGGATAGTGACTGAATTTGATAAGATTGAACGTAAAATTGGTTAATACCATACTAACGAGGTGTTTTTGCAAACTCAGTCAAAAGGCTTTGTACTAACAAGGCAAGGCCGCGATGTTCGTGGTCAAACAGAGATTGTGCTTTGGGTTAGCACCGACAATGGGCCAGCCAGGCTGGTGATCAATAACGCTAAACCGGTGTGCTTTATTCGCCAGCAAGATCAAGTGGTGGCCCAAGGCGAACTTCATAAAGCGGGAATACGCGCTGAGTGGAAGCCATTAGCACTGAAGAACTTTCAGCATGAAGACATGGCAGCATGTTACTGCCATTCGATAAAAGACAGCCTTCAACTACCCCAGATCTTACGTGCGGTTGGGATCGAAGCATTTGAGTCTGATATTCGTTTAGCTGACCGCTATTTGATGGAACGTTTTATTTGTGGTGGCATTGCTTTTTCTGGTAAGCATACGATCAAGACGGGCTTTGATGAGTTCCATCAGGTTAAAGCTAAATCAGCGGAATATAAGCCTCAATTATCGGTTGTGTCGCTGGATATAGAGTGCTCGGAAAAAGGCGTTCTGTATTCGGTTGGTTTACATAGCGATAAAGACAGCCGGGTTATTATGGTCGGGGAGGCATCTTGCGATAAGGATGCACACGACTGGATTCAGTGGGTAGACTCAGAAAAAGCGTTGTTACTCGCCTTGGAAGCATGGTTTCTAGCGTTCGATCCTGACATTGTTATCGGCTGGAACGTCATTGACTTTGATTTTCGCTTGCTGCTTAAACGGGCGGAATGGAATGCGATTACTTTACGCATGGGCAGGGGAAAGCAGCCGCCTCATTGGCGACAGTCAACTCAGAATCCTAACCAAGGCTTTATTTCCATTCCTGGCCGTGTGGTCTTAGACGGCATTGATACTCTGAAGACCGCTACCTACAACTTCCGCTCCTGGTCTTTGGAGTCAGTTTCGCGAGAGTTACTGGGAGAGGGTAAGGCGATACACAATGTCCATGATCGAATGGCCGAAATCAACCAGATGTTCCGTGAGGACAAAGTCTCGCTGGCAAAATACAACCTGCAAGATTGCAAGTTGGTTTCGCGCATTTTCGATCATACTCACTTGCTTGACTTCGTTATCGAGAGAAGCCGTTTGACCGGTGTGGAGCTTGATCGGATTGGCGGCTCGGTAGCGGCGTTTACCAATCTATATTTACCTCAGCTACACCGAGCGGGTTATGTGGCTCCAAGTTTGGATAGCGAAAACTGGATTGCCAGCCCTGGTGGCTATGTCATGGACTCCAAACCCGGTTTGTATGAATCGGTATTGGTGCTGGATTTCAAATCGCTTTACCCTTCTATCATCCGCACCTTTCGTATCGATCCGCTCGGGTTGATTGAAGGCTTATTGCTCGAAGAAGGGAAAGAAGACAATCAAGCCATTGCCGGATTTCGGGGAGGGCGCTTCCATCGGGCCAAACACTTCTTGCCTAAGATGATCGAATCATTATGGGCGGCAAGGGATCAAGCCAAACGTGATGGGGAAAAGGCTTTTTCACAAGCGATTAAAATCATCATGAACTCTTTTTACGGTGTGCTGGGATCCTCTGGTTGCCGTTTCTTTGATCATCGTTTGGCCTCATCGATCACAATGCGCGGGCATGAGATCATGAAAACCACTCGAGAGCTGATTGAAGGTAAAGGGTATGAGGTGATCTATGGTGATACCGACTCGACTTTTGTGTCACTCAAACATGCTCATTCAGCGGAAAAAGCCGATGAAATCGGCTGTCAGCTGGTGGCGTATATTAATCAGTGGTGGACTAAACACTTACAAGACGAGTATGCCGTTGAGTCTGCGCTGGAGCTGGAGTACGAAACCCACTATCACAAATTCTTGATGCCGACGATCCGTGGGCAGGAAACGGGCAGTAAAAAACGTTATGCCGGCTTGGTGATCAGTAATGGGCATGAGGAAATGGTTTACAAAGGGTTAGAGACAGTGCGTACCGACTGGACACGTTTGGCACAGACTTTCCAGCAAACCTTATACCATCAAGTATTTCACGATGAGGAAGTGGAAGAGTACGTCAGGCAGTACGTGGAAGATACCCGATCCGGAAAGTACGATGATGTATTGGTTTACCGCAAGCGGTTACGCCGTAACCTATCTGAGTACCAAAAAAATGTACCGCCACATGTCAGAGCGGCAAGAATGGCTGATGAGGTGAATCAACGTCAAGGTCGATCACTGCAATATCAAAACGGCGGTTGGATTGAGTATGTGATCACCATTAACGGCCCAGAACCAAAAGAAGCCCAGCAAAGCCCGATTGATTACGAGCATTATATTGATAAGCAGCTAAGACCAGTAGCTGATGGTATTTTGCCTTTCATCGGTAAACACTTTGATGATATTACCGCTCCGCAGTTAGGGTTATTTTAAATTTAAACTAAGGATAGAGTAAATGTTTGATACCCGTTTTAGTTCCGAGATCCAAGGGCGTATAGATCAAAAAACTAAACCTCTTGGGGCGCTGGGCCAGTTGGAAAAAGTGGCTTATCAGTTAGCACTTATCCAGAGCCAAGGCAAAGCCCAAGCGATAGACAATATTTCTCTGGATCAGCCAACTGTTTTGGTGTTTGCCGGTGATCACGGTATTGCTGAAGAAGGGGTGAGTATCGCACCGAGTGCCGTTACCCAACAGATGGTCCTTAACTTCTTGGCCGGAGGTGCTGCGATTAATTGTTTCTGCCGTGCTAATGATGTGGCGATAAAAGTGATTGATTGCGGTATTTTGGTACCGGTAGAGCAGGAATCTCCGCAGTTGGTTAAGCAACGCCTTGGTGAACGGACGGGTAATTTAGCCATTGAACCGGCCATGACAGTACAACAAGTGCACCAAGGGTTGGTTTGGGGCCAAGAGGTGGTAGACGGTGTGATCGACCAAGGTTGCAACCTGATCATGTTTGGAGAAATGGGGATAGGTAATACCAGTAGTGCGTCAGCGCTGCTTGCTGCATTTACTGGTGAGTCTGCAGAACGTTGCGTTGGTCTTGGCACGGGTGTGTCTTCGGAGCAATTGGAGAAGAAAAAGCGTTTGGTGAGTCAAGGTGTAGCACGTTGCGGTTCCACCGACCCGAAAACATTGCTTGCCGAGCTCGGAGGGTTTGAAATCGTACAGATGGTGGGTGGTTTCCTTGCCGCGGCCAAGCAGAAAACTCCGGTACTCGTTGATGGTTTTATTGTGACAGTTGCTGCATTACTGGCGACGAAAATAGATCCGTCCTGCCGTGATTATTTGATTTTCGCTCACCAATCCCATGAGTCGGGTCATCAAATTGCACTTGAACAGCTGGATGCCGAGCCGTTGCTGGATCTATCCTTGAGATTAGGTGAGGGGACCGGTGCGGTACTAGCCGTTCCACTGCTTCGAGCTGCTGCAGAGTTTTATAATAATATGGCGAGTTTTGCAGAAGCCGGCGTCACGGTTTAAAACGGAAACAAAAAAACCGCATCAAAATGCGGTTTTTTATTGCTTTGCAAAAAGATCATCGCGATCAACTGAAGTACTCGACATTGGATACAGAAGACTTCATGGCGTGGATAGGGTCAAATTTGATAGCGCCACGGTTAGGGGTGCAAATTTTATACACTCCATCACACTCGAAAATAGCCAGTACAGTTTCTTCGGTTCTGAATACATCAGGAAGCGGCTTGCCGATTTCGCACGTACATTCAGCCCCTTCATGTTGCCATACAAGCTTGTAAATACGTTTGTTTTGCTCGGGGGCAGATACATGGTTAGCGATTGAGTTGAATACTGCTTCTGCTTGCTGCGGGCTAGATGCCGATGGTACAAAGAAATCCATGGTTCCCTCCTGGTTGAACGGCAGTCATTGGAAAAGAACATGCGACTGCGATTTAGATGATGTTATCGCTCCTGATAACGATAAAAGACTAGCAAAATAATTAACAAAAGTACAAGGCTATGAATGGCCATTCACTTTTGGTGATAAATTTCACTTTCTATCCTGATTCATATGATATTTATGTAGATTGGTATAATTTGGGAAATATGCCAGAAGGGATTATTATCATTAGTAGGTCACTCGCTATTCGTTATGGGGAAAGGAATGGAACAACTCGATTTTTTTACTATTCCCAGCCCATGTGTCGGGGTGTGCCAGGCTAATAACCGTGGTTATTGCAAAGGTTGTTTCCGTAGTCGGGATGAGCGATTTCATTGGCAGCAGTTCACCAATGAACAGAAGCGAAATGTCGTTAGGTTATGTAAGCAGCGTTACCAGAGAGTGATGAGAGCGAAAGCACAGCAAGACCGTCAAGCCGATTCAGACAATAGCCACTCTCCTCAACAAGAACTTTTCTAGCCGTATTTCTCTGTTATACAAATGTTTCTAATGAACAACAGTGGGTAAATCACTGTAAATCCAATTTTCCTATTCACATGCACTTGTTAAGGTTTTCAATAGAATACAATATTGAGGCCTTTCTATATGAAAACTAAGCGCTCTAACATTGCCTTATCTATTGTCGCGTTGGCGGCAGTTGGTACGATATCTTTTTATACATTAGCCCCACATAGTTTCAGTTCGGCCAACCCCTCTCCCCAGACTTTTCGTACCGAGCAAGTCACTTTTGGTAACGTGAGTAATCGCGTCAGTGCTACGGGATCATTGACTGCTGTTAATGATGTGGTTGTTGGTGCTCAGCTATCGGGGCAGATCATTAATATCCATGTTGATTTCAACGATCCTGTTGAAGAAGGTCAATTGCTGGCGGAGATAGATCCCGAGTACTTTGCTGCAAAGGTTGCTCAGGCTCAAGCGCTGCGAGATAAAAGCCAAGCGGATATAGCTGCACAGAAGTTAGTGATAGAACGCGCTAAATTGAATTACCAGCGTTCAGTGCGAGAGCTGGCGAGATCACGTACTTTGTATAAGAACAAGAGTATTTCTGAAGATGCACTCGATGTGATAGAGACAAACTCCCAGATGAGCAAATTGGACTGGGAGCAAAATATTTCCCAACTAGCGATCTTTCAAGCGACTCACGCGGCAAATGAAGCAAGTTTGCAGCAAGCGCAAATTGACCTTGATAGAACGAAAATTGTCGCTCCCATCTCTGGGTTCGTGATCAACCGAACCGTGGAAGCCGGGCAGACTGTTGCATCAAGCTACAACACACCAGAGCTATTTACGTTGGCAAAAGATCTCTCCGAAATGGAGATAGAGGCATACATAGACGAGTCTGACATTGGTCTGGTTAAACTTGAGCAAGATGTACGATTTTCTGTCGATGCCTACCCCGAACGCCAATTCAACGGTCAAGTCAGTCAAATTAGAAAAGCCCCGCAAACCAATAACGGTGTGATCAGTTATATCGTTATTGTGTCGGCCCGCAATGCGGATAACAGCTTGCTACCAGGTATGACCGCGAATTTGGATATATCTATTGATAGTATCCGCAATGCGCAAAGGGTCAGCAATGCCGCGGTAAGAGCTGCCAACCGGTTTGCTTCCAGCGGGCAACAAAAAGGAGCAAGAGGCGACATTGTATCTCGTTTTGAGCACCTTAATCTGACGGAAGAGCAAAAGCAGGCTTTAAGGCAGGCCTTACCATCCACACCGTCAGGGCAAGGAAGTCCTTCGAATACGGCGATGAGGCAGCAACGCCAGCAACTGCAGAAAGTCTTGTCTTCAGTACTGACGAATGAACAACGTGAGCTGCAACGACGAATCCGCAATGGTGAGGTCAAGGTTGCTCCTCTCTTGGTGCTCAACAATGGCGAGGTGGAGGTGATCCAAGCCCAGTTTGGGGTGAGTGATGATAGTTTCTCTTCAGTGTTGAGCCCGGATATTTCTGATATGAAAATCGTGACTCAAGTGAGGGATAACCGCTAATGGATACCGCTATTGTATGCCGAGAGCTGAGCCATAGCTTTCCTATAGGGGAAGAGCGGTTTCAGGTGCTTGATCGAATCAGTTTCCAAATCGATAAGGGTGAGATGGTCGCTATTATCGGACCTTCTGGATCGGGTAAGTCAACGCTGATGAATGTGATTGGTTGCTTGATGACACCGGAGCAAGGTGAAATCGAAATACTGGGAAAACCAACTCCGGCTATGAAGAAGGAACAACTAGCTGAGATAAGGCAGAATCATATTGGGTTTGTTTTCCAGCAGTTTAATTTGCTGTCCCGAACCAGTGCTTTAGATAACGTCAAAATGCCCTTAATGTATCGAGATGACAAGGTGGGTGATGCTGATGAGAGAGCCAAGCATTGTCTTACCTTGGTGGGCTTGGGAGACAAGCTAGATTCGCACCCCAATCAGCTATCGGGAGGTCAGCAACAGCGAGTCGCGATTGCTAGGGCAATGGTAAATCAACCGGATATTTTATTGGCCGATGAACCAACAGGCGCGCTTGATAGTAAAACCAGTGAAGATATTGTCGAGTTATTCAAAGCGCTTAATCGCAAAGGGCAGACAATCGTTATCATCACTCATGATCATGAAGTCGCTGCTCAGGCCAATCGAATCTTGCATATTAAAGACGGAAAGTTGGTGAAGGACCAGCAAACCCGCCTGGAGGCGATAGCATGACGACCTTGATAACCGCACTGACCTCGCTGAGGACGCATTTACTTCGCTCTATCCTGACGACATTGGGAATTATTATTGGTATCAGCGCTGTCGTTATCATGTTTGCTCTTGGCGAAGGTGCACAGCGTGAGGTTGAAAAGCAAATTGAAAGCCACGGTACCAACCTGTTGATGGTGAGATCGGGCGCAATACGCTCTGGTGGTGCCTCGTCTGCTGCTGGCGCCACAAATCGGCTTTCTATGTCTGATGTTAGTCAAATTAAGGCTGAAATTCCTGAAATACTGGCGGCGGGGGCCAATGTTCAAGGTCAGGCGCAGGTGGTGTTTGGCAACCAGAACTGGAATACCTCAATCCAAGGCACCAATGCCGACTACTTGATTGCCAGTAACTGGAATGTCGCGCAAGGTCGAGCTTTTACCGACGAAGATCTTCGCCGTAATGCGAAGGTGGCATTGATCGGACAAACCGTCGCCAAGGAATTATTTGACCATGCTGATTATGCAATGGATGAAGTGATTCGTATCAACAAGGTACCGCTTCGGATAATTGGTATATTGGAAGAGAAAGGCCAAGATATTCGTGGGCAAGATCAAGATGATTTGATCATCCTACCGTTGACGACAGCGAATAGAAGAGTCATTGGCCGTAATGATAACAGTGCCGATCGGGTGAGTCGAATCACGTTATCGGTCGAGAATGAAAAAGATATGGACATGGTGTCCGAAGAGGTAGAGCGTCTTCTATTGCAAAAATACCGTGTTGCTTCTCACTTGACGAGCCCTTTTACCATCATGAACTTAACAGCCATGCTGCAGACCCGCGCTGAAGCCAATAAAGTGTTTTCTTTGTTGTTATCTGGGGTTGCTGCCGTATCTTTGCTAGTGGGTGGAATAGGTGTGATGAACATTATGTTGGTGAGTGTGACTGAACGTACCCGAGAGATTGGCCTACGCATGGCGGTTGGTGCTAAGCCCAAGCATATTTTGACTCAGTTTTTAATTGAGAGCGTAGTGCTTTGCTTGTTAGGGGCCTTTATTGGAATTGCATTGTCGTTATTGGCTGTCGTCGCGCTTCAGTTTGGCTTGGGTTGGAAAATGGTAGTATCGCCCATGATCATTGTGGTGAGCATTACCGCAACAGCCATGATTGGGGTAGGGTTCGGGTTCTATCCGGCCTTTAAAGCGTCCCAATTAGATCCCATTGAAGCCTTGAGGCATGAATAAAGGGCATGAATAATTAGCCATGCAGTGTAGCCGTGTTTGATACCAATCTAGGTTGATATTATCGGCTATTGCTATCGAACCTGGCTGAGATGTGACAGATACAAAAAAAAGCGCCCTAGGGCGCTTTTTTTATTGAGTATGAATCAACGGCTATTAAGCGCGTTTGAAGTCCATGTGCTCAACTTTTGGCTTGTACGCGTGACGCTGGATGTCTTGAGGCTTAACAGCAACTTCTTGACCATCGATCACTAGAACTAGACCTTCGTAGAACTCAGGCTTGTCCATTTGGTTGATCACTTCGTCGTGGTTCAACTCGATAGATACAGGAGCTGCTTCGCCACCGTAAACGATTGCTGGGAATTTACCTGCGTGACGTAGGCGGCGGCTCGCACCTTTACCTAGGTCAGTACGTACTACTGCTTCAAATTTCATATTAAATACTCTTTTAAATTAAATTCACTGAGTAATGCGACCTTACTCAATGTCGTAAAAACGAGCGCGAATATTAGCAGCGATACTGCGATGCAGCAAGGATAAAAACACAGTTTATGTTTGTTTATCTGTATTTTAACCGATTGGTATTTTTTTCCTGCTTGGAAAGCTTATTTGAGTTTTAAGAATGTCGATACAAATCACAATAATAATGATAGTCATTATCGTTTGCGTTTGTATAATGTATCCAATTAGTTGATACATCGATAATTATTTTGAGCAGGGATTATGGAAAATAAGCTTACATTGGTTGCTAGCGCGGTTGTCGTTGCACTTTCTCCCGCTGTGCATGCACAGCAAGACATATCTATTTTTGATGAAATTGTAGTGGCAGAATCACGAGCGGTGAAAACGGAGCAGGACAAAACCCGTTCTATTGAGCGCGTTAACCGTGATCAATTAGATGAAGCCCAGCCCAATTCAGTTGCTGAAGCTGTGAAATTCGAACCTAATGTCAGTGTCGCTGGTGCGAATGTTCCTGGAAACCAGTCAGTGAATATCCGAGGTTTACAGGGGAACAAGGTACTTCAGATCATTGATGGTACACGACAGAATATTCAGTATGGACACCGTCCTTCTTATTTCCTTGACCCGGCACTTATCAGTGATATCGAAGTTGTAAAAGGGCCGATCAGCTCCCTTTATGGTTCCGGGGCAATTGGTGGTGTTGTCGTTCAGAATACTCTTACTGCTGATGATATCCTCGATGATGATGGTCTAGGTGGACGTGTGAGAGTGGGGTACCAGGATAATGGGGATGTTTGGAGTAATACCGCAGCAATAGCCAGCAAGAATGGTAATATTGATTGGCTTATCGGTGGTAGCTACCAAGATGCAGGTATTAAGGAGCAGGGAGATGGTACCAAGCTTTATGGCAGTGAAGCGACAAACAAGACAGGCTTAGCCAAACTTAATTGGCAAATCAATGAAGCTCACAAAGCGGGAATTAACTTTCGTTATGCCGATCTTGATGGCCGTCCACCAGTTGTTGGCGATTCAAGCGGGCAACTAAATGATCCTGACCTGCTAATTAAGCGACGCACCACAGATCAGTCCGTCGCATTGGATTACGGATTTAATCCGGCCAATGAACTCATTAAACTTGAAGTGGCATTGTTTCATAATGATACAGAAATAGAAGAGTCTGCAGACGGTCGCGTTGGAGATGATATAAGTAAGATCAAAACAACGGGCTTCTCGGTCACGAATGAGTCTGTTGCCGGTGATTTTAAAATATTCACAGGCTTAGATGGTTATGAAGATAAGTTGAATGCAACGCGTATCTCTACGGATGATAGTCGTCCCACCCCTCCTGATGGCTCTAAAACTACCACGGTTGGAGCGTTTGGTTATGTTAATTACAACGTATTCGAGACGGTGATGTTGGATGCAGGTATCCGCTACGATACCTTTACTTCTGAAGCTGATGGTTTTGATGACAATGACGAGTCGGCGTGGTCACCTTCTGTTGGTGCTCGTTGGCAAGCCCAACCTTGGATGGCTTGGTCTATTCGTTATGATGAAGCGTTCCGTGCGCCTAATACCACAGAGTTGTACATGGATGGTACGCATTTCTCATTCGGGGAAATTATTCCTGGCATGGGTGAGGTCACAAATAGCTTCACTCCAAATGCAGAACTAAAGCCAGAGAAATCTCAGAATATTGAAATTCGCGGTGAGTTTAATTTCGAACAGCTGTTGGGTGATGATGAGCTAACGATTACTGCGGCTGCTTTTCGAAACAAAGTTGAAGACTTCATCAATTTGGAAGTTGTTGTCCCTGAATTTGGCGATATTATGCAGTGTGTCATGATGAGTGGCTCTGGTGCAGGATGTGCGGGTACCAGCAAGTCGTCAAATATTGATAATGCAGAGCTTGAAGGTTATGAAATTGCTGCCGATTATCGCTACCAAAGCTTGCTGTTAGGCTTATCATATGGCCAAACGCGGGGTAAAAATACCGATACCAATGAGTGGCTGAGCAATATCCCTGCTGACAAGTGGGTTGCACAGGCGGAGTATGGCTTCTGGGATATTGATACTAAGGTCGGAACCCGCGCTATATTTGCCAGTGATCAGAAGCGTACACCTGCCAGTGATTCACAGGGGCCATATAAGGGCTACGAGTTGGTGGATTTTTATGTCAGCTGGGAGCCGACAAGTCAATTAGAAGGTTTAAAGCTTGATTTCGCTGTGAACAATGCATTCGACAAAAATTACCGTACACCTTGGACATCGGTTTATCAGCCTGGCCGCTCTTTCCGTCTAGCGGCGCAATATACTTTCTAATTAACCGAAGATCGGTTTAAGCCATCACCATTAGCCCTGTCTCTTCAGTGCTAGTTATATTGAGTGATGGCTTTTCCGGTTTAGCAATAAGCCCACCAAGAAGACTCTGCTCCAGTACCTCCGCAATAACAGAGTGCAACACAGCCACATAAAGTTTGTTTGCTTCGAACTTTGATCGATCTCGTTCTCTGCCTGGCCACGTTAGCTGTTTATTCCTTTTTCGGAGCATGGAGATAGGGTTTCGTCTGCCTCAATGCTCCCTTGCTGGAGGCTGGCTTTTTGCTCGCTTGGAGTGGCTAATATTGAAATACCACTGATAATGATAGTAATTATCGTTTGTATTTGCAATAATCCTTGTCAGTTCATTACCAACTAAAATATCAATAAGCAGGGAATATGAGTTACAAGCTTACTTTTTTGGCAAGTTCAGTGGTTCTTGCGCTTTCACCGGCTCTACACGCACAAGAAGAGTATTCAGTTTTTGATGAAGTGGTTGTTTCGGGCACCCGCTCAGAGCAAAGCATCAAAAACATTCCTTCGTCAGTCTCCAAGGTGTCTTCGGATGATATCGAGCAGAACTTAGCGACAGATGCTAAGCAGGCGCTGAAATATGAGCCGGGTGTTCAGGTAAATGGCCAAGGTCGTTTTGGCATGGAAGATATTACCGTTCGTGGTATGAGTGGTAGCCGAGTGAAAGTGCTGGTTGACGGGGTAGAGCAACCTGCCTCTTACAATCCGGGCGCTGATGTGATGCGTAAAAACGCCAACACGTTTGAAGTTGATACGCTAACAGCCATTGAGGTCAATAAAGGTCCAACATCAACACTTTACGGTAGTGATGCACTTGGTGGCACCGTATTGATGCGAACCAAGAACCCAGAGGATTTATTAGAGGCGGGTGACGATACCCATGTCGGTTTAAAAACGGGTTATGCCAGCGCAAGTGATGAATATAAAGCAACGGTAGAGGTGGCTAACCGTACTGGCGATCTTGAAACCATGCTGATTTACACCTATCGCGATGGTAATGAAACTGAAACCCATGGTGATGGGGCTAACATTACAGGTCCTGAACGTGGTGCAGCAGACCCACTGAGCTTCGAATCGCATAATGTGCTGGGTAAGATATTTTACCAAATTAACGCGGAACATCGTGTTGGCTTAACCGGTGAGTTTTATACTCGCGATCAGAAGGTAACCACACTGAGCCGTGAAGGTTACGATGGTGGTGGCGGCTTCATGCCTGGTTTTGTTTATACCAATGTCAAAGGTGATGATAAGGATGATCGTTTACGACTTGGTTTTGAACATGAATGGTTGGCCGGAATTGCTGCTTTTGACTCACTAGAGTGGAAGCTTAACTGGTCTAAGAGTGAAACAGAGCATAATAACTTCGATCATACTGATACCTACGGCAACCGTAACCGCGCCCGCTCTGGTACTGATGAAAGTTTACAGCTTAATGTTCAAATGCAAAAAGAGCTGCAATTGGCAACAAGTCGTCATGAGTTGATCTACGGTATTGATGCATCAGACGCGTCGTTTGAACTGGATTACACGGATTACTTCTTGGATACAGGAATCAGTAATCCAGGTGCAACAGAAGTCCCTAAGTCTGATGAGGAAAAGTGGGCTGTATTCGTGCAGGACCAGATGTTCTTGATGGATGAGAAGTTGGTGGTGACTGCGGGCCTTCGCTACGACGATTACAAGGCGAAACCGGATTCATCCTCCGGCCTTGAGGAGCATAGCAGCGATGCGTTGACATCACGACTAGGTGCAGTTTATCACTGGAATAATAATTTCAGTACTTACGCCCAGTATAGTGAAGGCTTCCGTTCACCAACAATCTATGAGCTTTATTACGATAAAGATAATGCTGCACATGGTTATAAGATTGTGTCTAACCCAAATCTGAAACCGGAAGAGAGTCAGTCTTATGAAATTGGCCTGCGTGCAAACAATCGCCTTGGCGCCCTTGAGCTAGCAGCATTCTACAACGACTACGACAACTTCATTAAGTCCAAGACTGAGGAAGTTAACGGTATCGATGTAACGACCAATGAGAATATTGATAAAGCGCGTATTTATGGTGCCGAGTTCAAAGGTAGCCTTTGGTTAGATGAAGCTTTTGGCGCGCCAATGGGAACCTATGCTCGCTTGTCGATGGCTTACTTGGATGGTGAAGATAAAGAAACGGGTGACACGCTTGATACAATCGCACCGTTTACGACGGTTGTCGGTGTTGGTTACGATGCACCTTCAGAAAACTGGGGTAGTGCATTGACTGTTACTGCTGTAGCAGCAAAAGACGACTGGGAAGAGGCTGACAACCTAGAGGCACCTAGCTATACCGTTGTTGATCTAACGGGTTACTACCGTCCAATGCAGGATCTAACTCTGCGCGCAGGTTTGTTCAATGCGTTTGATGAGAAGTATTGGCAGTATCAAGACCTAGAAGGAGCTACGGCATCGACCGAAGGTATCGCGCGCCGTACACAACCAGGCCGTAACTGGGGAATTAACCTCGATTATAGCTTCTAATTGGCTTATTAGTTGATAAAGTCTAGCCATGTTGGCTAGACTTTTTATGACTATGCTATCCAATATAATGGATTAAAAGGTAAGCATCATTTGGGCAGAAACGCCGTAATTATCATCCTTACCAATTTGAGCCCCTAAGTCGATACCCAGTAGACCAAATGGACGGAAGCCCAAGCCAAGGGTTGCCATATCATCTGCGTAATCAGTCATGCTATGCATATACCCCATACGTACTTGTGCCCAGCCCCAAGCGTCTAACTCTGCCCCCAAACGAGCATACTGGGTTTTGTAACCGTACTCTTTAAAGTATTTTTTGGCGTTTAGATCAACATCCGCAGCCAAGTTTACCCAACCACGGTCGTGTGCAATGCCCATTACGTACTCAGGGTTAACAATGTACGTAGCATCCATGCCATGTTGAGGGTTGGCTTCAAGAGTATGTTTGATAAGGTTACGACCTGTTAGGCCAACCATTGTTTTGTCGTTGAGTTGGTATGCCGCACCAATATCAATATTGAAAGCCGACTTTTCTATGTATTCATCTGCCCAGTCAAAGTCATCATCATCAAAGTCATCGACTGATTCAATGTAGTTTACGGCGTAGATACGTTGATACTTTGGTGAAACACCAAGGAATAATGGTTTTTCATTTAGTTCAAATTCATGACCAAAGGTAAAACCAACATCGACTGTCGCGCCTCCAATGGCTTGCCCTCGTGAATTTAGTTCCGAGTTTGAAGGGTCGTTTAATGCCAAGTCATTTTCATCAATATCAAATGCCGCAATAACTGACACTTGCGATTTAACGAAAAAGTTTGTACTTAGGTAGCGGTTTGGGATTGCGAAGACCATCCCTAAGTTCACTTCCGCATTTACCGTACCATTGTCCAGATCACGAAGCGCCTCTCGCCACTGCTCAAGAGCTTCCTCGCTTGGGTTTGCACCAAGATTGTCATCCAAGTATTGGAAGTGGTCTAGTTTATCTATTGCGCTGTCACCATCATGAACTCGGGCACCAATCATTGGTAGGATCATGCCGAATGAGTCTTGTTCACCATAAGCAGCACTCAAGGCTGGGTTGTGAAAGCTAGACGTTAGATAGTTCGCTGAGGCGACACCAGTACCTCCCATACCAACGCTGCGGGTGTCAAACGCTGTCATTGCATTGGTAGTTAAAGGTGTGGCGATTGCTAGGAGTGGAAAAATAACCTTATTAAATTTCAATGTTTTGTCCCTGATACATTGTTAGATGTTATTAGTCAGGACATTGTAATGGTTGAATAATTCAGAGCCATTCAAGCTTGTTTTAAAATTGAACAATCAGGCGATATCTCCCATCTAGTTTGTAAGATTATATTGAGATGTGTAACTCAATGAAAAACATGTAACCAGTGGTAAGTTGTTGTACGGGGTAAGCGTATGATAGCTAGGACTTTTGATATTGATCTAAATCGAACAATTTATCGCGAATTGCCCAGAAACGTCCGCTCTTGCGGGCAATAACAATTTCTGGCGGACGGAAACGGTGCTCGTTATTGGCTACTTTGGTCGGCGCTGTATCGGTAAAGGGACGATGGCGATCGGCTAGGTGCGGATTGACGAACTTTTTCGTAAACGTCTCTTTTTGCACTTTGGTTGACAACGGCCATACTTCACTGATTTCTGCCCCTTCGTCGCTGATGTAAATGACCTTAAGTTGGGGTTTGCCATACTTGTTTTTACCTGGCTCAAAGCGGAGGTCGTGGCAGTTCATGATCATCGCATCTTTGAGCTTTAGGGCGTCACGCAGTTTCTTATCGGGGTCAACCATTACCGCATCGCAGACATTGCAGCGTCTTGCGGCGATGTCGTTATCTGCGCCACACTCTTCGCAGTATTTAGCACGGAAACGATATCCGCATTCTTCACGTTCGCCGGTATCGTCGTCTTCGAAGTAGCCTTGGCAGCGGCGACCATAATGCTCGATCAGAAAACCAGCAGGATCGAGCTTGCCCCAGAAGCTGTTTTTGAAACCGCAAGCAGGGCAGGGAACCATAATGACTTCACTGTCGCTGTTCGGTTTGGGATCGCCGACCTCTGGTTGGTAAAGGTCATAACAGTTACCCGCATATTCTAGTACCAAGCAATCTTGTTTGCCTTCGAATAGACGCAGTCCACGGCCAACGATTTGTTGGTACAAACTAATAGATTCTGTCGGGCGTAGTATCGCGATAAGATCGACGTGTGGGGCATCGAAGCCGGTTGTTAATACTGATACATTGACCAAATATTTAATTTCACGGTTCTTGAACTGCTCGATGATACGATCCCGTTCATCTAAGGGGGTATCACCAATGACCAAAGCTGCACTTTCACCCCCAAGATAACCCATGATCTCTTTGGCATGGTTGACGGTAGAGGCAAAAATCATCACTCCTCGACGGTCCTTAGCGTAGTCAATCACCTGATCGATGATCATTGGCGTTGCCCGACCTGACTGTTCAATTACACTGTCGAGATCAGCTTCTTTATAACGGCCATTATTACCGGGTTTTAGCTGGGAGAAGTCATATCCCATTACGGCCATATCCATCATTTTGGGTTCGGTCAAGAAGCCCTCGTCAAGCAGGTAGCGGATTGGCAATTCAAAAATGCAGTCCCTGAAGAAACGGTCTCCCTCAGTACGGACCTGACCTCGGGTGTGGTATTTGTAAATCCATCCCATACCTAAGCGATAAGGCGTCGCGGTTAGACCAAGGATCTTAATGCCGGGGTTGATCTTTTGTACATGTGAAATCACCCGGCGGTAGGCACTGTTCTCGTCATCGGGCACACGGTGGCATTCGTCAATGACTAATAATGAAAACTCATTGGCAAATTGGTCAAGGCTGTTGGCCATTGATTGAACTGAAGCAAAAACGACTTGTCGATCGGTCTCTTTTCTTCCAAGCCCTGCTGAAAAAATAGAGGCTTTGAGACCATAACTTTCATATTTGCTATGGTTTTGTTCGACCAACTCTTTGACATGGGTAAGCACCAGTACACGTCCACGGGCAATGCGTGCAAGTTCAGCTACGACCAGGCTTTTACCTGCTCCTGTGGGCAGGGCAAGTACGGCCGCAGAGGTGTTCTTTCTAAAGTAATGGATGGTCGCATTGACACTGTCTTGCTGGTATGGGCGGAGCGTATACATAAATGGTGAAAAGCCGGAAGTAGAAAATACTGTGTAAGTGTACAGGTAGGGCGATAGAATGAAAACACCCGCGGGTAAACTGCCCGCGGGGGTTGATGTCTTCAGGCCATAGGTTAAGAGGCTATGTGTAGCGGTATTTCTTCTGCGGTGATGATTTTGGTCATCATGCAGAATTGACGTCGTGGTACAAACTCATGTTTTTCATAGAATTTTCTTGCCCCTTTGTTGCCGATGTTAACTTCAAGCGAAAGGGCGTGAACTCCAGCAGAAGCTGCATGTGCTTCAATTTGCGGAAGTAGCACCGTGCCGATCCCTTGCTGTCGCCATTCCGGCTTGAGATAGAATTGGTCGATCAGGCCGACTCGTCCACCATGCTCCAAACTAAAGCTATAGCTAATGATGATATGGCCAGCAATGAGTTTTTCGCCATCGTTGTCCAACTCGATAAACCAAGCTTGGCCAAGCTCGGGATTTGTTAACAGGTGCTGTATAGCCTGTTGAGTTTGCTCTTTCTTTTTCGGCAGTACTTCATACTCAAAAAGCTCCTCAACTAATGTAAGCAGCATATCCATTGATGTAATACTTGGCGCAACAAGTGAAATATTCATATCGTAACCTTCACAGTTAGTCGGTATAACCAATGCGTAGATGATACTTGTTATACGTAACCATTGCCTGAATACGTTTATTGATTCTTACAGATATATCGAAAAAAGTTCGAGACTTTGAGGTTAGTTACGTTCTGAGATTTTGCACTGAACTTTTGGAATAACATTGTTTCACAAAGTAGAGCACTTTGTGGTTTCGTTGTTCAGATGCTTCTATTTTAGTCCATTACACGCTGAGGGTAATGCCTAACCCTTTTAGAATTGCTATGATACGCGCTTTTGTACCATCTGGAGCCAATAATGAGGCTTGATAAGTTCCTTAGCACGACACTTGGAATTACCCGTAAAGAAGCTGGTAAGCTATTAAAAAACAAACAAATTGAAGTGAACGGTGACATCGTAAAAAACGGTTCTCAGAAAGTGACCGATGATTGCGACGTTCAGTTTGATGGCCGCTCTTTGCGTTTTGATGGTCCACGATATTTCATGCTCAACAAACCTTCGGGCTTTGTTTGTTCCCATGTGGATGACTTCAATCCTACTGTTTTTGTCTTGCTCGATGTTGTGAGCCCGGAAAAACTGCACGTAGCTGGTCGCTTGGATGGCGATACGACAGGGTTGGTACTACTAACAGATGATGGACAGTGGTCGCACCGTATCACG
Source organism: Photobacterium pectinilyticum (assembly GCF_024357955.1). Lineage (GTDB taxonomy): Bacteria > Pseudomonadota > Gammaproteobacteria > Enterobacterales > Vibrionaceae > Photobacterium > Photobacterium pectinilyticum. Next base: position 31,801 of record NZ_JANEYT010000023.1, read on the forward strand.
TCTCCTCGCCATGTATGCGAAAAGGTATACTACGTGGAAACGGCTGATCCTATTCCGGAAGAGACAATCAAGCAGTTTGCCGAGGGTGTGCAATTGCGCAGCGAGAAAGATCTTACTCGTCCTGCGAAGCTTGAAATCTTAGATGAAAAAGCGGCGTTGATTACCATCTCTGAAGGTAAATACCATCAGGTGAAGCGTATGTTCGCCGCTGTCGGTAACAAGGTTGAAGCCCTGCACCGTGAGCAAATTGGTAGCGTAGCGTTGGATGAAGATCTCGAACCGGGTGAATACCGCGCCTTGACGGCCGAAGAAGTGGCTTCGTTCACCAAGTAACTACGTGTTTACTTGAGTAATTGGAGAGGGATTATGCTAATGATCCCTCTCCTTTTATATTTCTCTCCATACATTCCCTCTTTGGCAATATGACAGTATAGAAAACGCACTATTTCCCAGAAGGAAAGAGTGTGTTCAGCCAATTCAACGTACAATATAAGTCTTTGACTTTATTTCTGCACAACTGAGAGCACATGACTGCGACAGACAGCCAAAAACTAAGTATTCAACTGATTCTAATTTTAGGGGCAATTGGTGCGCTGACACCGCTGGCCATTGATATGTATCTTCCGGCGATGCCAACCATTGCCAAAGATTTAATGGTAAACCCAGGCTTGGTACAAGCAACGTTAACAGCTTATACCGCTGGTTTTGCAGTCGGCCAGCTGATACATGGCCCACTGGCAGATAGCTATGGTCGTAAACCCATTTTGATTGTCGGCATTATTTTCTTTGCCATAGCTGCTGTTTTCTGCGCTGTTTCCGCAGATATCATTGAGCTGACGTGGATCCGAGCGGCGCAAGGTTTTGCCGGTGCGGCTGCGGCAGTGATTATCCAAGCTTTGGTGCGGGATATGTTTGAGCGAGAAGACTTTGCTCGCATGATGTCGTTCATTACCTTGGTCATGACCGTCGCACCGTTGATTGCGCCGATGTTGGGGGGATATTTGGCGGTATGGTTTGGCTGGCGTTCGATTTTTTGGGTGTTGGCACTGTTAGCTATTATTATTTGTTTGGCAGTAACGGCTAAAATTCCAGAGACACTGCCGAAGGATAAACGCCTGCCATTTCATCTTGGCTCGACGCTGCGTAACTATGCAAGAATGCTCACAACACCTGTGGCTGTAGGCCTTGTTTTCTGTAGCGGCTTCTCGTTTGCCGGTATGTTTACCTTCTTAACTGTTGGTTCATTTATCTACATTGATATCTACCAAGTTAGCACACAGTACTTTGGTCTGTTGTTTGGTCTGAATGTGGTGTGTTTGATCTTGATGACCAGCATTAATGGCCGCTTGGTAAAAAAACTAGGCTCACATTGGATGCTACGTTTTGGCCTGACTGTGCAGTTAATCGCCGGTGTTGGCTTGGTTTGTGGTCAGCTACTTGGCTTGGGCTTGTGGGGGGTAGTGATCCCTGTCATGCTATTTGTCGGAACCATCTCAATTATCGGCAGTAACACCATGGCATGTCTACTTGCTCGCTATCCTCATATGGCGGGTACGGCGTCGTCGCTGGCAGGAACATTGCGTTTTGGTACAGGTACCGTTGTTGGCGGGCTGGTCGCTTTAATGCATAACAATACGCCGTGGCCGATGGCGCTGACTATGGCAGCTTGTGCTGTGCTTTCAGCTTTGTTTTATTGGTTCCTTTCACGAGAGGCATAAAGGTTATCAATGGCTACGTTTTATCAAGAAATTTATAAGGTTGTTTCGCAGGGTCTGCAAGAGTTGGTTGAATCTCAGCAAGCAGGTAAAACCCCAAAAAATCCAGTGAGTGAGACTCTGTATCTCAATGCTTGGGTGACCAAGGTTATCAAGCAGCAGCGTTATGATCATGTCGTTGCCAAGACGTTGATTGCTTGGCAAAAGCAGGCGCGCAGTATGGGTAAAAATGCTCAGCTTAAAAGCCAGTTCGAACAGATCAAAGCTTGCTACGAGGGGATCCCTCATGAAGGAGAGACCGCCAACACGCTGAGCGATGCTCAACTGACAGCATTTTATGAGCAGCTGGAGGAGCAAGACTGGCTGGTTACGACGGAACATGAAGTAAACCGTAAAGTCACCCACCATACTGATGGCCAGGCTTCACTTGTTGTTTGCTCGGCACAGCATGCTGCTGCTTTTGATGAAGCGGGTGAGATGGTAAAACCGTTGTCTTTGTTTGTCCGTGGTGATGTCCGTGTGTTGATTGACTTGGCTTACACGCAAGGCTTATTGCTATACAAAGTGACAGACTATAAATCAATTGTGAAGTACCACGGTGAATACAAGCTGTTCCCGCGTAATGCGGGTACGCACCTGCCAGAGCTACCAACGCAAAAGTAAACGACTACTTTTAATGAAGAACGGGAACCTTATCGGTTCCCGTTTTTGTCTCTGTCTACTGGATAAAAACCTTCACTTTTGCTTCATGTAAGTGACATGTTCAATCGTTAACTTTGTTCACAGATTATTTGCACGCGCGTGCAAACTTTAATGAAAAACACCTATTCACGCCGTTTAGTTGAAAGAGAACAAGGAGCACATTCCATGTTGCAACGTACATTATTGGCGACAGCCATCATCGGAGCATCGTTTACTACTATTGCCGGGGAGCTCGTTATCGCAGGACGCGATAGTAGCTACGGTCAAGCCATGCAGTACATTGTCGATGAATATAAAAAGGACAACCCTGACGCGAAGGTGACGCTGGTACAACGCCCGAGTAATGGGCTGTATGAAAGTGTTGTTTTATCTATGCGTGAAAAAACAGGTAACTACGATGTTATCTTGATGGATGATACTTGGGCGCCAGAGTTTATGACTAACAACTGGTTGGCACCATTATCAGATGCTGTGGCCGATAAAGACTTTGTTCAAGCCCCTTTTGACATTGGCCGTTATCCAGATGCTTCTGGTGATATCTATGCGATGCCAATGGTCGGGAATGTGGCGATGTTTGCGTGGAACCGAGCGACATTTGAATCTCACGATTTGGCTGAACCTAAATCGTGGTCTGATGTGCTTCAAGCGGCAGCCAAAATTGATGAAGCTTCTGATACTAGTGGTGTGGTATTCCGTGGCGTAAAGGGTAACCCGATAGTGACTGGTTTCCTGCCAATTTTGTGGGGCTATGGTGCTGATGTGGTTGATGCTGATGGAAAGGCAACCTTGAATACTCCTGAGGCTAAGCAAGCACTCGAAGCCTTCTTAGCTATGAAGCAATATGCCCCGCGTGGTGTCGATGTCTATAACGCCGATGAAGTACGTGATTCCCTGCAGAAGGGGACCGCGGCTATGGCTATTGAAGTCTGGCCGGCATGGGTACCAAACCTTGATAACCCAGACATGTCTGACGTTGTGGGCGATATGGAAATCATGGCTCCACCTGCAGAGGTTGGTGCCCCATCCCCTATGTTGGGTATTTGGCAGTTGGCCGTACCGGCTGACTCAAAAAACCAGAAAGAAGCTGAAGCTTTCCTCCAGTTTGCAACTAGTCCTGCAATCCAGAAATCCTTGGCGCTTGATTTTGGCATGCCACCAACGCGTGAAAGTGTTTACCTCGATGATGATGTCGTTGATCAGTACCGCTGGTACCCACAACAAGCGAAAGCTTTGACCACAGGTAAAGCACGCCCTCGTATTCAAAACTGGGCCGAAGTAGAAAGTGTGCTGGGAGACTTTTTGCAGATGGCGATGATGGGGCAAATGACCGCAGAGCAGGCATTAAATCAAGCTCAGCGACGTATCGACCGTATCATTAAAGTGTAATTGTTCGCCTATTTTTCGCTGCCTTGGGTAGATGCCTGAGGCAGTGAGTCTTTGGATTTCACTATGTTATTTGAGAACCGTAAACAGTTAGGGCTGCTACTAGCACCGGCCTTGGTTATTTTGGGACTGTTGACTGTATATCCCATTTTGAATGTGATTTATAACGCTTTCGGAGAGGTGGATTACGCAAACCAAACCTATCAATTTGTTGGTTTGGCAAACTTTACCGAATTGCTGGACGATTTTTTCTTTATTTCCGCCATCAAGAATACCTTTATTTTTACCTTGGTCGCTTCCACAGCTCAGGTCTTGTTAGGGCTTTACTTGGCGTTGTTGTTCCAGCGGCAGTTCCCAGGGCGCAAGTATGCTTTGCCCATTATCATCTACCCGATGATGCTATCTACTTTGGTCTGCTCGTCAATTTGGCGCTCATGGTATCACTATGATTTTGGCCTTATTAATAGCGTTCTTGTGGCCGTAGGGCTACCCGCTCAGGAATGGTTGTTTAATCCCGATTTAGCCTTGTTCGCTATCGCCTTGGTTGATACTTGGCAATGGACGCCAATGGCGTTCTTGATCATATTGGCAGGCTTGCAGTCGATCCCTAAAGATATTGGCGAAGCGGCAATGGTCGATGGTGCAAAAGGGTGGCGCAGTTTTGTTTATATTACTTTCCCCTTAGTGCAAAAGCAGTTGATGTTAGCACTATTACTTCGCTCGATTGATACCTTCAAGTTATTCGACAAAGTCTATGTGATGACCGGGGGCGGGCCGGGAAATGCCACCGAGACTTTATCTATGTTCGTCTATAAATATGGATTTAGATTCTTCAATCTTGGCATGGCCAGCGCTGCTGCGTTAGTCATGTTGGCAATCTCAATGGTGATGACCTTATTTTACGCCCGCAAAGCATTGCAAGGAGGCAAGGCATGAGTCGATATATTCATACAACATTGGTTTGGCTGGCGGTCGGGTTATTTCTATTGCCTATTGTTTGGATGTTTGGCACCGCGTTTAAACCCCCTGGTGAAATTTTGCGGTCAGGTGCATCCTTGCTGCCATCCCAGATAAGCTTCGATGCGTTTCGCACGCTTTGGTCGGGGGATGTGCAAACCTTAATTGGTAATACGGTATTGATCTCACTGTCGGCGACGATGGTGTCGGTCATTGTCGCTTTCTTTGCTGCTTATGCGCTGGTGCGTTATCAGTTTCCCGCCAAGCTGGACAATGTTTTCTTGCTACTCGTGCTGATCATCAAAATGATGCCACCGATTGTAGTTGCTATTCCTTTGTATTCACTGATGAATCAACTTGGGCTGCTTAATAGCAAATTAGGCCTAGTATTAGCGTATCAGGTTTATACCTTACCGTTTTGTATTTGGATGTTGTTGGGCTTTATACGTGATATCCCCCTTGAAATTGAAGAGGCAGGGGCAATGGATGGGGCCAACCTATTTAATCGTCTGGCGTATATTGTGTTTCCGCTGTGCGCGCCAGGACTGGTTGCGACAGCGATATTTGCCATGATCCTTGGCTGGAACGAGTTTTTATTTTCGCTGTTGTTCATCCACACGCCGGATAAATTTACCATTCCGCTGTTCATTTCCAACTTCATGACCGAAGACGGTACTGCGTGGGGCGAATTGATGGCGGTCGGAATTGTTTCTTCGCTGCCAATGTTGGCACTGGCTGGCTATATGCAACGTTACTTGTTGCGTGGCTTTTCGATGGGTTTGAAATAAAGAGAACAAGATGATGACTAAATTAGCAATTAACAACCTGACGAAAGCGTACGGTGACAATGTGGTGATACCTAAGGTCGATTTAGATATCCATGATGGCGAATTTGTCGTGTTTGTCGGTCCTTCTGGCTGCGGAAAATCTACCTTACTCCGAATGATTGCTGGCCTGGAATCAATCAGTGGCGGTGAGATTAAGCTCAACGGTAAATGTTTAAACGGTATACACCCATCTGAGCGTGAAGTGGCTATGGTGTTCCAATCCTATGCCCTATATCCGCATATGACGGTAGAGAAGAACATGGGCTTCCCATTAAAAATGGCAGGCACAGACAAAAGCAAGATTGCTGAAAAGGTCAGTGAGACGGCAGGGCACCTTCAACTCGATGCGCTCTTGAAAAGGCTACCCGGAGAATTGTCGGGGGGGCAGCGACAGCGTGTTGCCATTGGTCGAGCTATTGTTCGCGATCCTGAGCTGTTTTTGTTTGATGAACCTTTGTCTAACCTTGATGCAAAATTGCGTGGTGAGATGCGTGTTTATCTTAAGCAACTTCATCAGCAGCTGAATGCAACCATGGTCTATGTTACCCATGATCAGGTAGAAGCCATGACTCTTGCTGATAAAATCGTAGTACTTAACAAAGGAGAAATTGAACAGGTTGGGGCTCCTGAAGAGCTTTACAATCAGCCTGTTAATCGCTTTGTCGCTGCTTTTATAGGTACGCCAGTGATGAACTTTCTACCCGTTGATACCCTGAGTCGTCTAGTGCCGAAAATGCAGGTTTTCGATGGCACGGAAAGTGTCGGAATTAGACCGAATCAAGTGTCAGTATGTCCGCAGGATTATGACTGCGAAATGCTCATCAAAGTCGTAGAGCCATTGGGGCATGCCCGTCTTTATTACGGAGAGCTCGGTGGCGAAACATTTGTTGTTGAGAGTGATCTGAGGTTTGAGCAAGGTGACAAATTACCGCTGAATCTATCACAATCAGTAAGTCACTTTTTTGATCATCAAGAACAACGCATTGAATCGAAGGCCATTGCCAATGCCGCATGATTTTTCATTTTATGTCGTTGGTAGTGGAGATGCTTACGATAGTGAGCGGACTAACGCCAGTTTGCTCGTACAGGAAAGTAGCTATTCGTTGTTGATTGATTGTGGCCCATGGGTACCAAAGGCTTTAATGGGGCATTTAAGCACACCAGAACAGGTAGACTCGATATATATCACCCACAGCCACCCAGATCATTGTGCGGGCTTAACAACGTTGCTCAATTGGATGGATGCAAAAGGTCGAAAAAAACCGATGACAATTGTCGCTCAAAAAGCGCAATGGGAAGTGCTCAAGCCGCTGGTTGATTTTGCATATTGGCCGTTAGATGGGTTAGGTTTTGAGCTTATTTGGCAAGATAGCGGTGAAGTAAACCGTATTGGGCCTTGGTCGGTTAAAACCGCCCCGACGCAACATGCGGTGTCCAACCTTAGTCTGCAGTTAACGAGGTCCGCAGGGCAGAAAATGTTCTATTCCGGTGATGGGAAACTATTGGAACAAGGACGTGTTCTTGCTGCGCAGTCAGATTGGGTTTTTGTAGAATGCGAGACGATAATGGTTCACGACAGCCATGGATCCTGGCAGGAAATTCAGTCTTATACCCGTAAGCGTAATAGTTTATGGTGGCTGTACCATATTGATCCGCAATGTCGGCCAAATTTGGCTGAAAAGGTGGAAAAAACAATGGGGCTGAACATCGCTGAAGATGGCTACTGTTACAAAAAAAGTGAGACTAGGGAGTTTTTAGTTATTCATGAATAAGAAGGTTACAGCTTCAGATGTAGCTGAGCATGTTGGGGTATCGCGTTCGGCGGTATCTCGTGCATTTACCGAAGGGGCCAGCATTAGTGCGTCTAAACGGGATGAGATATTGCTGGCAGCTCAGCAATTAGGCTATCAACCTAACTTTTTTGCCAGAACGCTAAGTACGCCCGCACAGAAAGCCCGTTCTCACTTAGTGGCGATACTGATTAGTGATTTTTCAAATCCTTTTCAATCCTACTTGTTCGAAACGCTTTCGACGGTACTGCAAAAGCACGGTAAGCAGCCAATGTTGCTTAACGTCAAGCAAGCTGAAGACTTGGATGCGGCACTGATGAGGTTATCGGGTTATCAAGTGGATGGGGTGATCGCCGTGATGGGATCGCTACCAATAGAAAGTGTTGCTCAGTGCCAGAAGCTATCTTTACCCTTGGTTACCCTTGGACGTTCAGATCCCGCTGGACAGCACCCTTCCGTGCAAACGGATAATCGGCTGGCGGGTCAACTTGCTGCGCATTACTTTATTGAAAAAGGGTTCTCTCGTGTTGGCTTTGTGGCGGGTAGAGCCGATGGTCAGGCATCTACCGAACGTTTTCAAGGGTTTATCGATACTCTTTATCAGCATGGGATCGATGATGTTGCTCGGCTAGAGGCTGGAAGATATGGCTATAGTGCTGGTTATCAAATTACGCAGAAAGAACAGTCGACATTGCGACTGTTACAGGGAGTGTTTTGTGCCTCAGATGCATTAGCCTTTGGCTTGATGGACTGTTGCCGGCAGGATATCAGTTTGACGATCCCTAACCAGTTGAGTGTCGTAGGCTGTGATAATGTTCCTCAGTCAGACTGGGAGGGTTATCAGTTAACAACGGTTGCTCAGCCCGTTTTGGAGATTGCTGAGCAAGCTTATCGATGTTTGGAAGAAGTATGGCAAGGCAAAGCCGAAGTAAATATGTTAGTTCGGATAAAGCCGACATTAGTACAAAGAAAAAGCTAAACCAAAGCCACTCTTATATTGTCTCGGTTTTCCCTTCTTGTGCTTTAGCTTGGCAGCGCCTGACGAGTGCATGGGTCATACCACGGAAGATAAAAAGATGGGCAGGCATCATGGCAAACCAGTAGAGCAAACCTGAAAAACCTGCTGGGTGCCACCAGGCCCGGATGTCGATTTCGCGGTAGTCACCTTTATCTTCGATAGTAAACTCTAACCGGCCAAGCCCTGGCGCCTTCATACCAAACAGCAGGGATAGAAATTGGTTCGGTACTAAGTTAATCACTTTCCATGAATCAATTTTGTCGCCAAGTTCTAGATTCTCGGGGTCCCTGCGATAGCGTTTGAGGGCATCACCGCCAATAGCGAAATCCATCCATTCCCGTATCCGCCATAAGTAGTTGGCATAGAAGTAACCCTGTTTTCCTCCGACCAGCTGTACTTGCTGCCACAGCTCTTCAGCGGTTGCGTCTGTCTTCAAGCAGTACCCTGCTTGCTTGGGATAATAGCCATAGCCGGGTTGCCAGCGGGCGAGGGCGTCTGGGTCAAAGCCCCATATATCACTTCTGACCACTTCATTTTCATGGCCTAGGCTTTCTTCAACCGCTTCCTCGTAACTCAGTAAATGCTGGGGGATAAGAGATTGAAGTGCAGTGCCATTTGCCTGTAAATCATGCCCGAGCCCCCCTATTAATGCTTTGGCAATATTAGTGGGAACCGAGGTTACTAGATGTAGCCATCTTGCGGCGAACTTGGGTGTAAGGAAAGGAACAGACAAGATACGAGTTTTCTTTCCTATATATTGACCAATAGTTTTTAATTGTTGGGCGTAAGTGATGTTCTCTGTCCCGGCAACATCCATAATTTGATGACGAGTTGGCTTGAAATGAAGTAACTGCACCAGATAGTACAGCAGGTTACGCAATGCAATTGGTGAACTTTTCGAATAAACCCATTTAGGCGTGATGAGAAGTGGAAAATGGAACACAAAATCCCGCATTACTTCGAATGCTGCAGAACCAGGGCCAACGATAATCCCCGCTCGTAATTCTGTAATGGTTTTACCGCTTTCTCTGAGGATATCGCCCGTGGCCTTTCGGGCCTGTAGGTGAGCGGAGGGTTCGCCGTCAGCAGGTTGCAGTGCGCCAAGATAGATTACGCGTTCAACGGAAGAATGCTTTAAGGCGTTACTGAAGTTTTTTGCCGCCTGTAATTCAATATCAATAAAATCATGGCCATGGTTCATACCATGAACAAGGAAAAACACACTGTCTACGCCTTCAAGTAGTTCAGGTAAATTGTTGGCTTCATTGAGATCTAATTGGTGAAGGCTGACGTTTTCTATTTCCTGCCACCCGCGTTTTTCTAACAATTTTAAGTTGCGGCCAGTGGCTCTGATTTTGTAGCCAGTACTAGCCAACTCCGGCACAAGGTGACTTCCTATATAACCTGATGCGCCGACCACTAAAATTGTTTGCTCCATAAATTCCGGCTCCGTGTCGCAAGGTTGCTGGTTATATGTGATATTAGCTCTGGGCTTAACAGCGATTCCCTGCAACTTATTGGTAAGTAGGGTTTACACTAAAATATAACAGTAATTGATATTAAGTAGCGTCTTTTTGTGAGCATCTTGTAGGTGTTTTGCGTAGAAATGTAGGCTGAATGTAGCGCGTTGGTTGTATTTTATCCCCATGTTCTTCAAAGGGCTTTATAGAACAATCAGTTTACTGTAAATTTCAGTTCAAAGATTTCCTACCTCTGAGGATTACAATGTTACGACTGGTCGACCTTTGCAAAGGATATATGGATGGGGATGAATACCATTCGGTTTTGCAAGGTGCTGAGCTGGATTTAAAGCAGGGTGAGCAACTAGCACTGATGGGTGAAAGTGGCTCGGGTAAGAGTACACTACTGAACCTGATTGCTGGTTTAGATTCTGTTGATTCTGGGGAGGTCTGGTTAGGTGATAAACCAATACATATGATCTCAGAGCGTGAGAGAACCGCTTTTCGTCGTAACAACATTGGACTTGTCTTTCAGCAATTCAATCTATTACCCACCTTAAGCACTGCTGACAATATTCGCTTTTGTCGCCAACTTAAGGGGTTGCCAGAAAAGCCTGCACTTTGGCGGCAAATTATCGCGGCGTTAGATTTGATGCCCTTGCTCGGCCGCTACCCTGAAGAAATGTCGGGGGGACAGCAGCAGCGGGCAGCAATTGCTCGTGCACTTTACATGGAACCACAAATATTATTGGCTGATGAGCCGACGGGCAGTTTAGACGAACGAAATGCCTCAGCGGTAATTAACTTATTGAGCAACCTGACTAAGCAGTTGGATTGTACTCTACTACTTGTTACTCACAGTAATCAGGTTGCGGCACATATGAATGGCTGTATTCGCTTGCAAGGAGGGCTGTTGCATGTCAGGCCCCGTAGCTAAAGCGCTCTGGGGGCATTATAAGCGTCACCCACTTCAAATTGTTCTTGTATGGTTGGGTTTAACCCTAGGTATTGCGTTGTTGGTTGGGGTGATGGGGGTCAATCAGCAGGCTCGAGAGAGCTACCGTGATGGTGAGCTCCTTTTCTCGAATCCATTTCCTTATCGTATTCGTCACACTCAACCTGCACTGAGAGTACCGCAGGGGTTTTATATCCAGCTTCGTCGTGAAGGGTTTAGTCAGTGTGTCCCGCTCGATGAACAGCGCATCTCACTAGAAAACGGTCGCAGCGTTGAGCTCGTCGGCATTGACCCTATCGCTTTATTTTCGAGTTTCCGCCGGAATACGGAGGCTGATGCTAAGAACCAAGAGCAAATATTGTCACTGATGCAACCACCGTATCCTGTGCTGGTGGGCGATCAACTTGCCAACTATATGGGATTCGAAGATGGCCAGACATTATTGTTGGAATCCGGTCATACCATAGGGCCGCTGCATGTCTTGAACGAAGAAAGGATTAAAGGCCCTCGGCTTATTGCTGATATGGCCCTGCTTAGGCAGTTGAAGCCAAGTTCGGGACTAAGCTCCATTCTATGTGGTGAACTAGATCCTCAAACTCTCAGTCGGCTCAAAGATAAGCTACCAGCAGCACTGAAGCTTGAAAAACAAGAAACTGAAGGCCTAGAGCCACTGACAGACGCATTCCACTTGAACTTGTTTGCAATGGGAATGCTGGCCTTTGTAGTGGGGCTATTTATTTTTTATCAAGCAATGTCACTGTCCTTTTCTCAGCGCCAGCCATTGGTGGGGATAATGCGGCAAGCGGGGGTATCTTCTGGGCAGTTGGTGCGAGCGCTGAGTGTTGAATTAGTCGTTTGGATAATTGTCGGATTGATCGGTGGTAATCTTCTTGGCTTATTGTTGGCTGAGAAGTTGTTACCGTCCGTAGCGCAAAGCCTTAATGATCTGTACGGGGCAAATGTCAGCCTTGTTGTTCGGTGGCAATGGGAGTGGGGGGCTGCTTCGGTATTGATTGCGGTCGGTGGTTGCTTGCTGGCCTGTTGTTGGCCATTGGTACGCTTAATCAGGACTCAGCCTGCTCGATTGTCGAGTCGGATGTCTATCGTTAGATTCAGTGGCAGAGAGTTTGCGTTGCAAGCGGTGTTCTCATGTATGTTTATCGGTGCTGCTATTGCGGTGTATCAGTTACCGCATGGTCAAAAAGCTGGCTTTGTGTTGATTGCTTGCATTTTGATAGCGTCAGCATTGGTAATGCCATTTCTACTTTGGCAGCTGTTTCGGATCTTGGGTATTGCGGCACGCTCGGCCCGTCTGCGCTGGTTTTTCACCGATGCTGCAGCCAGTCTAAGCTACCGCGGTGTTGCTTCAATGGCGTTTATGTTGGCATTAGCATCAAATATCGGGATGGAAACAATGGTGGGTAGTTTCAGGAATACCACCCAAACTTGGCTAGAACAGCGATTGGCTGCTGATATCTATATTCGTCCTGCAGTTAATATGGCGCCGAGGATGACACAGTGGCTGGAAAATAGGGATGAAGTGAAACAGGTATGGTGGCAGTGGCGTAAGATGTTGCCAACAGATGCAGGGACACTGCAAGTCGTCAGCATTGGTGGCACCGCCGATGAGAAACAGGCTTTGGCCGTTAAAGTGGCAGCCCCTAATTACTGGCAGAAGCTTCATCATGAACGTGCTGTTTTGGTCAGTGAGTCTATGGCGCTGAAGCACAATATCAAGCCGGGCCAAGTACTCGATCTTCCCCCGCCGCTTAACAAGCAGTGGTTAGTCGCAGGGATTTTTTATGACTATGGTAATCCACATGGCCAAATAATCATGTCCCAAAAACGCTGGAAAGCAGTATGGCCGCATAAAGGCCAGGTTAGCTTGGCTATACACCTTGAAGACCACTCCCAGGCTGAGACCATAATCCGCTCGTTGGGAGAGGCCTTCCGCCTGCCGCCAGAGCGGATACGGAACAATAATGAATTGATGTTGCAAGCGATGAACGTATTTGACCGCACGTTCATTGTGACGGCCACTCTGGGTAAGCTTACGTTATTTGTTGCTGTGTGCGGCTTGTTCTTTGCTACGGTGGCGGGTGAAACCTCGCGTCTTCGCCAGTTTGCGTTGCTGCGCTGTATGGGAATGACAGGACGGGAGCTTGCCTTGCTCGGTGGTGGTCAGTTGCTCGTTATTGGGGTGTTGACGGCATTGATTGCTCTGCCTCTGGGGTTGGTATTGGCGCAGCTATTGATTGATGTAGTGCTTAAGTATTCGTTTGGTTGGACTATGCCTATTGAGTACTTCCCAACGAATTATTTGTTCTCTTTGGGCTCAACATTATTGGTGTTGTTGCTTGCCGGAGCTTGGCCTGTTTGGCGCTTGGTGAGGCAGTCGGCCATTATGTCACTGAGGGAGTCGTTCTAATGAAGGGAAGCAAATTTCCTCGATGGTATCTGGTTATTTCGATACTGACGTTGAGCACCGTATTGTTTATGTTGAGCTACGATAGTCCCGAGCAGAGGGAAAGTCCCTCTGTTGCGATGATGTCAGGACAAAATCATGACCAGTTCGCGCAAGTAACGCCGGGTTATCAATTTCAGTTTCCTCGTGACCATTTACCACACCCTGAGTTTAAAACGGAATGGTGGTATTTGACCGCAAACCTCAAGTCAGATGACGGGGAAGAATTTGGCCTTCAGTGGACCTTATTCCGATCCCGAGCGCTTACAGAAAAGGGGCAGGGATGGAAAAGTCCGCAGCGGTATATGGCACATACTGTGGTGACCAGTAAAAATAAAACGTGGTCAGCAGAGCGTTTTGCCCGTGGCGGGATTGGGCAGGCAGGTGTATTGGGTCAGCCTTACCGCGCTTGGTTAGATAACTGGGAGTGGCGATCTTTTTCTGATTCACCATTTCCGGGGGTGCTCACATTTGCTGACCCAAGCGGTATGGCGGGTAAATTAGCCATTCAGCAAAGCGGTGGTATTGTTCTGCAAGGGGATCAAGGCTACAGTAAAAAACATGCGACAGAAGATATAGCATCTTATTACTTCAGCGCACCTTTCTTGAAGGTAGACGGCAGATTGGAGTTGGATGGTAAGCTTTATGAGGTCTCTGGCGATGCGTGGTATGACAGAGAATGGAGTAGTCGTGGCCTTTCTGATAACCAAGAGGGGTGGGATTGGTTCTCTATCCATCTCGATGATGGAAGTGCATTAATGCTGTACCAGATCAGGGAAAAAGATGCACGGCCATACTATTTTGGTTCGTTAAGTTGGCCTGATGGAAGGACAGAGACACTGGCTGCTGAAGATATTCAATTGTCACCGTTTTCATTTACCCACCATGGGGATAAGACGTACCCCGTAGTGTGGAAGATTAAAGTGCCATCCAAGGCTATAGAACTGAAAGTGGATGTGGTCCGAAAGGAGCAGTGGCTTCCCTTCATCTTCTCTTACTGGGAAGGACCGATAACGGTTACAGGTAGTCACACAGGACAAGGATTTATGGAGCTGACGGGATATTGATGCCGTGCCCTGTAAAAAAATATTAGGATGAATAGGTGTTAAGTAACTTGCAATTCGACGAACAAACGCTGTCGCAGCGCTTAATGAATCATCGCCGGGAGTTTCATCGTTACCCAGAAGCCGCGTGGCGTGAATTTTTTACGACAAGTCGTATCGCTAGCCACCTTGAACATTTTGGTTACTCGCTACACTTCAGTGATGAAATCATTAAGCGCTCTTCAATCATGGGGCGTAATGAAGTACTCGTTGCTGAAGCGCAAGAGCGGGCAATTAGCTGGGGGGCAGATATTACTTATCTGGCTCATATGGATGGGATCACCGGTATCGGGGCTGAACTCGACACGGGAAAGCCAGGCCCTGTGATTGCACTTCGTTTTGATATTGATGCCGTTGAAGTGATGGAAAGTGAGGAAGACGCTCATCGACCTCGTTTTCTTGGCTTTGCTTCTCTTGCTACAGGTATTGCCCATGCATGTGGACATGATGCCCATGCCTCTATTGGGTTGGGTGTTGCCGAGGTATTGGCTAAAAATAAGCACCTGCTAAAAGGAAAAATTAAGTTACTGTTTCAGCCTGCCGAAGAAGGTTGTCGTGCGGGTAAGGCTATTGCCGAGAGTGGCTGGCTTGACGATGTCGATTATTTCTTTGCAGCGCATATTGGTATGAACGTGCCCAGTGGTACGCTGGTTTGTGATCCCCAACATTTCTTATGTAGTTCCAAGTTTGATCTTCACTTTATGGGGAAACCGGCTCACGCAGGTATCGAGCCAAACGCGGGACAAAATGCCCTTGCTGCGGCTTGTACGGCAGTTAATCAAATGCTGGCTATTCCACGTCACCGTGACGGTATGACGCGTATTAACGTTGGTCAAATGCATGCAGGCGACGGACGTAATGTGATTCCGGCCAGTGCTGTGTTATTGGGGGAAACTCGTGGTGAGAACCGCGCGCTCAATTCCTATATGTTTCAGCAGGTAGAGAATATTGCCCAAGCGGCGGCCATGATGCACGGGGTCAATGTTAAACTGTGTGCCCAAGGTGAGGCGATTGGCCTTGAGAATGATCCTGAATTGGTTGAGTTGCTCGAGTGTGTTGGCCCTGAGAGTGGATTTACCGAAGTGGTTCGAGAAAAAGACTTTGGTGCCAGTGAAGATGCAGGTTATTTGTTTGATCGTGTGCAGTCTCGCGGGGGTAAGGCGATCTATTGCCTAGTCGGTTCGGATTTAACGGCAGGCCATCACAATGGTGACTTTGATATTGATGAAAGTCGCATGTTACCAGCAGTAAAATTACTGCTTAATGCCGTCAATGCGCTTCAACAATCGCCTTTGATAGAAGAGCCTTCTAATAAAAGCCAGTAATTGATTTAAGCCCCAGCGTAAAACCTGGGGCTTTTTGTTACCCGTGATTCTTGGATGAGCCAGAGGGGGCCACAGGCCTTCTGGTTGAGAACTTTGTCAGGGGGAGAGGATGACAATTGATATATTGATTTTTGATCTAGATGGCACCATAAGCGATCCCAAACAGGGAATCGTACGTTCTATGAACCATGCGTTAGCTGCACATGGCTATCAAACACGAAGTGAAGATGAGATTGCCAGCTATATTGGTCCACCTCTTGATAAAATCTTTATGGAACTTGTTGGTTCAAAGCAGCCATCATTGATTCTTGATCTTGTTGCTACCTTTCGTCAACGTTACGCCGAAGTGGGGTATTCGGAGAATCGACTTTATGCAGGTATGCGCGAAACTCTTGATACATTGAAATCGGAAGGTAAATACCGTCTGGGGGTATGTACCTCCAAGCGGGTTGATTTTGCGAGCAAGATTTTAGTGCTATTTGATCTGCTTGATCATTTTGATTTTGTTGACGGTGGTGATGTAGGCATAGAAAAGTGGCAACAACTAGAAGCACTCAAGGAGCAAGGTGTGATTACAGATCAGTCCTTGATGATCGGTGATCGCTATGTCGATCTTACTGCTGCCCATAAGAATGGCTTAAAGTCAGCAGGTGTTCTCTGGGGTTATGGCTCCCAAGTGGAATTGGAAGCACATTCACCAGCCTATTTATTCTCCAAACCGAAGAATTTAGCGCAGCTGTAAGCGAGTTCTCACTGTTATGATTATTGCTTAAGAGTTCTAACAATTCGATAGATAAGACAATTTTTTGCTACACCTTACAAAAAATATCCTAGCATTGTAGTTATGTCTACACGGGCATAATAACGAATATTAGGGGCATAGGGTGAGCAAAGCGGACACTCAGGTACTTCGTATCAGAGACAAGCTATCGGTTTTCCAGTTGGGAAACTGGTTAATACCTTTTTGTCTGAGTGATAAGTTCAAGTTTGCCTTCCGTGTAGCCACCAGTCTTACATTAGCCTATATGATCCCAATGGCTTTGGGGTGGACACAACCTTCAACCGCTGCAACGACCGTGATGTTGATTGCATCAACAGGTAGTCGTCGTGAATCTATGGCAAAGGGGACATTGCGAGTACTTGGTACTATTGCAGGTGGCATTATTGGCTTGCTGCTCGTGGGGTTCTTTGCCCAAGATCGCTTGCTGTATATGTTGGCGGTTTCTCTTGTTGTGGTGATCGTGTTCTACATCCGATCAGCTTACCTGAATGACCCGACATTGTTTATGCTCACTGGCGTCATGCTTCTGATGATGTATAACGGAGGCGATGCCGAGGGCGCTTTTCTTTACGGTATTGATCGTACTTTTATGACGGTTTTCGGGGTCGTTGTTTATACCCTCGTTGGTGTATTTCTCTTCCCCCCCAAAGTTGAGCAAAATCTTCGTCAGTTAGGCGATAATTTGGCTTCAGCGCAAAAAGCCTTGTTTGAAGCGATGAGCTTTCCACCGCAACAAGAGATAAAGGCAGATCAGCCCAAGCCTGAATTATCAGAAGATGATACGACTAGCTCAGAGACCGAAACCGACCAAGAGCAACCCACCTTAGCCGATCTCAGTAAGTCGCTCTTTGCTGCTCAACAGGCCTTCGAAGCGAGATATCAGACTCTCAACAGTGAGTGCAGTGAAGTATCTGCTTATAAAAAAGAGTGGGATGGCACAATCGCGTTGTATGGTCAGATCACAGAATTACTTTTGTTTGCTGCCAAAGATCACTCGCGGTCGGGCGGGCACCCAATAGAATACCTTCGTGACTTTGATAAATTACGCACAGAGGTGATCCAATTATTCGAAAGGCTCCCTGATGCATGGGAAAAACAAGCTGCACATTCTCCCCAGCCGTTGGATCCTGTTGAGTATGATGGAGAAAGGCTGAAACAAGCCAGCCATTTATATCGAGGGGAGGCGGTATCATCGGGTTATTTGTTTAATCAATTGCGAGAGCGGTTAGCCAAGCTTGAAAGCTGTATCAGCAGTATCGATTCATTGACTGGAACCGTCGAATTCGAGTTACCACCATTAAAGGCCAAGCCCAATTTTAATTGGTGGGATGCTGAAAATGCAAAGTCTAGCATTAAGGTATTTGTGACCTATTGGATCGCTGGCGCATTTTGGATTCAGTTTAATCCCCCGGGTGGCTATAACTTTGTCATATTTAGCACACTCTTTGTTTCTATTCTCTCTTTTCTCCCGTTTCACCCCGTGATGCTATTGATATTGTTTACGCTGGGTTTTGTTTTTTCTGTTCCCGCCTATGTTTTCCTTTTACCACAATTAACCCTAGGTGCAGAGCTGGCTTTGTTTATTTTTGCTTATACCTTTGTTGGTTTCTATGTACTCAAGGGTCCGGTGACTATCTTCTTTTTGATAGGTTTGTTTACCCTCGGTATTGATAACAACATGGTGTATCACTTCGGCATTACCCTAACGATTGTCACTTTATTCTACATGACGGTGCTGTCCGTTGTGATCTCATATTATTTACCGTTTTCAAGTCGTCCAGAACACTTGTTGTTGGTGTTCAGGGAACGCTTTTTTCGTCATGCGACCGGCGTGATCCGATTGTTGCAAGTTGATCAACTGTCCCTTGTGCAAAAACTACAGTTGGTTTGGCGTATTACTACGATGGTAGTGGCATTAAAAAAAATGCAGGTGTGGGGAGCGAAATTTAACACTAATCCTTATCCATCACTCACGGCCGAACAGCTTAAGCGTTATATCGAACAATGCGACTTGTTCCACCATCACCTGATGACTTTCATCAAGGCGCGTAAAAAAATGGATGAAAACCCGTTATTGGTAGAAGCAAAAAAAGGCAATAAAGATACGGTGATCCCTGCATTGTCACAGGCATTATGGAAAGTGGAATCAGAGACAATTGATGAACTTAATGCTGATCACTTAAAGCAAGATTATCAAGACTTAGAAGCTCGACTCGATGAGTACTTTTCTCATATTGAATTGGATAAGTACTCTAATTCAGACATTGCCGGGTTTTATATCTTCCTAAACTTGAAGAAAAATATTTTTGAATCATTGCTGAGCTGCAAACAAGTGAGTGATGACGTTGTTTGGGAAGAATTGTCGATGAAGCGGTTTTAGGGGGGCTGAGCGTGGTGAGTAAGATCAGCGTTTGCATAACAGTGTTATCTTTGCTTGTTACGTCAGGCTGTACGGTATTAGGGCCCAAGTTTGAGGGGGTGGCACCAGCTACGTTGCCAACATCATGGTCCACGTCGGATCTTGAGCAGAGCAAAAACAAAACCGCGCGCTGGTGGCAGCAATTTGATGATCCAGTACTCAATGAGCTAGTGGAAAAAGCCAGCCAACAGAACCTCGACTTAGAGGCCGCCGGGCTCAGAATTCTTCAGGCTCGGACCGCAGTGGGTGTCGCGGAATCATTTCAATACCCACAGCGGCAAAATGTATCGGGTAGTGTGGCAAAAATTTACCAAAACGAGAATACTTTTGATAATGCTTCGCTGAGCTTTGATGCCGCTTGGGAGCTGGATGTGTGGGGGCGTTATGCGCTTGGCGTCGAGTCAGCTGAAGCGACCTTATATGCGTCAATCGCTTCCTATCACGATATTTTGGTCACTATTACGTCAGAAGTCGCCAGAAACTATATCAATTATCGGACATTCCAAGAGCGGGTACTGTTATCTGAACGGAATATTGAAATTCAGCGCCGCGTCGAGCGGATCACTGAAATCCAGTATGAGTCGGGGGATGTGACTGAATTAGATGTCCAGCAGGCGAGAACCCAGCTGTATAACACCGAGTCGGCATTACCCAGCCTGAAAATTGGCATGATGCAATCGCGCAATGCCATTGCAGTGCTGCTTGGTATTCTGCCGGACCAGGTGATGGTGCTGTTGGACAGCCCTTGGGTGGATGCCAAAGTGAAAGTCTTCGACAATAAATATGAGGGTACGCGAAATAGCCGGCTAACAAGTGATTACGACCAATATTCTTTGATTCCCGCGACGTTGCCTATCAGTACACAAGTCGATGCCGGTTTAGTGTTACGCCGTCCCGACCTTCAACTTGCCGAGCTACAGGCTCATGCACAAAACAGCCAAATCGGTATAGCTGAAGCCGATTTATACCCCCAATTTTCGTTGTTTGGCGTCATTGGTCTCAATAGTACCGTTCCTGCAGGTAATGATTTTAGCTTTAGTGATTCCCTCAACCTTTCTCTTGGTCCTGCTTTCTCGTGGAATATTTTCCAGTATGGCAGGGTGAAAAACGCTATTCGCGCTCAAGATGCTCGCTTCCAAGAGACACTGACGAACTACAACAAGCAGGTGCTACTGGCGGTGCAGGAAGTGACGAACGCCTTGGAGTCCTATCAGCTCAATCAGTACCAACAGAAACTTGCCTTTCGGTCTGTTGACGCGTCGGTACGCGCTTACAACATCTCGTTGACCCAGTATGAAAATGGCCAAATTAGCTTTGAGCGTTTGCTCAATTCGCTTGAGAAGATGACCCGAAGCGAAGATGCCTATGCGATTGTGAAAGGGAATGTTGCCAATCAAGTGGTGGCACTTTATAAATCACTCGGCGGCGGGTGGGAAGCCGAAACTGGCCGACCATACCTCAATGATGCGTTGCGCTCGCAAATGGAGAACCGAACAGATTGGGGCGAAATGTTGGATGAAACACAGCTTCCCCTGCTATCGCCCGACCAAGTTCCAAATGCCGTGTCACCGTTTGGCGAGCCGATAGATCCGGCCAAGCAGAGTTACCCTGGAGGCCCATAATGGAAGTGCCGCATGAAATGTCTTGGGGAGATGTGTATTACTCGCCCTTTTTACTTGTCATCATTTTGTCTGTAATCGCGACTTGGATAACGGTAGTCATTTTAAATAAAACCCGTTTATCGCGGCTAATTGCTTATCCATCGGTGACCTTTTTGGCAATAACGGTGCTTTATACCGTTGCTATTGACGCTTACTTTATTCAGTTTTAGGTGTGAATATGAAGAGTATAAAAAAGCTATTCGTTATTGCGCTGAATCTCATCATTATTGGTGGTGCCATTTACTATGGCTATCAAAAATACCAAGAGTACTTCGACAACCCGTGGACCCGTAACGGCCAAGTTCGCGCCAATATTGTCAAGGTGGCGCCTCGGGTTTCAGGGCCTGTGGTTTATGTACCCGTCGTCGATAACCAATTCGTGCGCAAGGGCGAGCTGTTATTTCAAATTGATCCCACGACATATGAAGTTGCGTTATCGCAAGCTGAAGCCTCCCTTGAACGCTCGAAAATAAGTTCGAAAGGAAAGAAAATCGAATTAGATCGCTTGCTCGATATTCAACGCAAAGATAAGGGGGCGGTTTCGTTGAAAGATATCACCCGCCGACAGATATCGTATGAAGAGTCGCTCATCCAAATCAAAGTTTCAGAGCAAAAGTTACGTGCAGCCAAATTGAATATGGAGTTTACCCAAGTATTTGCATCGGTTGATGGCTATGTGTCTAACTTGGATATTCGCGAAGGCACACAAGCGGTTGCCAACCAGCCTTTACTTGCTGTGGTTGATGTGAATAGCTTTTGGGTGTTTGGCTATTTTCGTGAAAACCAGCTATCCAATATCACCATAGGTGATAAGGCAAAAGTGACCTTGATGGCTTATCCAGAAGAGCCGATTGAAGCTGTTGTTGACTCTGTCGGGTGGGGGATAGCCCCACAAAATGGTGCAGTGGGCTATAACTTATTACCAAGCGTGAATCCGGTTTTTCAATGGATCCGCTTAGCACAACGTATCCCGGTAAAAATTACTCTATCGACATTGCCAGAGGGTGTGAACCTGCGCTTCGGCATGACGGCATCGATTATGGTGATGGACGAGCAACAGGATTCAAAAGCAGAGCACACACATTAATCGGATCAGGAGGGGAAATGGGTAAGAAAATCACTGAGAAAAATAATTTTTACTATCTCACGACTGCTTTGATTCTCTTGTTGGTGAGTTCTTCACTTGATCAGGTACTGCATATTACCTGGTTGGATAAAATCATGCAGGGAATTACCTTGCTGACGTTTGCGGTTTGCTTGATGAGTTTGCGGTTTGACTCAGGGTGGTATCGGTTTTTGTTGAGTCTTGCCGTGGTATGGATTGGGCTGGTGATTGTCAAAGAATTGTTTGATTTCAAGCAAACCGATGTTGCTATGCTGGTCTTGATGCTGAGTTTCTTTTTCGGCACGTTCAAATCTATTATGCGACAGATCCTTTTTACCGGCAGTATTGATAACAATAAGGTCGTTGGCTCATTGGCGTTATTTTTACTTCTCGGTTTAATGTGGGCCATTACCTATTTGCTTATTCTCGAATTTTCCCCTGAATCCTTTACGGGTCTTGAGGCCAAAGACTGGGGAGATAATTTTTCCAATGCAGCCTACTTTAGTTTTGTCACTCTTACTACATTGGGCTATGGCGATATTAGCCCTATCTCACCCTTTGCTCAGGTCATTGTGTATTTAGAAGCGACAGCTGGCGTGTTCTACATGGCAATTGTTGTTGCAAGCCTGGTCGGTGCCAGCCAAAACAGTCAGGAAAACAACGATGGATAGACAACTTGAAAAGCAAAATAGCAGTATATTTATCAATAATATGCTGGAGGCATCCATAAGGATCGGGCTATTAGTTATTTTGATCGTGTGGACCTATGACATTATCAAGCCCTTTATTATTCCAGTGCTATGGGGGGCAATCATCGCGGTGGCTTTGATGCCACTTACTCTCAAGTTAGAAGGGGTAATGAAAGGAAGGCGAGGGTTGTCAGCCACTATTCTCGCTGTGATAGGTATTACCATATTGGTCGTGCCACTGATCATTGTAATGGGATCGATTTTCGATGGTGTTGTAGGATTGACCGACTTTTTGCAAAGCGAAACGGTTAAACTGCCGGGACCTCCAGCAAGAGTTGCTGAAATCCCTATGGTGGGAGAAAAGCTGCATAGTACATGGGCTTTGTTTGCTACCAATATGGAACAAGCTCTGATGAAATATTCAGAGGAAATAAAAGCGGCAGTGGGGGCTTTTGCTGGTGCACTCGGTAGTGGCTTAGCAACAGTTGTCATGTTTATCATCTCACTGCTTATTGCTGCAGGCTTTATGGCGCACTCAGAGTCGATGGCAAAAGCGGTTGGGCTTGTCTCCGTTCGGGTTGTTGGTAAACATGGTGAAGAATGGGCAAGTTTGATAGCGGCAACAATCCGAAGTGTTTTGTTGGGGGTCGTAGGTGTTGCCTTCATCCAATCAGTTTTGATTGGTCTCGCTATGTTTGTGTTTAAAATACCAGCGGCAGGGCTTATCACGCTTGTTGTTTTCATTTTAGCCATCGCTCAATTGCCGGCTCTATTGATTGTGTTGCCAGTTATTATCTATGTTTTTTCATATATGGATACCACACCCGCAACCATTTTTACTGTTTGGGTTCTATTAGCGGGGTTGTCTGATAACTTTCTGAAACCGATGTTAATGGGACGAGGAGTAGATATCCCAATGCCCGTCATATTGATTGGCGCTATTGGCGGAATGATTTCAGCTGGTATTATCGGGCTTTTCCTTGGTGCGGTGGTTTTGGCCATTTGGTATGAGTTATTCATTTCTTGGATGAAGATGTCACCGCAAGAGAAGAAAAGTGACAATGAGACAGATGAAGTAGCTAAGGCCCAACCAAATACGGATTAAGCAATAGTATTGTTTACTCGTTGCTGAATTTAACAGCAGAGTATCTGGGGTATATATAGTTGCTGGAATATCGATTGTGTTTTATCACTTTGGTATTCCAGTTTTTCTTTGCTTGTAATTCGAATAATTACTCTATACTTGGTTAGACAAGCACAGTAATGCAGTGTTACTAGCATTGGTCATGGAATGAAGATAATTACAGGGCATTGTGGTAATGAGTAATTTTTTCGATAAAGCAAGACGAGCGATAAACCAGTTGGAAGTGATGGTGAATACTATCTCTATGCCTAAGGTCAAGGCTGATGAGGAGAACCTCAGTATGCCGCTGACTGATCAATCGAGTTCCTTGGTGAATAAGACAGTATTTATCAGTGGTGGCTCTCGTGGGATTGGTTTTGCGATTGCCAAGCGGTGCGCGCAAGAGGGCGCGACGGTAGTCATAGCCGCTAAAACCGCTGAGCCACACCCGATATTACCCGGCACCATATATACTGCAGCAGACGAAATTAATCAGGCGGGTAAGGGGAAGGCTATTCCTGTTGTGCTGGATATCCGTGATGAAGCCGCAATTGCGAGCGCGGTTGAGCAAGTTGTCACGCAAACCGGTGGCATTGATATAGTAATTAATAACGCCAGCAGTATTCATCTACAAAACATGGAAAACACGCCAAGCAAGCGCTTTGATCTGATGTTTTCGATAAATGTGCGCGGGACGTATTTGCTGACTCAAGCGTGCTTGCCGTATTTACGCAAGTCGTCTAATCCGCATATTTTGACTCTCTCCCCGCCGATTGATTTAAGCCCGCAGTGGTTTAAGAACTATGGCGCCTATACCAGTTCAAAATATGGCATGTCGATGATGACCATGACCTTTGCAAATGAGCTCAAAGAATATGGTATTGCAGCCAATTCATTGTGGCCGAAAACCACCATTGCCACTTCAGCAATATCTCATATGAAAAACGGTAAGAAAATTATGGAGCACTCACGCCAACCGACTATCATGGCTGATGCGTGTTATGAGGTTCTCACCCGAGACGCGAAAGAGTGTACGGGGAGGTTTTTTATTGATGAAGAGGTATTGCAGCACCAAGGTGTTACAGATTTCTCGGAATATGCTTGTAAGCCTGGAGCGTCTTTACAGCGGGATTTGTTTTTAAGCTAAGTTTGTAACTTCAATATGAATATAAATACCAAGAACAAATAAAGCAAGCGGCAGAGCCGCTTGTTAAACGTTGTATCGCAAGGCCATTTTAATCTGCATAGTTACGAAAATGAAAATGGCTAAAATATAGAATTTATGATTTATAAGTTAATGAAACACTTTGTTATTATTTCTACAGTGATCATTATATAGGATCAAATCCCCCCTGATTTACCAAGCTTGAGGCTGATGCTTTGACTGTAATTGTGTTTATTACAGATGTGGGTATTATCGGGTGTGTGATGTGGGATTAGAGGTATCGATGCAGCAGTTTTTCAAAAATATTTACCAGTATATCAATCCGGAGAAAGATCCTGACTTGCAAGCAGCGACCCAGCAGTGGGAGGCATCTTTGCCAACATTATGGCTACTGGGTAAAACTGGCGCAGGAAAGTCGACCCTGATAGCAACTGTCACGGATAATGAATTGGTTGAGGTTGGTAATGGCTTTCAACCCTGCACCCAGACAGCGGTTGAATATGCTTTTCCTTCACTGAGCCCAGTGTTGCGTTTTCTCGATACCCGAGGGTTATCAGAAGCTGATTATGATCCTTCTGATGATATTTCTGCCTGCCAGGCGCAAAGTCATGCGCTACTGGTTGTAATGAAAGTTGAAGAGCCGGAACAGAGTGATGTGCTATCAGCGTTGAAAAAAATCCGCAAAGATGGCCGTATTGATAGTCTATTGGTGGTCCATACTGCGTGTTTGTCGATTATCGACCCAGAACAACGGCTTCAAGCTATTCGATATAACCAAACTCAGGTGGAGAAAGTATGGGGTACGACATTGATGTCGGTTAATGTGGACTTCCAGGCCACCGCTCCCGATAGTGCAGCGACCCAAAGTAATGAATGGTTTGGCCTGTCAGCATTGAATGAACAGTTAGCAGACATGCTACCAATTATTCAGTTGATGCAGCAATCACAGCAGCATGGCAATGCTGAGCAAAGTAATTTCCATAAGCTTCAACAAGAAGTTATGTGGTATGCAGGCAGTGCGGCAGCATCTGATGCGCTTCCAGGTGTAGGCTTGGTGTCTGTGCCGGCCATACAAGGGAAAATGCTGCACAGTTTGGCACGTCAATACGGTGTTGAGTGGAACCGAAAGCGTTTTACTGAATTCGCTGGCTTATTAGGAAGTAGCTTTGCTTTGAAGTACGCAACAAAGTTGGGCGTGAGGCAGTTGGCGAAGTTTATTCCGGTATATGGGCAAACGGTAGGGAGTGCGGTTGCTGTTGCTATTAGCTTTGGCCTTACGTATGCGATTGGCCGGGCGGGGTGTAAGTACCTTTATCATATCAGTCGCGGGGAAACGGTTAGTGAGAGTGATATTCGCTTTGTATTTGAACAAGCGCTAAAGCAGGCAAAGGACAGCCATGAAAAAGACAATCAATAGTGTCAGCCTGCTAAGCCGTATCTCCGCTGGGGTGGCACCTTTAGTTTTTGCTTCGTTGATCATACCTTTGTTCGTGTTGGCGGGGTGGGGGTTATTTCGGATTATTCAGGATGATCAATGGTTGTTCTTATCAATTTTGATTGCATCCTCATCGTGTGTTGTTATCGCAGGCGCAATTTGGCTGCGCCAAACGCGCCGCGCGTCGAATAACAACATTGGTATTGAGGGAGAGTATGATGTCGCTCCATCCGGTGAGTGGGGAGAGTTTGACCGTGAAGTTTGGACTGAGCTCAATCCAGCAATAGCCCGCCGCCTCGAACAGGATGATAGTTGGATAGGGCTAAGGGAGCATGCCTTATCGTTGTCGATGGAGGTCGCTAGTCAATATTATCCTGAACGCGATACTCAAGCCTTGTCTTTTACCGCGCCGGAATTTCTGTTGATGTTGGAGAAGGTGAGTCATCGTTACCGCCTCTTTTTACTTAATCATATTCCCTTCGCAGAAACATTGAAGCTGTCCTACTTTCAACAAGGATATCAGCATAAAGAGAAGCTTGGTGCCGCCAAAAAGTTTTATGATGTATACCGGGTATTCAGAGCGATGACGTCAGCAGGCTTGGTGGCAGAGGCGAGGGGGCAACTGCTTGGCCGTTTGTTTGATGAAGTCAGTGAGGAAGTCCAGCACACCTTGAAAAAAGTCCTGTTGCAGGAAGTACTGTCTGTAGCAATCGATCTATACAGTGGTCGCTATAAAGCCGCGGAAGGTGAGTTGAACAACTGTGATACAGCTAGCGAACACTTTGCTGAGGAATTAAAGCCGCTCCGAGTGGCGATTGTCGGTCAGGTCAGTGCGGGGAAATCTTCGCTGGTCAATACGTTTGTGGGTAATATGGTGGCTGAAGTGAGTGCAATCCCTTCAACGGAAAGTATTGTCGTTCACCGCTGTTATGTCGATGGAATAGATATTATTCACTTGGTTGACCTACCGGGTATTGATGGGCAGGTAACCACCAATAAGCTGTTGGTTAAGCAAATGGTACAGAGTGATATTGTCCTTTGGGTATTGAAAGCCAATCAACCAGCGCGAAAGAGTGATGTGATACTTCGCCAGCAGTTTGATGAATACTATCAGCAGGCGGATAATCGCAGTCGCAAAAAGCCACAAGTGATCATGGTGCTTAATCAGGTTGACCGTTTATCTCCGGCCTTAGAGTGGCAGCCGCCTTATGATTTATCAGCGCCGCAATCAGCGAAAGCTAACACGATAAAGGCGGCGCTTGATTTCAATAAGGCGAAAATCATGCCTGATGATGAGGTTGTGGTTGCGATGCCGCCCAATGACCAACCTTATAATATGGATAGCTTGGCAGAGGCGTTATTGAGTGCATTTCAAGATGGGGTGAATACCCAACTCAACCGGCGCCGTATAGAGCATAAGAGTGACGCTTTGACGAAACAGGTAAAGCGGTTGTACCGACTAGGTAAGGTGGCAGTAAAGCGGTATACAGTTAAATCATGATTATTTGGGCCTTGGTCTATTCAACGGGCCCAATCATGATTTTTATCGACGCTTAATTTTTCGAGGGATCACTTCCACCCCAGTACGGTACCGGCCTGCAATAGCATTCAGTGCCAGCTCCAATGCATTGTCAGCAATGAGCTCAAACTGTTGCGGCAATGACTGGATTTTTATCGGTAAGAAATCCAGTAGGCGGTTATCACCAAATGTTGCAAGGTGAGTTTTTTGCATTAATTCCGGATTTGCCAGTAAACAATCGAGCACACCTTCAAATAGGGTGTAGGAGGTGGCCAGAATTGCATCAGGCATACAGCCATTGTCGATCCAGTTTTGTACTTGCTGCTGACCTTGTTGCTGGCTGAAATGGTCGCCATTGGCTATTAGCGTTCTAATTTCAGGTTGGTGTTTTAGGGTGCTGTGCGAACGGATAGCCGAAAGAAAGCCTTGCTCACGCTCTTTTGACACCCCCAACTCTGGTACGGCTCCAACTAAGCCGATTGTTTTAACCTTCTTGTCTAATAGGCTAACAGTGAGATCAAACGCACCATCAAGATCTTCGCTGATCACACTGGCAAATATTTCATCATTCATCGCACGGTCGATAGCGATAACGGGTACGCCGCCTTTTTGAATTCTTTGGTAGAAGTTGTTATCGCTTGGCAGGGCACTCGCCACAATCAACGCATCTATGCGTCGGCTTAACAGTGTTTCAGCTACTTTCATCTCAGTATCAGCGTCATCATCCGAGCAGGAAATGATCAGCTGATAACCGGCCTTTCGTACATTGTGCTCGAGGAGTTTAGCCAACTTGGCATAACTGCTGTTTTCGAGATCAGGGATGATCAAACCGAAAGAACGGCTACTCCCTGCACGGAGGGACGTCGCAGCATGATCAGGCCGGAAGTTGTGTTCATTCACAACAGCCATCACTTTTTGCTGGGTTTTCTCACTGATCCGGTACTTTTGTGCTTTACCGTTTATCACGTAACTGGCGGTGGTACGGGATACTCCGGCAAGTTTTGCTATCTCGTCTAGCTTCATTCTGATTCTTGTTGGTTACAGTTAGCAGGCCTGTTTCATTCTACTGGTTCGTATCACGAACAGAAAGAGGCTGGCTTGTTGAATAATATGCGTGTTCACGCAAACACTTTGGCGTTGCTTATCGATATGACTATGGTTTTGTGCGACGGATCAAAATTTTTGTGACGATCTCTTTGGCACATTTGCAATATTAGCTGAAACCATTCAGCATGTCAGCTGAATGGTTTCAGCAGTGATATAACCTTGAACTAAATTCTGCTGAAATTTTATTTTGACCAAAAGCTGAATCGATTCAGTTAGCAAAATATGAAGTTGGTCATTTAGGTTTATATTTGTGTAGACGGGGAAGAAGACACCGGTCTTCACCAGGTTTAACGAAACTGGAGTAAACACATGCTGTCACTCTCAACAAAAGACATTCAGCTCAATCAATCAGCAACAGATAAGCAGGAAGCGATTAAAGCGATTGCTGCTGGTTTGGAACAGCAAGGCCTAGTTGAAACCGGCTATGTTAACGGCATGCTGGATCGCGAGGCACAGAACTCAACATTTCTTGGTAACGGTATTGCGATTCCTCACGGTACAACAGATACCCGGGGTTTGGTGAAAGAGACTGGAGTTCGCGTCCATCACTTCCCACAGGGGGTTAGCTGGGGTGATGGCAAAACGGTGTATCTTGCGATCGGCATCGCTGCCAAATCTGATGAGCACCTAGGCATCCTTAAGCAGCTCACCAAAGTACTGTCTGCTGATGGCGTTGAGGACAAGCTAAAAACGAGTAATAGCGCAGCAGGCTTGATTGCTATTTTGAATGGTGAAGCTCAGTTAGAAGCAGACTTTGATGAAAGCTATGTCCAACTTGAATTTCCTGCAACCGATCTTGTTCAGCTAACCGCTGTCGCAGCTGGCTTGGTGAAAAACCATCAATCGGCGAGTAACGAGACCGTTGCGGATGCTATTGCCTCTGGCGCTACTCATCTAGGTCAAGGTCTATGGATCGCCAAAAGTAGTAAAGGTGTCAGCCGGACATCACTAGCCTTTGTTACACCAACAACTCAATTTGAAGACGCAGGCTTCCCTGTAAAAGGTCTCTTGTTTGTCGCTGCTTGTAATGGCGCGCATGTCAATAACATGAATTACTTGGCCCAATTGTTATTCACCAATCAAACAGGAAAGTTATTTGCTGCTACTGCCGAACAGGTCGTGACGCTTTTGACGGAAGAAGCTCTTGAGGGTAATACCGAAGTCTTCAAGATCCACAATCCACACGGTTTGCATGCCCGGCCGGGTGCCATGCTGGTAAGCGTTGCCAAGAAATTCAACAGTAATATTTTAGTCTCCAACCTAAATGGTGAAGGTAAAGCTGTTAATGCGAAGAGCCTTATGAAGGTGATTGCGTTAGGCGTTAAACAAGGCCACGAATTACAGTTCACGGCAAAGGGTGATGATGCAGATGAAGCATTAGTCGCAATAGGACAAGCAATTGCCGATGGGCTTGGTGAGGGCAAATAGTATGACTGAATCTCAAAGCATGAATAACAAGCCAAAGGTCGTGACGGTTACGCTTAATCCAGCCTTGGATCTCACCGGTAGTCTCGATGTTCTTAACCCAGGCACAGTGAATTTAGTTAATACCGGTACATTGCACCCAGCAGGGAAGGGCGTGAATGTGGCGAAAGTACTGGCAGAACTGGGTGCGAAAGTTACCGTAACGGGTCTGTTAGGTGCAGATAACCAAGAGCCGTTTTGCCAGTTGTTTGAAGAGCTAGGTGCTAAGGATGCCTTTGTACGGGTGCAGGGTGCCAGCCGAATAAACGTCAAATTGGTAGAGCTAGGTGGTCAGGTTAGTGATATCAACTTCCCGGGTGTAGAAGTGGGTGAAGACGATCTAAAGGCTTTCGAAACGACATTGCACACTTTGGCCGAGAGCCATGATGTGTTCGTGATTGCAGGTAGCCTCCCACGAGGTATTACCCCTGAAAAATGCGCAGAGTGGATCCAATGGTTGCACGATAACGGTAAGCAGGTGTTCTTCGATAGCAGCAAGGCTGCTCTTGCCGCAGGTTTGGATGCTTCGCCATGGCTGGTCAAACCTAATGACGAAGAGCTTGCTGATTGGGCCGGACGTGAACTCGAATCTGAACATGCTTTGCTGGAAGCAGCAGAACAACTTTCCGCAAAAGGCATTACCAACGTGGTTGTTTCATTGGGCGCGGAAGGCGTTATGTGGCTCAACGGCGAAGGTTGGCTTCGCTCCCAGCCACCGAAAATGAATGTAGTGAGCACTGTTGGTGCTGGGGATACATTAGTTGCAGGTTTGTGCTGGGGACAGCTTAACGAGTGGAATAAAAAAGAGACATTGGGCTTTGCCACAGCATTGTCTGCATTGGCTGTCAGCCAAGTAGGCGTTGGTGTTGAAGATATCAACCAAGTGCTGAAAGTAAAAGAAAATGTCCAATTAAATAACGTGAATAGCTGATTCAGATCAGAGGGTGTTGAAATGAAAATTGCAGTAATAACAGCGTGCCCAAGTGGTATTGCAAATAGCATTATTGCCGCTGGCCTAATTGAAAAGGCAGCAGCAGATCTTAAATGGACCGCAGCGGTTGAATGCCAGTCTTCTGTCGTGCCGGTGAAGGCCCTGAGCCAGACCGTTATTGATGACGCTGATTGTATCGTCGTTGCCGCGGATACCGCAGTGGATACGACACGCTTCAAAGGTAAGAAGCTGTCGCAAATCTCAATTGAAGATGTTTTGGCAGATCCGAAAGCGGCGCTTTCTCAGGCTGTCAGTCAAGCATCAGCACTCACAGCGGTAACTGCCGTAAACGAAGAAGTATCGGGCGAGTCGGCTAGCAAGAAAATTGTGGCGATTACCGCTTGTCCAACAGGTGTTGCACATACTTTCATGGCTGCTGAAGCGTTGGAAGAAGAAGGTAAGCGTCAGGGCCACCAAATCAAGGTTGAGACCCGTGGCTCAGTCGGTGCGAAGAACCAACTTACTGCTGAAGAAATTGCTGCAGCGGATTTGGTGATTATTGCTGCTGATATTGAAGTGGATCTTGCTCGCTTTGCTGGTAAGAAGCTGTATAAAACCAGCACTGGTGCAGCTCTGAAGAAAACGACAGAAGAGTTTGAAAAAGCATTCTCAACAGCGATGCCTTATCAGCACCAAGCGGGATCGGCATCTGAAGGTGATGCAAAACAAGAGAAGACCGGTGCCTATAAGCACTTGATGACCGGTGTTTCCCATATGTTGCCATTAGTTGTTGCTGGTGGTCTTTCTATCGCGCTTTCATTTGTATTCGGTATTACCGCCTTTGAACAAGAGGGGACACTGGCTGCTGCCCTGATGACGATTGGTGGTGGCTCGGCATTTGCGCTGATGGTACCGGTACTGGCAGGTTTCATTGCTTTCTCGATTGCTGACCGTCCGGGTCTCGCTCCGGGTTTGATTGGTGGTATGCTAGCAAGCTCCACGGGGGCTGGTTTCCTTGGTGGTATCGTTGCTGGTTTCCTTGCGGGTTACAGTGCTAAATTTATCGCGGATCACGTTAAGTTGCCGCAATCCATGGAAGCGCTGAAACCCATCTTGATCATTCCGTTGCTATCAAGTTTGGTAACCGGTCTTATCATGATTTACGTGGTGGGTGGCCCAGTTTCGACGGCAATGACCAGCCTGACAGACTTCCTCAACAACATGGGCTCAGCGAATGCTGTACTGCTAGGTGTTATTCTAGGCAGTATGATGTGTTTTGACTTGGGTGGCCCGGTTAACAAGGCGGCATACACCTTTGGTGTTGGTTTGCTGGCATCACAAACCTACGCGCCGATGGCGGCAGTTATGGCTGCCGGCATGGTACCAGCAATGGGGATGGGTTTGGCAACGTTCTTGGCTAAACGTAAGTTTAACGCCAGTGAATCTGAAGCAGGTAAAGCTTCTTTCGTGCTGGGGTTATGCTTTATCTCGGAAGGTGCTATTCCATTCGCTGCGCGTGACCCAATGCGTGTTATTCCAAGCTGTATGGTGGGTGGGGCGCTTACGGGCGCGCTGTCTATGCTGTTTGGCGCCAAATTGATGGCTCCGCATGGTGGCTTGTTTGTATTGTTTATCCCAAATGCAATTTCACCTGTATTGATGTATTTGGTTGCGATTGCCGCCGGTACGATTGTGACGGGTGTGACATATGCGTTCTTGAAGAAGTCTGATGAAGAGCTAGTGGCTGTTGCTGAAGCAAAGTAAGCACTCTGTCCGTTAGATAAAGATAGCCCCGGCAAAAATTGCCGGGGCTTATGCCACCGCTGCCTACGGTATTCTTTTGTTTGTCCTAAACTTCTTCGAAGTTACCAGAGTCATCTTTCCATGATATAAGATTTTTTTAGTATCTCTGTTAAGACAGACGTATATATTATGTAGGCAATTCCCTGCGTGTAATACAAAGCGCAATATTATTTTTATATTTACCCTAAATTATAATTGTCATTTTATATTTTTTATATATTTATTATTTTTCTTCTGCTGCTAATAGCACGTTTTCCCCATCAACAATTAATAAATAAGATTTCCCTATATCTAAGTCACAAATGTCGCGTTGGTTTGCTCCTAAATAAAGCTCCCCGCTACAATTGCTTAAAATCATTTGAGAAGAGAAGTTACCTTTCTTAACTTCGGTACTGGACACTGCCGTTGAGATAACTTGTACCCATACATCTTCTACTGTAAAGATGCGAATGCGGTACTTATCTTCAATAGGTGCAGGGTTCTGTACATCCGTTGATAAGGTGAGTTCACCGTTATCATCCCAAGCTATGGCCCAAAGCTTTTCTTTATTATTTAGTAAGATATCATCTTGTTTTGACTCTTTAGCTTGAGTGTTAGTGTCTTGTGTTCCGACATCAATCCTCATTGGTGTGGCGGAAGTCCAACTAATTTTATGGTAATAAGAATCAGAATCTGTAACGGAGTACGTTTTATTGTTTTCATCAAACAAAACGCCACCAACATTTGACTCTTTAATATAAAAGTCAACGTCTTCTCCAGATATATTCACTTGATCAATACCAATTGTTCTAACACTAACATCATCCATTGTGACTGCTGTTGTTTCTGTCGAATCACTTGACGAACCACCACCGCAGGCAAATAGAAATACTGTTGATAATGCTGTAAGCGCAACCCTAATCATTTTGGAACCTCGTTATTATTTTTCTGAAGCTCAAATAAAGCATATTTCAAGAATTGATAATTTTTTGATGAATAATAGGGAGAAAAATAAGAAATTAATAAGTGATTGAATCCTTGTATTTTTTTAGCTCTCAATATTGAGATTTTGCGATGAGATAGTGATAATCATCCTCAGTAACGACGGCGAGTAGTAAAAAACAGAATACTCGCCGATAAACAAACATTGAGACAACCTAAAGGCCGAGTCAGCACATCTTACGCTTAAGGCCGCTAATATCGAGCAAACGAGTGGCTATCTCCTCGACTGAAAGGCGACTGGTATTGAGGTATGGGATAGCCTCGCGGCGGAACATCGCTTCAACTTTGCCCAGCTCGCTTTCACACTGCTCAACACTTGCATAGTGGCTATTGGCGTAACGCTCGTGGCGGATTTCGACTAAGCGCTCTGTGTCGATGGTGAGTCCATAGGTTTTATAACGATAAGGCTCAATGGCTTTGGGGAGGCGGAGTTTACTCATGTCTTCTGCAATGAAGGGATAGTTGACCGCCCTGATCCCAAACTGCATCGCAAGGTAGAGGCAAGTCGGGGTTTTTCCACAGCGTGATACACCAAGAAGAATAACATCGGCTTGCTCTAGATTGTTGAGCGATACGCCGTCATCGTGGGCGAGGGTGTATTCGATAGCCGCAATCCGGTCTTGGTAGCTGTCGGCATCTTTGGCAATGCTATGAGAGCGTTGTAACTGCGGTTGTGGTGCTAGTTGTAAATCTTCACTCAATGGCGCTACCAGCGCATTGAGGACATCGTAAAAGTGGGCGTTACTCTGCTCAATGATCGCTTTTACTTCTGGAAGTACAATCGAGTAGAACACTAACGGTTCAACCCCTGTTTTTTCATAAGCTTGGTTGATCTGTTGCTTCACACTGTTGGCACGTTCAACGCTTTCAACAAAAGGTAGAGTCATCTGTCGCGTTGTGATGTCGAATTGCCCCAGTACGGCGTGGCCAAGGGTTTCCGAGGTAATCGCTGTACCGTCAGAAACATAGAATACGTCACGTAAATTGGTTTTGGATTGCATTAAAATTTTAATCCTTGAAAATATTTTTAGCGGCATGACTAATAGCACTCAATATAATCACCTGTTAGCGAACTTTCTATCTTTTGCATCACACTTTGCTGCGATCTTGTAAACGATAATGTCACATTGGCTTTTATAGGTTTTTACAAAGATTGCTTTTATAACGGAGATAAGGCTCTTGTATGAGCGCAAGTATTGTTGATGTTGCTTGTCTTTTTATTAATCTAAATTCATTGATATTCACTTGGTGAGTTAATTATATTGTTGATTTTAAAGGTTAAAAAATTATTTCACTGCGAGCATCTCAAAGGTCTACCAATATTGAGCCAGATCAAAAACCTGATGAGGTTCAAAATTTTTTGATGTGTTGCTAGATAATTTTTATTAGAGGTGAAAAACTGAAAGCGGAAGTTAAGTGCTACAAAGCATAATTGTTGTGTTATGCACTCCTTCATCAAAGGTGAAAGTGTTTATGTATGCGTGAATATCCAGAGTTATTGCATATACATATACATTTTCAAGCCATTGAAAATGGAAAAATTTGACAGAATTTTTAGCGCTTATATTTATAACAATAACCTTACAAGGTAACTGTACTTTACTGACGTGAACATCCGTTGAAGTACGCTTAAGGAGACATGATTGACGGTTTGCTCGAAAAATTGACATTTTTTGCTTTTTTTTTGCAGCAAAAAGCAATTGTTTACTAAAGGGTTACCTGCTTTAAACTGTTGAATCCAATAAGGAGAATTGCCGTGCAACAGAATGTTGTCTGGTACGATGCTTTGTCAATGAACGATGTTGATAAGGTCGGTGGTAAGAATGCATCTCTTGGCGAGATGGTGGCGAACTTGGCTAATGCGGGGGTAAAAGTACCGAATGGCTATGCAACAACGTCATATGCCTTTAATCAGTTCTTGGAAGCAAACGCACTCAACGAGCGCATTTACCAGCTACTCGACGAGCTCGATGTTGAAGATGTAAATGCCTTGCAGCAAGCGGGCGAGACTATCCGAAATTGGGTCCTTGAAGCACCGTTTCCACAGGAGCTTGAGCAAGATATTCGTGAATGTTACCTAGAGCTGGCTCAGGGGGATGACATGCTGTCGGTGGCTGTTCGCTCTTCAGCAACCGCGGAAGACTTACCCGATGCTTCTTTTGCGGGCCAACAGGAAACCTTTCTCAATGTGCGTGGTATCGATGCGGTAATCGAAGCGGTGAAACATGTGTTTGCATCGTTATTTAATGACCGTGCCATTTCTTATCGCGTTCACCAAGGGTTTGATCACAAAGGGGTTGCTCTGTCAGCGGGGATCCAGCGCATGGTTCGCTCGGATAAAGCGTCATCTGGTGTGATGTTTACCTTGGATACCGAGTCCGGCTTTGACCAAGTGGTATTTATTACCTCTTCTTGGGGTCTTGGTGAGATGGTTGTCCAGGGGGCTGTGAACCCTGACGAATTCTATGTTCACAAACCAACTTTACAGGCCGGTAATCCAGCGGTTGTTCGGCGTACTATTGGCTCAAAATTGCTGAAAATGGTTTATACCGACGATAGGTCTTTAGGCAAGCAGGTTGAAATTCTTGATACCTCGAAACAAGAGCAATCGCAATTCTCCTTAACCGATCAAGAAATTGAATCCTTGGCCAAGCAAGCGCTGATCATCGAGAAACACTATGGTCGACCAATGGATATCGAGTGGGCCAAAGATGGGATCACCGGAGAACTATTGATTGTGCAGGCGCGACCTGAGACGGTACGCTCACGCGATGATGCCACTGTGATGGAGCGTTTCCATCTCAATGGAACGGGTCATGCATTGATTGAGGGCCGAGCGATTGGCCAGCGAATTGGTAGTGGTGAAGTTCGCGTGGTTTCCGACCTGTCACAGATGGATCAGGTACAAGCGGGAGACGTACTGGTTGCTGACATGACGGATCCTGATTGGGAACCCGTGATGAAAAAAGCGGCGGCGATAGTCACTAACCGTGGCGGACGTACTTGCCACGCAGCGATTATTGCTCGTGAGTTAGGTATTCCAGCTGTGGTCGGTTGTGGTAACGCGACTGAGCTGCTGCAAACTGGTCAGCGAGTGACAGTGTCATGTGCTCAAGGTGAAACAGGCTACATCTACGAAGGTGAGTTGGACTTTGAAGTGCGCCGCTCGGCCGTTGATGACCTACCGGACTTGCCACTGAAAGTGATGATGAATGTCGGCAACCCAGATAGAGCCTTTGACTTTGCTTGCATTCCTAACGAAGGGGTTGGTCTAGCAAGGTTGGAGTTTATCATTAACAAAATGATCGGTATCCACCCGAAAGCTTTGCTCAACTACGAACACCAGTCTGATGAGCTGAAAGCGGAAATAGATCAGCGAATCAGCGGTTATCCAGATCCGGTTGAGTTTTATATTCAGAAACTCACAGAGGGGATTTCAACATTGGCGGCGGCCTTCTGGCCAAAACGCGTGATTGTTCGTATGTCTGACTTTAAATCGAATGAATACCGCAATTTGGTGGGTGGTGTGAAATTCGAGCCTACGGAAGAAAACCCGATGATCGGTTTTCGTGGGGCATCGCGTTACATCTCAGAGCAATTTCAAGATTGTTTTGCCCTAGAGTGTGAGGCGATTAAGCGAGTTCGTGAAACCATGGGGCTGAAAAACGTTGAAATCATGATCCCATTTGTCCGCACCGTGAGCGAGGCGGCCTCGGTGATTGATATATTGGCAAAGTACGATCTGCGCCGCGGCGAAAATGGGTTGAAGGTGATCATGATGTGTGAATTGCCTTCCAATGCCATTTTGGCAGAGGATTTCCTCAAGTACTTTGATGGTTTTTCTATTGGCTCCAATGATATGACGCAATTGACCTTGGGACTCGACCGAGACTCTGGTGAAATTGCCCATATGTTTGATGAGCGAAATGAAGCAGTTAAAGCAATGCTGGCGATGGCAATTAAAGCAGCAAATAAAGCTGGTAAGTATGTTGGGATCTGCGGACAAGGACCATCGGATCATGATGATTTAGCCGATTGGTTGATGGAGCAGGGAATCGATTCGGTTTCCCTAAATCCAGATACGGTCGTTGAGACATGGTTACATTTAGGCAATAAGTAATACCAACCTACATAAATACTTGATCAACTACTTATCCAGATTGGTATAAGAGCTAGGCCGTTAAGTTGAAAAAAGCTCGCTGCAAAGGCGAGCTTTTTGTTGGTAGGCAAAAAAAGCCGCCAGAAAATATGGCGGCAAAGTTTGCTAGGAATATTATTATTGTGATGGAAGGGAAATATACCCAAGCGACTAACTTTTCTTCAGCCAACCGCTTGAGGTGATCAGGTTAAACCTATTTCACTTCGGGGTAAGTCTTGTAACGCACGCCCATCATCTGCTCCATGCAGTGGACAACTTGGCAGCTGTAGCCAAATTCATTGTCGTACCAGATGTACAGGACACAGCGTTTATCTTGGGCGATGGTTGCCGCGCCATCAACAACACCAGCATGGCGTGAGCCTACAATGTCGCACGAGACGATTTCTGTTGATTCTGTATAGTCAATTTGGCCTG
This sequence comes from Photobacterium pectinilyticum, assembly GCF_024357955.1. Lineage (GTDB taxonomy): Bacteria > Pseudomonadota > Gammaproteobacteria > Enterobacterales > Vibrionaceae > Photobacterium > Photobacterium pectinilyticum. Next base: position 70,256 of record NZ_JANEYT010000023.1, read on the forward strand.
ACAGTGGCGAGTTGAGCGCCATATCTCGCAGGTAGGCATTAAGCTCGTCTTTTTCTGCAACACTATTGAGGTTCAGGTTAGCAACCGCCATCGAAACATTGGGTGTTGGTACCCGAATCGCATTTCCTGTTAATTTTCCTGATAGCTCTGGCAAGGCTTTGGCGACCGCTTTTGCCGCACCGGTAGAAGTCAGCACCATGTTCAGTGATGCTGAACGACCACGACGTTCGCCGCTGTGGAAGTTATCAATGAGATTCTGATCATTGGTAAATGAGTGGACTGTTTCGATATGACCGGAATCAATGCCGTATTTGTCATTGATCGCTTTAAGGATCGGGGTAATGGCGTTGGTTGTACAACTTGCTGCCGAAACGATGGTATCGTCTTCTTGGATCTCTGATTCATTGACGCCGAAAACGACATTTTTCAAATCACCTTTACCCGGGGCCGTAAGCAGTACTTTTTCCGAACCGTTGCAACCTAGGTGCTGGCTTAATCCTTCACGGTCACGCCACATACCTGTGTTGTCTACCACAAGCGCATTGTGAATGCCGAATGTTGTGTAATCGACATCTGCTGGGCTATTGGCATAAATCACTTGGATGTAGTTGCCGTTGACGATAATAGCCTTACGCTTTTCATCGACGGTAATGCTGCCATTAAATGGTCCATGCACTGAGTCACGACGTAGTAGGCTGGCTCGTTTCTCCAAATCACCACCTTTGCCGCCACGGACTACAATCGCTTTAAGGCGAAGTGGGTAGCCTTGACCACTTTTTTCGACCAGTAGACGAGCAAGTAGGCGACCGATACGGCCAAAGCCATAGAGAACAACATCACGGGTTTCGACGGACTGGCTACTATTTAGTGATTCAAGTAATGCCGTTTGCAGGTAATCACTGATATTGGCTTCATCTTCGTTGTTTGACCAGTAGCTGTGCGCAAGCTGGCCTATATCCACACGGCAAGGCGAAAGATCAAGCGTCGAGAGTGCTTGGATCAGAGGCAGTGTTTGTGCTGGGGAAAGCTCAGAGCCTGTGTAGCGGCGGGAAAGACGGTGAGATTTAACGATATCGATGACTGAGGTATTGACGATTTGTTTGCCGAACATGAGGACTTCAACGCCTTTTTGCCGGTATAGCTGACCCAGTAGCGGTGAAATAGATTCGGCATTGGTTTGGCTTGTTTGCCAGTCTAGAAGGTATTTTTCTGGACTCATCGTTAGTTTGGACCTTTCACGTTAGGGAAGAGACCGCAGAGCGGTTTGTAATGTTTTTGTTATAATTTTATGGCGGGAAGTGTAACGTTAGCGCGGTTTTTATCCTAGTAAAATTAACGGCTTGTAAATGTGATCTGCCGCAAGTTGAAACAGTGATGTGACGCAAGATTTTCACTGCTTTGAATCTGTGGCCCGTAAAAAATGATGATACTTATTTTTGGACGTTAACAAATACGCTTAGCAATTTGACTCTCAAATTGAATCTATCGGTTAATGGATGCTTACCACCGTAACTACTCCTTTATAAACAACGGATTACTTCATTGCTAAATTGGTGCGTTTCTTGCCTTTTAAATAAGACGTGGGGTTACTTAATACTCAGAAGGTACGCCGTTGGCTTAGATAGCAAAGAGGGTAGGCCATGAGAACGATGCCGGTTGAACTGGAGGGGAAGCAATAAGATGGCAGAGAGTCGAAGAAAGACAGCGGTCACAATGTGTACAAAAGGTGTATTGGCTCGCAGGCTTTTTGTTGTTATCGGCTTGATTATGCTGGCCTCAATGTTTGTGTCACTGCTTTTTACCTATCAAGAAAATGTAAAACGTGTGACAAAGGAAGTTGAGGTGCTAATGAATACATCTTCACCGCTGGTTATAGATACGTTTTTAAGACCTGATCATGAAAGTTCAATTAAGCTAAACCGTTTTTACTCTAATTATGATGAAATTTCAGCGGTGAGTATTTTTGACCTTGAAGGCCAGTTGACCCATAGCTATCAGAATAGTCTTGCTAGTGATTTTTCGGCTATCGACGTTAAGCAAGCAGGGATATTAAATTCAGGCTTTTATTTCAATATTGTCAGCGATATGTTGTTTGATGGTGAAATTATTGCCCAATATGCCGTGTATTATCGAGGCTCTTATACAGTAAAAGATTTACTGTTCTCTTTATTTCAGCTCTCTCTCCCCTTTATTCTTATGCTGTGCTTTATTCTTTATTACGTTTATACCCGTGTAACTAAACCTATTTCTGTAATCACAGAGCAACTCTCTTTGGTTGGTAAAGGGGAAGTCAGTTTACTCGAATTCACAGAGTCGGATAGTGAGGTAGGGTGTTTAGCGAGAAAAGTACAAGCTTCTGATGCGAAGTTATTTTTTAGAAACAAAAAGTTATTAGAACTCAATCAGGCGTTAGAATCCCAGGCCGAGCAGTTGGATCAAGCTATCAGAGTAAAAAGCGAGTTCATGGCAAATATGAGCCATGAAATCAGAACGCCGATGAATGGCATTATTGGTTTCGTGCAGTGCTTGCAACAGCAAAACTTAGATCAAGAAGCAAGTCAGCAGGTTGAGTACATTAGAGAATCAGCGTGTTCCTTATTAGTCCTTATTAATGAAATTTTGAGTTATTCCAAACTTGAAAACGGCAAGGTTGAAGTATCAGAAACAGTTTTTAATATGAGCCAACTTATCTACTCATGTGTCAAAACCGTTCATTTGGATGCTAAAGCAAAAAAGCTTGATTTGAATATTAGCTTACCGCCTGAAAAAGACTGTTACTTTAACGGCGATGAGCAGCATTTACGTCAAGTTATTACGAATCTATTAGGGAATGCGGTCAAGTTTACTGATCGCGGCTTTGTTAATGTATTGGTAGAGATCTTACAGGATAAACCTCATGAGGCGGAGCTATGCATTCGGGTATGTGATAGTGGTATTGGGATCTCGGCTGATAAAATTGAAAGTATTTTCGAATCATATACTCAAGCAGACGGTTCCATTTCTAGGCGATATGGTGGTACTGGTCTTGGGCTGAGTATTTCAAGTCGGTTATGTGAGTTGATGGGGACCAAACTCAGTGTGATCAGCCAAGAAGGTGAGGGAACGGAATTTTATTTTCGAATATCTATGGAAAAAGCGTTATCAATCAGTGATGTCAATCCGTTGGAGAGGCTAGATAGTACAGAATGCGACTTATCCCAGTTTGCTCATACTCGAATTTTAGTTGCGGAAGATAGCCCCGTGAACCAGCAACTGGTTATCGCTTTTCTTAAGTCTATGGGGTTAACGAACATTGATGTGGTCGAAAATGGTGTTCAAGCTGTCAATTATATGAAAACCTGCACTCCAGATTTGATTTTGATGGATTGCCAAATGCCGGAGATGGGGGGCTTGGAAGCGACGGCGATAATACGCAAGACGAACAATGGCAGTCAGGTTCCTATTATTGCATTAACAGCGAATGTTATGGAAAGTGAAAAGCAGCATTGTTTTGATGCGGGGATGGATGCTTATCTCGCTAAACCCATTATTAAAATTAATTTTTTTAGCACTCTGCTAGGTGTACTCAGCACGAATGCAGTTAGTTAAAAAGCCCTTACTATGAAGTGACAGTAAGGGCTTATTGAATGATGTTATGTAATAGTAAAAGCCGACGTTACAACGTCAGGAGTAGGCCTTCTTTCCCTGCAAGAGTGATGTTTAGCACCCCATCTTTACACTCCCACTCATCGCCGGTGATCAATTCTTTTAGAACGGTATCATCAGCTATGCCTAACTGCCAAACAGAAAGGGTCAGTGCTTTTGATGACTCGCTGTTATTGATCAAAGTCAGCAGTTTTTCATCGCCCAGAGTACGGGCGTAGGCAAGTTGTTGTTGCTCGGCATGCAGCCAATGAAGGCTTCCTTCCTGTAAAGCCAGATGGGACTTACGGTTCGCGATAAGCTTGCTAACAAAGTCGTATGTCGAACTAGGCTCTTCAGTTCGATCCCAGGGGAAGCAACGGCGGTTATCCGGATCATGGCCTCCTTCTAGCGCGACTTCTGTGCCGTAGTAAATGCACGGTGTGCCAACATAGGTAAACAACATCAGTAGAGCCAGTTTCATGGTGTCTTGGTCACCGTTCAATGTCGTCAAAAAGCGCATAGTATCGTGACTGTCCAACTGGTTAAGCTGTGCCAGTTGGTTTTGCCATGGCACTTTACCGCGAACTTCTTCTAGCCAATCAGCAAACTCGGCAGCATCAATTTTACAGTTATGGTAGGCAATATCTTTGTTGGCGAAGAAAGCTCTTACCGGATGTGCAAAGCCGTAGTAGTTCATGGCACCATCTTCTTGATCGCCTTCCAGCCAGCTGGTGGCTTCAAAGAAGTGTTCACCCAAAACATAACAGTCTGGATTGACAGATTTTGCAGCATCTCGGAAGGCTTTGACATAATGGGCATTGTTGGCAGCGCCAACACCTTCACCTAGCATATGGATAACATCAAAACGCCAGCCATCAATATTGTACGGCGGACGAAGCCACTGCTTGATAACGGCATCGTCACCGGCATAGATATAATCTTGGACTTCTGGATTTGAGAAATTGAGCTTTGGTAAGCTATCTATGCCTTTCCACCCAATGTAATGTTCACTGTCACCGTCGAATTGGTAATGACTGCGGAAAGGGGAGTCAGGGTTGCCAAATGCGCCGGGTGTTTCTTGTGTCTTTTGGTAGCGATTAAACCATGGATGGTTGACCGACGTGTGGTTATAAACTGCATCCAGCACGATTTTCATATTGCGCTGGTGGAGGTTTTCAACCATATCAGCAAACTGCGCATTGTTACCCAAGTGCGGGTCGATACGGGTGTAATCAGTGGTATCGTACTTGTGATTGCTCGGTGCTTGGAAAATAGGGTTCAAGTACAGTGACGTAATACCAAGTTTTTCCAGGTAATCCAGCTTATCTTCAACTCCCTTTAGATCACCGCCGAAGAATTCATTCGGCCCGTTGCTGTCATGAGAATCCGATACCGGCGCGCCCCACTTTTTGGCGATAGTTGGTCGTTCATTACCTTTTAGGCAGTACTCGTTATCCACAACGCTGATAGATGGATCGCCATTGTTAAACCTGTCTGGGAATATTTGGTAGAACACCTGACTTTTGACCCACGCTGGAGGTTGGTGCTGGGCGTTATATTTGAAATGTGATTCTCTGCCAGGCATTCGAGGGCTAATCCCTTTACTGTCGAGCCACCATTGGCGACTATTCTGCATAATTTTGAAACAGTAATGGGTTAAGGCTTTATCTTGGTTAAGAGGTATTTGGCCATGCCAGTATTGGAGTCTACCTTCGGCTCTCCCTTTTTCCATGTCTATGAGCAACTCTTCGTTGTCTGGCTCGCAACGAATAAAGATAGTGGAAATCAGCGTGTCAGCTTCACTGGCAAACGTTAGGGTTAAGGCGTGTTCTGAAACCGTTACCCAGTGGGTGTCCTGTCCGTGGTACAAAAAAGGCTTAGTCATCATTGTTATTCGCTATGTTCCCTTAAGTTGTTGCTACACTTAAAGTAGGCAGCAACTGGAGGGAATTTTTATGCTCCAAGCTC
>NZ_JANEYT010000024.1 GCF_024357955.1 Photobacterium pectinilyticum
GAGATATCCATATTTCGATACCTCTATTAGATCAAAGGCCTAGCTTAAAAGCCAGGCCTTTGTCATCAATCTGAAGCCCGCATTTGCGGGCTTTTTTTGATCTATACCCACTATGCGTAATAAACATAGATAAAATGATTAACTTTCATTTTATTCATAGTTATTTCAGGTCTACACTCATAGCCAATTAAGACGCTGGTATAATTTGGAGCATCCCAATGTTTAAGGCACTAGTTCTAAACCAAGAAGAGAAAAAAACCATCGCAACTATCGAGCAGTTGGACGACAGCCATCTTCCTGAAGGTGATGTTCTGATTGATGTCGATTACTCTTCCCTGAACTACAAAGACGGCTTGGCCATCACAGGTAAAGGTAAAATCATCCGTAACTTCCCTATGGTGCCGGGTATTGACCTTGCTGGTACTGTCGTCAGCTCTGAAGATAACCGCTACCAGACCGGCGACAAAGTGGTTCTGACTGGCTGGGGTGTGGGTGAAAACCATTGGGGCGGTATGGCACAACGTGCTCGCCTAAAAGCTGATTGGCTGGTTCCACTACCAACAGGTTTTGACAGCAAGAAAGCGATGATGGTAGGGACCGCTGGTTTCACCGCCATGCTATGTGTACAAGCGCTACTCGATGCCGATGTTAAACCTGAATCAGGTGAAATTCTGGTAACCGGTGCCAGTGGTGGTGTCGGCTCAGTCGCTGTTACTCTACTCGCACAGCTAGGCTACAAAGTGGCAGCAGTAACCGGCCGTGTTGAGCAGAACGGTCCGCTACTAGAGAAATTAGGTGCGAGCCGCATTATTGACCGCACTGAATTCGAAGAACCAGCCCGTCCGCTTGAAAAGCAAATTTGGGCAGGTGCCGTCGATACGGTAGGTAGCAAGGTATTAGCGAAAGTACTGGCACAGATGGACTACAACAGCGCAGTTGCAGCATGTGGTCTAGCAGGCGGTTTTGATCTGCCAACAACAGTTATGCCATTTATCTTGCGTAATGTCCGCCTGCAGGGTATTGACTCGGTAATGTGTCCAACAGAAAAGCGTATCGCGGCTTGGGAGAAATTGGTTGAATTACTGCCAGAAAGTTTCTATCAGCAAGCCTGTACCGAAGTTGAACTCGACGAAGCGCCTAAATATGCTGACGATATTACCAACGGTCAAGTAACCGGTCGTGTTGTGATCAAGCTGTAATTTGCCACGACAATATCACAAGCAAAAGCCGGGATTAGTCCCGGCTTTTTTGTGCCTGTTTGTTTGTAATTTCAGCCCAGCCCCATGTCATCAATTCGCTTGGCGATCAAACGGCTGCACTCTTCTTTAACAATCGCCCGCAACCACTCCTGGGCAGGCGAATGCTCACAGCGAGGGTGCCAGATCATTGAATAATCAAACGGCGTAAAGGCAAACGGCAAAGGTTTCACTGCCAAGTCATAACGTTCAGCAACCAAATAGGCCAAATCGGCCGGGACAGTAATGATCAGCGGCATGGTATCGACAATAGCCAAAGCTGCCTCAAGGTGGTACGCCCGCAATACCATTTTGCGTTTGGGCAGCCCCACCAAGGATTGCTCTATCAATGCCTTCACTCCATCACTGATCGCAATCATCGCATGGGGATACGCCAGGTAATCCGTCAAACTCATGTCTTTATCAGCCAACGGATGCTGCTTCGAGAGCAGGCACAACACACCGACCCGGCCGAGTATTTCGCTGCGCAACGGTTCAACGGGTCCGGTCGGTCGGCATATGGCCAAGTCTGCCCCTTCATAGGTCAGTTGATCCGCCAACCGGTCATGCTGCAGCGGCAAGAACTCGAACGACACCTCCGGTGCCTCCTCGTAAATCCGCGGCAAAGCAAACGGCAAAATGGTCTGCATGGCGTAGTCCGTTGTCGCGATAGTAAAGGTTTGATCGCAGCAACGCGGATCGAACTCAATCGGAGAGAGTAACTGCCGCAGAGACTCCAGCGGATCACCCAATGCCCGATCAAACTCCAATGCCTTTTCGGTCGGGATCAAATGCTGGCCCTGTCGGGTAAACAGCGGATCACCCAATAAATCACGTAACCGGCCCAACACTCGGCTCATTGCCGATTGACTGAGATTCAAACGGCTTGCGGCCTTGCTGACACTGCTTTCTTCTATCAGTACCCGCAACGCCACCAGCAAATTCAAATCACGGCGATAGATGTCTTCTAATTCCACAATGCGCTACCTTGGGAGGAGGTTTGGTATTATTCTATCGTGCAGATAAAAAAAATCCCGCTATTAAAGCGGGGAAGCCCAAGAAAACTGGGGGAGTGTAGTAGATGTGTGATATTAGCTTTCTTCTTCCTCAAGCTCGGGAGAATTGGTGAGCTCGAGCCAAAGTCCTAGCGCGGCGGCAATCAAACCGCTAAGCGCCATAAAGCTGGTGTTATCGGGCGCACGTAGCATCAGTGAGCAAAATGTAATGAAGCACAGTACGCTGTAGATAGTCAGGCGATCCATTTGAGTCAACATAGCTCCTCCTAATCCTTCAGAAGACAAACGTTAACGACCTGTTAAATAAGTTACACATTTTACTTTGATTTGCCAAGCCTTATTGATTAATTCTTGCCCGTAAGTATGATCACGGTCTTCAACAGAAGATATAGATGCTATGACTGCTATTTTTGACAATCCCACCCACAGCTTGGAAGCAGAAGGACTTCGCTGCCCTGAGCCGGTGATGATGGTGCGTAAAACCGTAAGGAAAATGGCCGAAGGCGATACCCTGCTCGTTACTGCCGATGACCCCTCAACAACAAGGGATATTCCAAGTTTTTGCCGATTTATGGATCACACCTTGATCGCAGCCGAAACGGAAAGCCTGCCTTACCGTTATCTGATCAGAAAAGGCACCAACTAACCCCCCAATTAAAAAAGGCAGCTCGATGAGCTGCCTTTTTACTATTTGGGTACCTGCTAGTCGCTAGTCATCATTTCGATAAGAGTCACGCAATTGTCGGTTGGCCTTCTCAAGCTCATGACGCAAATCGCGGATCTCCTTTTTCATCGGTAACACATAGCGCAAACGCACCAACGCATCCACCGATAGGTAAGTCGTCACAATTGCCCCGACAACCATAGGTAACCACATATCTGTCAGCACCATCCCAAGAATATTCAGCGCCAACGCGAAATGGAACAACCAGAATTGACTCTGGGGTGATATTGCAAGAAAACGGTTCATAACCCCCTCCTGTACAGCGACAACCGTCCATAAATTCTGGTTTCAACATATCACGCTAACCTTCCCGGCTCTGCTGCCATGCTCACACTTTAAGCCCTTGTTATTAATGAGTCATATGGGCTTGTGAATTGGGCTAAAGAACCTATCAGTTTCACGTGAAACACAGCGTCTGAAATTACAGCCCCAGCGCAGCCGCCACAGCCAAACCGAAGAACAGAGATGCTGTAATTTTGCGAATAAGACCTAACGGCATACGCTCTGCAGACAGTTTACCGATCAACACCACCGGCACATTCGCCAACAACATACCTATGGTCGTTCCCAGTACAACCCACACCAGAGCATCGCTGTATTTGGCTCCCAGCATGGTGGTCGCCACTTGCGTTTTGTCACCAATTTCAGCAATAAAGAACGCAATAAAGCTGGCTACGAACGGGCCACGGTTCGACACGGCTTCGTCGTCATCCAATTTATCGGGGATCAGAATCCAACCGGCCATGGCGACAAAGCTCACCACCAAGACCCACTTAAGCACTTCAGGGGTTAGATAATCCGCCACTACAACACCGAGCCAGGCAGCCAAGGCATGGTTGGCAATAGTGGCAAAGAAGATCGCTAAAATGATAGGAATAGGTTTACGGTAACGACTGGCCAACAGCAATGACAACAATTGGGTTTTATCGCCAATTTCCGCCAAGGCAACAGAAGTAATAGAAATAGCTAAAACACTCACGACATGCTCTTTGGGGCGAGGATAGTAATAAAAAACCACGGGTAAACGCACACGCCCCACCCCGGTTCATGCTGGTTTACCGATGGTCTCGCCAAACTCACTAGTAGGATAAACGTGAGTCACAAACGCCATGAAGATTTTGCTTCAATTATGTTGACGATTGTCTTGTCAGGACAAGAGGCTACTCCCCAAAGGAGCGGCAATTCTACACACAGCCCCCCGCGATAGCAAGGTACAAAAAAAGAGCCCCATGGGCTCCTTTTAACCAATCAAGGTAATAAATTAACCTTGCGGTGATAGAACGATCTCTACACGGCGGTTTTGTGCACGGCCTTGCTCGTTATCATTCGACGCGATCGGATGCGACTCACCCATACCTTTAGTCACTAGACGGTTACTTGCGACACCGCCGCGTAGTAGCTCGTTACTGACTTCGCTAGCTCGCACCTGTGAAAGGCGAAGGTTGTAAGAGGCTGCACCAGTGCTATCGGTAAAACCATACACGTTGAGCATGGTCTCATTATATTCTTTAGCCACTAACGCCACACTGGACAACGCCTGTTTAGCCTGACCACTTAATGCCGTATCATCGATACCGAAGGTGATCGTATTTGGCATATTGAGCACGATATTATCGCCATCACGGGTGACACTGATACCCGTTGATTGCAATTGTTTACGTAGTTCAGCTTCCTGCACGTCCATGTAGTAACCAATGCCACCACCCAGCGCAGCACCAGAGGCAGCACCGATCAAGGCGCCTTTGCCACGGTCACTCTTACTCGAAGATGCCACACCGATCGCCGCACCAGCAACAGCACCAATGATAGAACCACTGGTCGCTTTTGCCGTTTGCTCTTCACCGGAATACGGGTTGGTTGTAGAACACCCTGTCGCAACCACAGCCGTTGCCGTAGCAAACACCAAGTTACGAATCCATTTGCTAGACTTAGCGCAATTTGTCAAATCCATATTGTTTACCTTATGTCTTCTCGGCTCTAAGCCGATGTCTTTGTGTGCAACGTCTTTGGCAACCCAAAGCTGTTTCATTGGCGACCGTATTGTATCTGTCTACCAACAGTAGATATCAGAACAATGTCAAAAATCCCCATGCCCTACCAGAGCAGACACATTAATTTAAGCAAATTAAACAAAGATGACCAAAAAACATGCACTAGCCCTACTAGCCTAGGGGATGGCGAGGTATACTGGATAGTTACTAAAAATCTCTCAATCCATTAATCACGCGAAGCTGACAATGCAGAAATACGATATTAAAACCTTTCAGGGCATGATCCTCGCGCTGCAGGATTACTGGGGCCAACAAGGTTGTACTATTGTGCAACCTCTGGACATGGAAGTAGGTGCAGGTACCTCTCACCCAATGACATGTCTTCGTGCTCTGGGTCCAGAACCAATTGCAGCGGCGTATGTTCAACCATCTCGCCGTCCGACCGACGGTCGCTACGGCGAAAACCCAAACCGCCTTCAGCACTACTACCAGTTCCAGGTGATCATCAAACCATCACCAGACAACATCCAGGAGCTATACCTGGGTTCGCTGGAAGCACTGGGCATCGACACCAAAGTGCACGACATCCGCTTTGTAGAAGATAACTGGGAAAACCCAACATTGGGAGCCTGGGGTCTTGGCTGGGAAGTATGGCTAAACGGTATGGAAGTCACCCAGTTTACTTACTTCCAGCAAGTCGGTGGTCTTGAGTGTAAGCCGGTGACCGGTGAGATCACTTACGGTATCGAGCGCCTGGCCATGTACATTCAGGGCGTTGACTCTGTGTACGATTTGGTATGGACCGACGGCCCGCTAGGTAAAGTTACCTACGGTGACATTTTCCACCAGAACGAAGTGGAACAGTCTACTTACAACTTCGAACACGCTGATGTTGATTTCCTTTTCACCTTCTTCGACCAGTGCGAAAAAGAGTGTAAAGAACTGCTTGCGCTTGAGACGCCACTGTCGCTTCCAGCGTACGAGCGAATTCTGAAAGCCGGTCATGCCTTCAACCTTCTGGATGCGCGTAAAGCCATCTCGGTTACCGAACGCCAGCGCTACATCCTGCGTATCCGTAATCTGACCAAGCAGGTTGCAGAAGCCTACTACGCATCTCGTGAAGCCCTAGGCTTCCCTATGTGTAAAACAAACAAGTAAGGATACGGCATGAGCGATATGAATTTCCTGATTGAACTCGGTACCGAAGAGCTACCACCAACGGCTCTGCGTACCCTTGCCGAAGCATTTGCAACGAACTTCGAAGCAGAACTTCAAACGGCTGACCTTGCTCATCAAGGTGTAAAGTGGTTTGCGGCTCCTCGCCGTCTGGCATTGAAAGTCTCTGCGCTTGCTGCTGGTCAGCAGGACAAAATTGTCGAGAAGCGTGGTCCAGCTGTTGCTGCCGCATTCGATGCTGACGGTAACCCGACCAAGGCAGCTCAAGGCTGGGCTCGCGGTAATGGTATCAGCGTTGATCAAGCAGAACGTCTGAAAACAGACAAAGGCGAATGGCTACTTTACAAGCAAGAAGTCAAAGGTAAGCCAGCTCAAGAACTGCTGTGTGATCTCGCAGCTGCAGCCCTAGCTAAGCTACCGATCCCTAAGCCAATGCGCTGGGGCGACAAAGAAACGCAGTTTATCCGTCCGGTGAAAACACTGACCATGCTACTGGGTGAAGAGCTGATCCCGGGTACCATTCTGGGTGTTGAGTCTGACCGTGTGATCCGTGGTCACCGATTCATGGGTGAAGCCGAGTTTACTATCGACAATGCCGATCAATACCCAACTCTGCTTGAAGAGCGCGGTATGGTAATGGCTGACTACGATGCACGTAAAGCAATCATCCTTGAAGGTGCCAAGAAAGCGGCTGAGGAAGTTGGCGGTATTGCCGACCTTGAAGATGAACTGGTTGAAGAAGTGACCTCTCTGGTTGAATGGCCAGTCGTACTGACAGCCTCATTCGAGCAGGACTTTTTAAATGTACCTTCTGAAGCCTTGGTTTACACCATGAAAGGTGATCAGAAGTACTTCCCAGTCTACGATGCTGATGGCAATCTGCTGCCGAAGTTTATCTTCGTATCTAACATCATCTCGAATGACCCAAGCCAGATCATCAGTGGTAATGAAAAAGTGGTTCGCCCTCGCCTGGCGGATGCGGAGTTCTTCTTCAACACTGACCGTAAGCGCCCGTTGATCGAACGCCTATCTGAGCTAGACGGTGTATTGTTCCAGAAACAACTTGGTTCACTACGTGACAAGACAGATCGTATTACCGCCCTAGCTGGCTACATTGCCCAGCAAATCGGTGGGGATGTCGAGCATGCTGAACGTGCAGGCCTGCTGTCTAAGTGTGACTTGATGACCTCTATGGTATTTGAGTTCACCGACACCCAGGGTGTGATGGGCATGCACTATGCCCGCCACGACGGTGAAGCGGAAGAAGTCGCGGTTGCGTTGAATGAACAGTACATGCCTCGCTTTGCCGGCGATGACCTACCAAGCAGTGATGTCTCTGCTGCCGTTGCAATGGCTGATAAGCTAGATACCTTAGTGGGTATCTTCGGTATCGGTCAGGCGCCGAAAGGGAGTGATCCGTTCGCCCTTCGTCGTGCCGCATTGGGTATCCTACGCATCATCGTAGAGAAGGGTTACAACCTTGACCTTATCGATCTGATTGGCAAAGCGCGTGAGCTACTGGCTGACAAACTGACCAACCAAAACGTTGAAGAAGAAGTTATCGACTTCATGCTTGGCCGTTTCCGTGCTTGGTACCAAGACGAAGGCCACAGTGTTGATGTTATCCAGGCAGTATTGGCACGTCGCCCAACCCAGCCTGCTGACTTCGACAAGCGTGTTAAAGCCGTTAGCCACTTCCGCGCACTAGATGCCGCAGAATCACTGGCTGCAGCAAACAAGCGTGTCGGTAATATCCTAGCGAAGTTCGATGGTGAGCTGTCAGCTGAAATCAACCGCGAGCTATTGGTTGAAGATGCAGAAAAAGCGTTGGCAGAGAACGTTGAAACCATGCTGGCTTCACTATCACCTGTCTTTGACAACGGTGACTACCAGCAAGCGCTATCTGAGCTAGCTACCCTACGCGAAGCCGTAGATGCTTTCTTCGATAACGTTATGGTTATGGCTGATGATGAGCAGCTGAAAGTGAACCGCCTAACGATGCTTAACCTGCTTCGTAACGAGTTCCTGAAAGTCGCCGATATTTCGCTTCTACAGAAATAATTACGTATTAGCCAACACCGACACTGAAGCCCCAGTTTATACTGGGGTTTTTTTATGCCAGCCATCAAGCCCCCTCCGGCGTCCTGACCCCTATCTTCACCCCGAGCAGACATCGCCAGATCTTTCGCCCCGAAATCTCATCTCTGTTTCACGTGAAACATTCTCCCGAAACATCACACGAAGTTTAAAGCCTCGGTGTCACGTGAAACAAACAGCCAATCAAAAGACCATACTCGCGCCCACTACACTTTATAAGTCACTTGATACCACAACGATAATAAGAGCTAAATTCTGGTAAAAAAATCAGCAGCTACAAAGGGTTTAATAAACTGCTTTGTTGAGGTATGTTGACGAACAGTACAACATTAACCATAACCATATCGAGCAATATAAATACAGCACACCGAGGTCAGATGTAAAGATGGAGTTTTCTATATTTGGTGACAAGTTCGCCCGCTACTCAGGTATCACTCAATTGATGGATGATTTGAACGACGGATTACGTAACCCCGATGCCATCATGCTCGGCGGCGGTAACCCAGCCCAGATCCCTGAAATGGTAGAGTACTTCAATCAACTGTGCAGCCAAATGGCGACCACAGGAGAGCTTACTCAAGCACTGACCAACTACGACGGCCCGCAAGGCAAGAATGTCTTCATCAACACCCTCGCCAAGCTACTTAGCTCACGCTATGGCTGGGACATCAGCGCCAAGAATATTGCCCTGACCAACGGTAGCCAAAGTGCCTTCTTCAACTTGTTCAATCTGCTTGCTGGTAAATTCGAGAACGGTAAAAAGAAAAAAATCTTATTGCCACTGGCGCCGGAATACATCGGTTACGGTGACTCCGGCCTGAGTGATGATATGTTTATTTCATACAAACCGGAAATCAGCCTGCTTGATAACGGATTGTTCAAATACCATGTCGACTTCAACCACTTGGTGGTCGATGACAGTATTGGGGCTATCTGTGCCTCACGTCCAACCAACCCTACAGGCAATGTCCTGACCGATGAAGAAATCCTCCACCTGGATCAGTTAGCCCGCGAGCATGACATTCCACTGATCATCGACAACGCCTATGGTATGCCATTTCCAGATATCATCTTTGAAGATGTTACCCCACTTTGGAATGACAACACTATCTTGTGTATGAGTCTGTCCAAACTTGGGTTGCCCGGTGTTCGCTGCGGTATTGTCATTGCCAAGGAGGAGATAGCAACGGCCATTGCCAATATGAACGGAGTACTCAGCCTCGCACCCGGTAGTGTTGGTCCTGCACTTGTCTACAAAATGATTGAACAAAACGATTTGATGCGCCTCAGCGAAGACGTTATAAAACCTTTCTACTTGCGTAAATCTAAGCATGCCGTAGAAATGTTGCAGCAGGCCATCATCGATCCAAGGTTCCGGATCCACAAGCCCGAAGGGGCTATGTTCCTGTGGCTGTGGTTCGAAGATTTACCCATCAATACCATGGAACTATACCGCCGGCTCAAGGCCCGTGGTGTGCTGATTGTACCTGGCGAGTACTTCTTTATTGGTCTTGACGAAGATTGGCAACATGGCCATGAGTGCCTGCGTATGAATTATGTTCAAGAGGATGATGTGATGCGCAGGGGCATCGATATCATTGCAGAGGAAGTAGAAAAGGCCTACCTACACAAGTAATAGGCATAGCCCCTCACCTAATTAGGAACGCTCACCCAAACAGGCTACCAGAGTAGCCTGTTTTTATTTGTCCGTCCGTACAAAACAGACCGAGCCATAAAATCCCCCCCACTGGCTTGCGTCATCTTCTCCATAAGCTATTGCCTACGTACATACTTTGGTTGATGAGAGATAACAGGCTCGATGCCAACAGAGTTTCTCGTGAAACATGGAAAGGCTGGTTCGCTACCAATTTAATACAGGATAAGTTGTCACTGACAAGGAATACAAAAAAGGCCAGCCTCCTGGCTGACCTTTCACTACTCTATCAGTTAATCAGGACAAATCCCGATCACTCACTTTCTAGCAGACGACTGCCATTAATGGCAATCTTGCGAGGCTTCTGCTCTTCAGGGATCTCACGTTCGAGGTCAATATGAAGCAGGCCATTTTCCATTTCGGCACCAACGACTTTTACGTAGTCGGCCAACTGGAATTTACGCTCAAAGTCGCGCTCAGCGATACCTTGATATAGATACTGGCGCTCAGTCTCGCCAGTAGCTTCACGGGTACCACGGACAATCAGTTTATTTTGTTGCTGGGTGATATCCAGATGCTCATCGGCAAAGCCAGCCACTGCCATAGTAATGCGGTAATGGTTCTCGTCTTGTTGCTCAATGTTATACGGAGGATAGCCAGCGTTGGCATTCGGTGCTGATTTTTCCATTTGGTTGAACAGACGATCAAAGCCGATTGCAGAGCGGTATAGAGGAGTGAAATCTAGGTTTCGCATAGGGTTTATCCTTCTTTAGAAGCAATATAATTTACGATTGAATTGTCGAAGTGGCTTTCCTTCTGCGGACAAGCCGGTTGCAGGCCCAACCTGTGGCACCGTGCTCTTCATTACTAGATATAGGGGCGGCCAAATCTCATTCCAACCCCTGTCGCAAAAATTATTTTCGTCTCCTATCCACCTCGCCTAAACACTAACCTTGAACGCATAACGGCCACTATATGCATCACAACCTGAGTTCCAAAAAAACGCCGCACGAATGTGCGGCGTTTTCAATCTTGCTCTTGCAAGTGGATATCAGTAATTAAATGTTAAATATCCAGGTTTGCATTCAGGGCGTTGGCTTCAATAAAGTTACGACGAGGCTCAACATGATCCCCCATCAACGTCGTAAACAGCTCATCAGCAGCAACCGCATCGTTGATGTTGACCTGCATCATACGGCGGGTTTCAGGATCCATCGTTGTTTCCCACAACTGATCTGGGTTCATCTCACCCAGACCTTTGTATCGCTGTAGAGAAAGACCACGGCGTGACTCTTTGATCAGCCAGTCTAGCGCTTCTTTGAAGCTGGTTATCGGCTGCTTGCGTTCACCACGCTGAACATAAGCAGACTCGTCAAGTAGCTCAAACAACGCTTCAGATAAATCCGCTAGCTTTCTGTACTCTTTCGAATTAAGCAGATCAGCACTTAACAAGTATTCATGTTCAACACCATGGGTACGAACGATGACTTTAGGTAACCACAGGCTGCTTTCCTCATCACGCACAACCTCGAAGCTGTACTGGCTCTCACCAGACTGCTTAGCATTCAGTGCAAGGATCAGTGCTTTCACCCAACCTTCCACGTCGCTTTCGCTGTTAAGCATATCGGCTGACAAACGCGGTTGGTAGATAAACTCATTGAGCATCAGTGTCGGGTAGCGACGGCTCATGCGCTCAACCAGCTTGGCCGCACCATTGAATTGCTTAACCAAGCTCTCCAGAGCTTCACCAGAAATCGCAGGTGCATCTTCTGAAGTAAACAGTGCTGCGTTGTCCAATGCCAAGGCCACCTGGTACTGGCCCATGTCTTCGTCATCCTGGATATATTGCTCTTGTTTACCTTTCTTCACTTTGTACAGTGGTGGCTGGGCAATATAGATGTGGCCACGCTCGATAAGCTCAGGCATTTGACGGTAAAAGAACGTCAGCAATAGCGTGCGGATGTGGGAACCATCGACATCGGCATCGGTCATGATGATGATGTTATGGTAACGCAGTTTATCCGGGTTGTACTCGTCACGGCCGATACCACAGCCCATTGCAGTGATAAGCGTTGCAACTTCCTGAGAAGACAGCATCTTATCGAAGCGTGCTTTCTCAACGTTCAGGATCTTACCTTTCAGCGGCAGGATAGCCTGGTTCTTACGGTTACGACCCTGCTTGGCACTACCGCCTGCAGAGTCACCCTCCACTATGTATAGTTCAGAGAGTGCTGGATCTTTTTCCTGACAATCGGCTAGTTTGCCCGGCAGGCCGGCAAGATCTAGCGCGCCTTTTCGGCGAGTCATTTCGCGCGCTTTACGCGCCGCTTCACGTGCACGGGAAGCATCGATAATCTTAGAACAAACGGTCTTAGCATCCGATGGGTTTTCTAGCAGGAATTCACTCAGCTTCTCACCCATGGTTGATTCAACGGCCGGCTTAACTTCACTCGATACCAGCTTGTCTTTAGTCTGGCTTGAGAATTTAGGATCCGGCACTTTCACTGACACAACCGCCGTCAGGCCTTCACGGGCATCATCACCCGACGTTGCTGTCTTGGCTTTCTTCGAATAGCCTTCTTTATCCATGAAGTTATTCAGAGTACGGGTCAATGCACCCCGGAAACCAGCCAGGTGGGTACCGCCATCACGCTGTGGGATGTTATTGGTGAAACAGTAAATATTTTCCTGGAAGCCATCATTCCACTGCATCGCCACTTCAACACCGATACCGTCTTCACGGGTGAAATCGAAGTGGAAGACTTTCGGGTGGATAGGCGTTTTATTGCGGTTCAAGTGCTCAACAAAAGCACGGATACCACCTTCGTACATGAAGTGATCTTGCTTGTCTTCTTCACGCTCGTCGATCAGTCGGATAGACACACCAGAGTTC
The DNA here is from genome assembly GCF_024357955.1 of Photobacterium pectinilyticum. Taxonomy (GTDB): domain Bacteria; phylum Pseudomonadota; class Gammaproteobacteria; order Enterobacterales; family Vibrionaceae; genus Photobacterium; species Photobacterium pectinilyticum. The sequence continues at coordinate 12,787 of NZ_JANEYT010000024.1, forward strand.
AAGAACGACAGTTCACGTAGGCGCTTGGCCAGAATCTCATAGTGAAATTCGATGTTAGTGAATGTTTCAGCACTCGGCCAGAAACGGATGCGAGTCCCGGTTTTATCAGTATCAGCAATCACACCCAAAGGCGCTTCAGGCTCACCATGACGGTAAACCTGCTGGTGTACAGAACCACCGCGGTTAATCGTCAGCTCCACTTTCTCAGATAAGGCATTCACCACTGATACACCTACCCCGTGCAGACCACCGGATACCTTGTAGGAGTTGTCATCAAACTTACCACCAGCGTGAAGTACCGTCATGATAACTTCCGCTGCCGACACGCCTTCTTCAGGGTGCAATTCCGTCGGGATACCACGACCATCATCACTGACAGATACAGATCCATCTTCGTGGATGGTGACAATGATATCTTCACAGTGGCCAGCAAGAGCTTCATCGATAGAGTTATCGACTACCTCAAATACCATGTGGTGCAAGCCTGTACCGTCATCGGTATCGCCAATATACATCCCTGGGCGCTTACGTACCGCATCAAGGCCCTTAAGTACCTTGATACTTGATGAATCGTAGTTGTTGGACATTGAGTTACTCTCGCTTAAATTATCCTGCGGTTATTTTACCGTGTTCCACATGAAACATCTTACCATTTTCATCATGCATTTCCGCTATTTGCTCAATGCTGATTGCACTGATAAAAACTTGCGCTCCGGTCTCTTTCAACCGCTGCGCCAACAGTGCCCGACGATGGCTATCCAGCTCGGAAGCAAAATCATCAATTAAATATATACACTGCTTTCCCGTTGCTTCGGTCAGGTGCAATCCTTGCGCAAGGCGCAAAGCACACATCATCAGCTTGAGCTGACCTCGGGAAAGCACATCCTCTACTGGGGTGCCGGCCACTTTCACCCGCAAGTCCGCCTTGTGCGGCCCGCTGGCGGTGTAACCCAACTGGCTATCCCGTTCGAAATTACGCTGAAGTAATTCAGCATAGGGGGTGTCTTTTTCCCAACCCCGGTAATACCCGAGTTGGATATCAAATTCAGGCAAAAAGACGGCACAGATCTCTTTGGCTTTTAACTTTACCGCCTCGAGATAATCATGGCGCCATTGCGAAATCTGTTCAGCCAAGACACTGAGCTCCTGATCCCAGTAGCTCAACTCGCGATAATGCCGTGCGGTTTTGAGCAAGGCATTACGCTGTTTGGTCAGTCGTTTCACTCGCGCCCAAGCATGAAAGAACTGTGGTTCCACGTGAAACACACCCCAATCAATGAAAGAGCGGCGGAACTTCGGCCCACCAATTAATAAGTCAAAGCCTTCCGGCGTGATCAGTTGCAAGGGGAGCAACTGGGCGAGCTGAGCCAGTTTCTGACTCCCTTCCCCACCGACTTTAAGCTCGGTGGTGCCATCGCGCTTTTTGTTGATCCCAACAGGCATTTCGATAGCCGAAAACGACTTCAGCCGACCATGAACAAACAGCTCCTGCTGTTCATGGCGGATCACCCGGCCTGTCAGGTGGCTACGGAAAGAGCGGCCATGGCCGAGAAAGTGGATCGCTTCCAAAACACTGGTCTTGCCGCTGCCATTGGCCCCGACAAGAAAGTTGAAGCCTGGTGACAACGACAAGTCACAGGCTTCAATATTTCGAAAATCTTTAACGATCAGACGTGTTAACGACATGACCCTATAGCCTAATTGGCATCACCACGTACATGGCATCACCGTTGGCACTGTCTTCCAACAAGGCACTGGCATTGGCATCGGTCAGCGACCAGCGTACCTGCTCACACTTGAGGGTGTTGAGCACATCCAACACGTAGCTGACGTTGAAACCAATTTCGAGAGCTTCACCCTGGTAATCGACATCCAAAAATTCTTCGGCTTCTTCCTGCTCAGGGTTATTGGCAGTAATGCGCATCTCGCCCGGAGAAAGATTCACTCTCACGCCACGGAACTTTTCATTCGACAAAATGGCGGCACGAGAGAAAGCTTTGCGCAATTCGTCACAGCTCGCTTCAACGACTTTATTGCTGTTCTGCGGCATCACGCGGCGATAATCAGGGAAACGACCGTCAACCAATTTGGAAGTAAAAATGTAACTATTCACTTCGGCACGGATATTGGATTGACCAATTTGCAGGCGGACCTCATCTTCAGGGCTATCGAGCAGACGCATCAACTCCATCACCCCTTTGCGTGGGACAATGATTTGCTTGGCTGGCAGGACGTCATTAGTTGCGACCGCACACACCGCCATTCGGTGACCATCGGTAGCAACCGAACGCAATTGCTGACCATCGGTTTCAAACAGCATACCGTTCAGGTAGTAACGCACATCCTGGTGGGCCATCGAAAACTGAGTGCTGTCGATAAGCTGGCGCATCTGACCTTGAGGAAGCGTAATTTCAACATCACTCTGCCAATCTTCGATATTCGGAAAATCTGCCGCTGGCAGCACTGACAGCGTATAGCGGCTACGGCCAGAGCGGATAATCGCGCGATCCCCTTCAAGAGAGATAGCGATATTAGCGCTATCAGGCAGGCCACGGCAAATATCAAGGAACTTGCGCGATGGAACTGTTACAGCCCCTTCTTCAACATCGCCTTCCAAAGCCAACTTGGCAATCATCTCGACTTCAAGGTCGGTACCAGTCATCGACAGGCAACCCTGTTCGACAACCAACAGAATATTGCCCAGGATCGGCAATGAAGGTCGGCTACCCAACGCACCAGAGACCTGCTGCAAGGGTTTTAATAGCTGTTCGCGTGCAACTGTAAATTTCATATTAAGATGACAGTGTTCTTATTAGGTTAGAATAATCTTCTTTGATGTCATGGCTTTCCTCACGCAGCTGCTCTATTTTGCGGCACGCGTGCAGCACCGTTGTATGATCCCGGCCACCGAAAGCATCGCCGATCTCCGGCAAGCTGTGGTTGGTCAACTCTTTTGCCAGTGCCATCGCCATCTGGCGCGGGCGGGCAACCGAACGGGATCGGCGCTTGGATAGCATATCAGCCATCTTAATCTTATAGTACTCAGCCACGGTCTTTTGAATATTATCGATCGTGACTAACTTTTCCTGCAAGGCGAGCAAATCTCGCAGCGCCTCACGGACAAAATCAATCGTAATGGCACGGCCAGTAAAGTTGGCATTGGCGATCACCCGGTTCAAAGCCCCTTCTAACTCACGGACATTAGAACGCAGACGCTTGGCTATAAAGAACGCTACTTCATCGGCCAAACGGATATTGTGATCTTCAGCCTTCTTCATCAGGATAGCAACACGGGTTTCCAACTCCGGCGGCTCAATAGCCACCGTCAGGCCCCAGCCAAAGCGCGATTTAAGGCGGTCCTCTACCCCGTTTATTTCACGTGGATAACGGTCAGACGTCAGGATGATCTGCTGGTTGCCTTCTAGTAGCGCATTAAAGGTGTGGAAGAATTCTTCCTGCGAGCGCTCCTTGTTGGCAAAGAACTGGATATCATCGATCAATAGCGCATCAACGCTGCGGTAGTAGCGCTTAAACTCTTCGATGGCATTGTTCTGCAGTGCCTTGACCATATCCTGAACAAAACGCTCGGAGTGCATATACACCACTTTGGCATTGGGCTTGCGATCGGCAATAGCATTACCCACCGCGTGCAACAAGTGGGTTTTACCCAGACCGGTTCCACCATAGAGGAATAACGGGTTATACGCAGCCCCCGGGTTATCGGCCACCTGTCGACAAGCGGCCAACCCCAGCTGATTGGATTTACCCTCAACAAAATTGTTGAAATTATGCTTAGGGTTCACGTTGGAGCGGTAACCAGACTGCGACTCGGGCTGCACCGGCGACGGCGCAGGCTCCCAGGTACGCGAAGGTGTATCGTCTACAGCTCTCGGTGTCGGTGCCGCTACGACAGCAGCAGGCGCCGGTGCCAGAGTCGGCGGTGGCGAAACACGCTGTGGTGACGGCGCGATAACACGACGGCTACCCACCTCAAACCGCAGGATCGGCAAATCGTTACCGCAGAACTCATTGAGCAGACGGTTGATGTTGTTGAGGTACTTATCGCGGACCCAATCCAGCACGAAGCGGTTGGGCGCAAACAAGGTCAACGTATTGTCGCTCAACTCGGCTTGAAGCGGTCGAACCCACATACTGAATTCTGTTGCAGGGAGTTCTTCTTGAAGGCGTTGAAGGCACTGCAACCAAAGCGAAGATGACAAGCTCGACTCCACACTGAATAACTAAACACGAAAAGGGATGCAATTTTATACCTGCTGGCTCAGGATCGCCAGCAAAGAGATCGCAGATCAAGTGAATAAGATCTGACTTATTCACATGGATCGCACAATTATACTCGCGATCACCACAATTTTACCCCTGCTTACCCACAAATCTATAAACATTGCCCGCTCACAGTCATTACTGAAGGTTATTTAAAATAACTCCAAGTTATTTAAAGAAACCTATTATTAACAGATAGGATAATTCCAACAGAACATCATCACAGCAACCTGAGGAGTAAACAGGATGAAAAGCTGGGTAACAACTTCATTGACTGCAATCGCCCTAACTTTATCGGTTAGCCAAACCGCGATGGCAGCCACCGATGTAAAAGTAGGGATGTCAGGACGCTATTTCCCTTTTACCTTCGTCAAGCAAGATCAGCTACAAGGCTTTGAGGTCGATCTATGGAACGAGATCGGCAAACGCAATGACTACAACGTCGAATTTGTTACCGCTAACTTCTCCGGTTTGTTCGGATTGCTGGAAACAGGTCGCATCGATACGATTTCCAACCAAATCACCATGACCGATGAGCGCAAGGCCAAATACCTGTTCTCACAGCCTTATGTCGTCGATGGGGCACAGTTGGTCGTACGCAAAGGCAATGACACCATCGCAGGCACAGCTGATTTATCTGGCAAGACCGTCGGGGTTAATCTGGGCTCAAACTACGAGCAGCTTCTACGCAAGCTTGATGTTGATGGCAATATCAATATCAAAACCTACGACACCGGCATCGAACACGATGTTGCCCTTGGCCGTACTGATGCCTTCGTGATGGATCGCCTGTCGTCGCTCGAGCTGATCAAAAAAGCCAAGCTGCCACTGGAATTGGCCGGTGAACCGTTCGAGACCATCGAGAATGCCTGGCCATTCGTACAAAACGAGAAAGGTGAAAAACTGCGTGACGAAGTCAACGTAGCAATCGATGCAATGCGCAAAGACGGTACCCTATCCGAGATATCCATCAAGTGGTTTGATGCCGACATCACCCACTAATAACACCTGCTATTCTTCATAATCACAAGGCTCACCTTCGGGTGGGTCTTTGTCGCTGAAAAACCACCGTAAAAAGAAGACACCATATGGGTTTTGATTTTGACTACATGCTTTCCCTGATGCCGACCTTGTTCAAATATCTCGGCACCACGATGGGAATGGCACTCTGGGGCTTAGTTTTCGCCCTGATCATCGCATTGGTACTGGCATTGTTGCGAACTTACCGTATCCCGGTGCTCGATCAGCTCAGCCAGCTCTATATTAGTTTTTTCCGTGGTACGCCACTGCTGGTACAGCTCTTCTTGCTCTATTACGGCTTGCCGCAAGTGATGCCAGTCTTCGTTGGGCTCGATGCCTTTACTGCCGCGGTCATTGGCTTGAGCCTGCATTTCGCCGCTTACATGGCCGAGAGTATCCGCGCAGCCATCCTCGGTGTCGACCGCAGCCAACGCGAAGCTAGCCTGTCCATTGGCATGACCGAACTGCAAGCCATGCGCCGGATCATCCTGCCACAGGCTACGCGGGTCGCCCTGCCATCATTGATGAACTACTTCATCGACATGATCAAATCAACCTCCCTGGCTTTCACCCTCGGGGTAGCAGAAATCATGGCGATGGCCCAAATGGAGGCCTCTTCAAGCTTCAAGTTCTTCGAGGCATTCCTTGCCGTTGCCCTTATCTACTGGGGTATCGTTCTTGTCCTAACCCGGCTCCAAAACTGGGCAGAAGCCAAACTCAATAGGGCTTATACACGATGATTAAAATTGAAAATCTAACCAAGCGCTTTGGTGATGCGACCATTTTCTCCGGACTAGATTTAACTATTAGCAAAGGTGAAATCGTCGTCGTGATCGGCCCATCGGGGACTGGCAAATCGACCCTGCTACGCTGCGTAAATTTTCTTGAAACCGCCGATGAAGGACACCTCACCCTTGGCGATGTCTCGGTCGACAGCCAGCAGGCCAGCAAAAAAGAGGTGCTGGCACTGCGCCGCAAGACCGGTTTTGTATTCCAGAATTACGCCCTATTTGCTCACTTGACAGCACGACAAAATATCGCGGAGGGCCTGATCACCGTCAAAGGCTGGAACAAAGAGGAAGCTCACCACAAAGCTCAGCAGATCCTTGACGACATCGGCCTTGGCGACAAGGGCGAACATTACCCTGCCGCCTTGTCAGGAGGCCAGCAACAACGGGTCGGGATCGGCCGTGCAATGGCACTCGAAGCCGAGCTGTTGTTATTTGACGAACCGACATCAGCACTGGATCCCGAGTGGGTCGGTGAGGTATTAAGCTTGATGCAAAAACTGGCCACCCGGCACCAAACTATGCTGGTGGTCACCCACGAAATGCAATTTGCTCGCGAAGTGGCCGATCGGGTGATCTTTATGGCCGATGGCGGCTTTGTCGAACAAGGCACTCCGGATCAGATCTTCGGTAACCCGCAAGATCCGAGGCTGAAGAAGTTCCTAAGCCAAGTGGGGATCCGTTAAGGATCCTTGCACTCAGGCAAATAGGAAGTATAATTCAGCGCCCGTAGTTTCTGCGGGCATAATTATTGACTATTTAAGAGTCAGTGATTACAATTCCGCCTCTTTGATTAGAGGCAACGACTGAAATCAGTCGCTAAACTCTAACCAAACTTAAAAACTGATCAGTTAATTTAAGGTAAAACCCATGAAACGCACTTTTCAACCTTCAGTTCTAAAGCGCAAGCGTAGCCACGGTTTCCGTGCACGCATGGCTACTAAGAACGGTCGCGCAACAATCAACGCTCGTCGCGCTAAAGGCCGTAAGCGTCTTTCTAAGTAATCATCAGATTATTTTGAGTAAGAACGCTTTCTCTCGGGAGTTACGTCTGTTAACTCCCGAACATTATAAAAAAGTCTTCCAGCAAGCTCATCGTGCTGGCTCTCCCCATTTAACTATTCTTGCCCGCAATAACAACCTCGACCATCCGCGTCTTGGCTTGGCAGTCCCTAAGAAACAGATCAAAACCGCCGTTGGCCGTAACAAATTCAAACGTATCGTACGTGAGAGTTTCCGCCTCCAGCAACATGATCTGCCAGCTAAGGATTTTGTCGTTATCGCCAAGAAGAGTGCTAGTGAGTTGAGCAACGAAGAACTTTTCAAGCTTCTAGAGAAATTATGGCATCGCCTGTCTCGCCCTTCGCGTGGCTAGTCATCAGACTAGTCCGCTTTTACCAGCTAGCAATAAGTCCGCTTATTGGCCCCCGCTGTCGCTTTACCCCTACATGTTCCCAATACGCTATCGAGGCGATAAAAACGCATGGAGCGATAAAAGGTGGTTGGTTCGCGGCGAAACGTCTATTAAGATGTCATCCTTTAACCGACGGTGGTTATGACCCCGTTCCGCCAACCAAGCATAACGACAGAGATAATTAACGATGGATTCCCAACGCAATATTCTGTTAATTGCCCTACTGTTTGTCTCTTTCCTACTGTTCCAACAGTGGAATACTGACAGCAACCCGCAAACGCAGGGTGTAGCGCAACAAATCAACAACAGTGGTGATGTGCCTTCGCATTCCGCTGACGGCCAGACTATCACTGACCAAAGCACGTCAAACAACCTTATCACCATTAACACTGATGTACTGGCGCTTACTGTCGATACGCTTGGTGGTGACATCATCGAAGCCAAACTGCTGGCCTACGACAACGAACTGGAATCGGAAGACCCATTCGTTCTCCTTAAAAACGACCAGGGCCACAGCTACACGGCTCAATCAGGCTTGATCGGTGCACAAGGTATCGATACAGCTGCCGGTCGCGCTCAACTACAAGCAACCGCTGACAGCTTCGCCCTAACCGATGGCCAAGACGAGCTGCGCGTACCGCTTACTTACGAGCAAGACGGTATCAGCTACACCAAAACCTTCATCGTTAAACGCAACAGCTACGCGGTTGATGTTGAATACAGCATCGATAACCAATCAGCTCAGCCTGCCAGCGTGCAAATGTATGCTCAGCTGAAGCAGAACCTGATGGATGATGGTGGCAGCCTGACCATGCCAACTTATCGCGGTGGTGCATACTCGGCTGACAACGTGAAATACAAGAAGTACAGCTTCGATGATATGCAGGACAAAAATTTGAACCTGGATATGAATCAAGGCTGGGCTGCCATGATGCAGCACTACTTCGTGACAGCATGGATCCCGCGCACAGAAGAAGCCACCAACCTATACACCCGTACCGGTAATGGCCAGGGCTACATTGGTGTTCGCATGCCAACGGCTAACATTGCACCTGGCAGTGAGCAGTCACTAACAGCTACGCTATGGGTAGGTCCTAAGCTACAAGACCAAATGGCAGCAACGGCCTCGAACCTGAACCTGACAGTTGATTACGGTTGGCTATGGTTTATTGCAAGCCCGCTGCACAGCCTACTGTCGTTTATCCAAGGCATCGTGGTGAACTGGGGTCTGGCAATCATCATCTTGACTTTCATTGTTCGTGGTGCGATGTACCCGCTGACTAAAGCGCAGTACACCTCAATGGCGAAAATGCGTATGCTGCAGCCAAAACTGCAAGCAATGCGTGAGCGTCTGGGCGACGACCGCCAGCGCATGAGCCAGGAAATGATGGAGCTGTACAAGAAAGAGAAAGTGAACCCGCTGGGTGGCTGTCTACCAATCTTGCTACAAATGCCTATCTTCATCGCGCTTTACTGGTCACTGATGGAATCAGTTGAGCTACGTCATACGCCATTCTTCGGCTGGATCCACGACCTGTCAGCACAGGACCCGTACTACATCCTACCGATCTTGATGGGTGCGACGATGTTCATGATCCAGAAGATGAGCCCGACGACGGTTACTGACCCAATGCAGCAGAAGATCATGACCTTCATGCCAGTGATGTTCACCTTCTTCTTCCTGTTCTTCCCGTCAGGTCTAGTCCTTTACTGGCTAGTATCTAACGTCGTAACACTTATCCAGCAGACATTGATTTATCGTTCACTGGAAAAGAAAGGCCTGCATAGCAAATAATGCAGTCCTGAGTTAAGAAAAAGGCGGCCTGCAGGCCGCCTTTTTTATTATCCCAATCCCAAGCGCTTGCCATTGCTGGGCAATCGCCACTACTCTGTTTACAATTGCAACGTATTTATCAAGCTAAGCCAAAATTATGACTGAACATACAGATACCATTGTTGCCCAAGCCACCCCTCCGGGGCGTGGCGGCGTCGGGATCATCCGCGTCTCGGGCCCGAAAGCCAAAGAGGTCACCCTTGCCGTTGCCGGCCGTGAGCTCAAACCGCGCTATGCCGAATACCTATCGTTCAAAAATGAAGATGGCACAGCATTGGATCAGGGTATAGCTTTGTTCTTCAAAGGCCCGAACTCCTTTACCGGTGAAGATGTCCTTGAGCTTCAGGGCCATGGCGGTCCGGTACTGATGGATATGATGATCCGCCGTATCTTGGAAATTGATGGCATCCGTGCCGCGCGCCCGGGGGAATTCTCCGAGCGTGCGTTCATGAATGACAAACTCGACCTGGCGCAAGCTGAGGCGATTGCCGACCTGATTGATGCAAGTTCAGAGGAAGCGGCAAAAAGTGCCTTTAAATCGCTTCAGGGTGCCTTCTCGACCCGCATTAATGAATTAGTTGAGGCCCTTATCCACCTGCGCATCTACGTTGAAGCTGCGATTGACTTCCCAGAAGAAGAAATCGACTTCTTGTCCGACGGCAAGGTCTCCGGCGATCTCAATGGCATTATCAGCCGTTTAGAGGCTGTGCGCCGTGAAGCCAACCAGGGCGCTATCATGCGTGAAGGGATGAAGGTCGTGATTGCAGGCCGTCCAAACGCCGGCAAATCAAGCCTACTCAACGCCCTTTCCGGCAAGGACAGCGCGATTGTCACCGATATTGCCGGTACGACCCGCGACGTACTGCGCGAACATATTCACATTGATGGCATGCCACTGCATATCATCGACACCGCAGGCCTACGCGAGGCCTCTGACGAAGTGGAGCGCATCGGTATCGAACGGGCCTGGGAAGAAATCCAGCAGGCCGACCGTGTGCTGTTCATGGTCGATAGCACCACCACTGATGCCACTGATCCGGCGGAGATATGGCCGGAGTTCGTCGAACGTTTACCGCAAGGATTGGGCATTACCGTGATCCGTAACAAGGCAGAGCTGACCGGGGAAAGCACCGGGATCTGCCACGTTAACAATCCTACCCTTATCCGCCTGTCAGCCCGAACCGGTGAAGGGGTTGATCCGCTGCGTGAACACCTCAAGGAGTGCATGGGCTTTGCCGGCACCACCGAAGGTGGCTTTATGGCCCGCCGTCGCCACCTTGACGCCCTGGAACGCGCAGCCAACAACCTGGAAACAGGCAAAGAGCAGTTGGAAGGTTTCATGGCAGGAGAAATCCTTGCCGAGGAGCTGCGCCTTGCCCAGCAGCACCTGAGTGAAATTACCGGTGAATTCACTTCCGATGATTTACTCGGCCGGATCTTCACCTCGTTCTGTATCGGCAAATAGCCGATCCCCACTCGCGATCATTTCCACAGCCTGTTTCGGATCCTCGTAACAGGCTGTGTATAAACTGCCGATAAAAGATCCCTTCCCAATAAGATCAAGCTTCCTTCCTGCGTCCAAGCCAGTACAATGCTGTGCATAAACCCTTTGTAAATATCTACACGGATTTAAGGACATGAGCCACATTACCCTGATCACCGGCAGCACCCTTGGCGGCGCCGAATACGTTGCCGACCACTTGAGCGACCTACTGGAACAAGCCGGCCATAGTACCGATATAACCAACCAGCCCGATCTCGGACAGCTGTCTACCGGTAATATCTGGCTGGTGGTCTGCTCCACCCACGGCGCAGGTGAATATCCCGACAATTTCCAGCCCTTCGCCGAACAACTGCTCAGCCAGCAACCGGATCTCGCCGCTTTACACTATGCAGTTATCGGTTTGGGTGATTCCAGCTACGATACCTTCTGTGCAGCAGCCAGAAAAATTGATCAACAGCTGACAAACCTGGGAGCGATCCGCCTTGGGGAAAGGCTCGAAATTGATGTCTCACAGGATCCAGTACCGGAGGATCCTGCAGAACTATGGCTGGAAAACTGGAAAAAAAACCTAATTTGAATAAAAAATAGACAGCTTTTTACCCAATTTTTGCCGATCTTTAAACTTTTTTCTGTGGATAACTATAGATCTAAACGGTGATCAACCCATAGTTATCCATTTAATAACTTATCTTCAGATATTCAGCTGTTGATAAGTGGCATTTTTGATCCCAGCTAATCCTTGCGTTGATCCATGCCACTCCACAGCAAATGATCCGACATAACAGCATGATCATTAGGATCATTTATCACTTATCCACACGATCGGCGGATCTATATAATAGATCTAACAGAAGATCTATTTAAAAGATCTTATCTATATTCAAAAGCGGTATCCTCCTAGGATCAAATGATCGTCAGGAAAAGTTCTCTCCACGACTGAAACAGGATAGAATATTGCTCCTTCGCTCAAAGATAACTCACTGCCAATTTTGAATATCCGAGGTAGTTTCATGTTTTACCAGGAAAATTTTGATGTCATCGTCGTAGGTGGCGGCCATGCAGGGACTGAAGCTGCACTGGCGGCAGCCCGTATGGGACAAAAAACCCTACTGCTGACACACAACATCGATACGCTGGGACAGATGTCATGTAACCCAGCAATCGGCGGGATCGGGAAAGGACACCTGGTTAAAGAAGTTGACGCCCTTGGTGGTTTAATGGCCCGGGCGATCGACAAAGGCGGGATCCAATTCCGCACTTTGAACTCGTCAAAAGGCCCTGCGGTGAGGGCAACACGCGCTCAGGCAGACCGCGCCTTGTACAAGGCTGCTGTGCGTGAAGTGCTGGAAAACCAGCCGAATCTAAAGCTATTCCAACAGGCGGTTGATGATCTGATCATCGAAAATGATCGAGTCGTCGGCGCCGTGACTGAAATGGGACTAAAGTTCCGTGCCAAAGCAGTCGTTTTGACCGTAGGGACATTCCTCGGTGGTAAGATCCACATCGGTCTGGAGAACTACAACGGTGGTCGCGCTGGGGATCCACCGTCGATCACTTTGGCATCACGTTTGCGTGAAATGCCATTCCGTGTTGATCGTCTCAAAACCGGTACACCTCCGCGTATTGATGCACGTAGTGTCGACTTTAGCCAGCTGCAGGCCCAGCATGGTGACAACCCAACACCACTGTTCTCATTTATGGGAAAAGCCTCGGATCATCCACGCCAGATCCCATGCTTTATTACCCACACTAACGAGAAAACCCACGATGTGATCCGTAATAACTTGGATCGCAGTCCGATGTATTCCGGAGTGATCGAGGGGATCGGCCCGCGTTACTGCCCGTCGATCGAAGACAAGGTGATGCGTTTTGCCGACAAGGACAGCCACCAGATCTTCATCGAGCCTGAAGGTCTGACAACCCATGAGCTATACCCTAACGGTATTTCCACCAGCTTGCCGTTTGATGTCCAGATGCAGATTGTCCGTTCGATGAAAGGCTTCGAGAATGCCGATATCGTCCGTCCAGGTTATGCCATCGAGTATGATTTCTTCGATCCACGTGATTTGAAGCAGACGTTCGAAACTAAGTTTATCAATGGCTTGTTCTTTGCCGGCCAGATCAACGGCACCACCGGTTATGAAGAGGCTGCAGCCCAAGGCTTGTTGGCCGGGATGAATGCCGCTCTGCTGGCTCAGGACCGTGAAGGCTGGAGCCCGCGTCGCGATCAGGCTTACATGGGCGTACTGATTGACGATTTGTCGACTATGGGTACCAAAGAGCCGTACCGAATGTTCACTTCCCGTGCTGAATACCGCTTGCTGTTGCGTGAAGACAATGCCGATTTGCGTTTGACCGAAATTGGCCGCGAGTTTGGTTTAGTTGATGACGAGCGCTGGGCGCGTTTCAACCAGAAGCTGGAAAATATCGAACAGGAGCGCCAGCGGCTGAAAAATATTTGGGTGAACCCGACTTCGGAGAACGTTGAGTCGGTCAATCAGATCCTCAAGACACCTATTGCCCGTGAGGCAAGTGGTGAAGATTTGCTTCGTCGCCCTGAAGTGACTTACAACCAGCTTACCGACATCGAGTTGTTCGGTCCGGCCCACGAAGATAGCCAGGCCAGCGAACAGGTCGAAACCCAGGTTAAGTACCAAGGGTATATCGACCGCCAGAAAGACGAAGTGGAAAAATCCCTGCGCCATGAGAAGACCAAGCTGCCGCTGGATCTTGATTACAGTGTGGTCAAAGGCTTGTCTAACGAAGTGATTGCCAAGCTAAATGATGCCAAACCGGAAACTATCGGTATGGCATCACGTATTTCAGGCATCACCCCGGCAGCTATTTCCCTGTTGTTGGTGTATCTCAAGAAGCAAGGCCTGCTGAAAAAAGGCGAATAGGAGTAATTTGTGAAACAACGTCTGTTGCAACTGGTAGCGCAAACTGATCTCACAGTCACAGATCAGCAAATTGACCAGCTTGTCGGCTATGTAGCCATGCTGGATAAATGGAATAAGGCGTATAATCTGACATCGGTACGAGATCCGTATGAGATGTTGGTGAAACATATTATGGATAGTATTGTGGTAAGCCCTCACCTTAACGGTGAACGGTTTATCGACGTCGGTACCGGTCCGGGCCTGCCAGGGATCCCTCTGGCGATCATGAACCCGGACAAACAGTTCACGTTATTGGACAGCCTGGGTAAGCGTATCCGTTTTATCCGCCAGGTGATCCATGAACTGAAGATCAGCAATGTCACCCCGGTCCAGAGCCGAGTTGAGGAATTCCAGCCTGAAATCGGTTTTGATGCCGTGCTCAGCCGTGCCTTTGCCTCAATGAATGATATGGTATCTTGGTGCCACCACCTCCCTGCCAGCAACGGGTGTTTCCTGGCGCTAAAAGGGCAATTCAATCAGCAGGAAGTGACAGAACTGCCTGAATGGTGTTCTGTGACGGAAGTCAAATCTTTGCACGTTCCTGAGCTGGAAGGCGAGCGCCATCTAGTAATCTTGACGGCAAAGGATTAAAGGATGAGGTTTTTTTGTGGGAAGAGTCATAGCGGTAGCCAACCAGAAGGGAGGCGTGGGTAAAACCACAACATGTGTCAACTTGGCAGCGTCATTGGCGGCCACGCAACGTAAGGTCTTGGTCATTGACTTGGATCCCCAAGGTAACGCCACCATGGCCAGCGGCGTGGATAAATACCAAGTCGATGCAACGGCTTATGAGCTTCTTGTCGAAGAAACCCCGTTCGACGATGTCGTGATCACCGACACCACTGGCGGCTATCATCTGATAGCCGCTAACGGTGATGTCACGGCGGCAGAAATCAAGCTGATGGAAGTCTTTGCTCGCGAAGTTAGGCTGCGTACAGCCCTTGAGAGTGTTCGTGGTAACTATGATTTCATCTTTATTGATTGTCCTCCAGCCTTAAACCTTCTTACAATCAATGCAATGACAGCATCAGACTCTGTTCTGGTTCCGATGCAGTGCGAATATTTCGCGCTCGAGGGGCTGACGGCATTGATGGATACCATCAGTAAACTTACCGCTGTCGTCAACAGCGAATTGAAAATTGAGGGATTGCTGCGGACCATGTATGACCCGCGCAACCGGCTGGCGAACGAAGTGTCCCAGCAGCTCAAGAAGCATTTTGGCGACAAGGTCTATCGTACCGTTATCCCGCGCAATGTCCGTCTTGCCGAAGCACCGAGCCATGGTCGACCGGCTATGTACTACGACAAGTATTCGAGTGGTGCCAAAGCCTACTTGGCCTTGGCCGGTGAAATTATCCGCCGTGACGAGCTGGCAGCCAATGCCAGCGCGGTCGATGCATAAAGGTTAACCATGAACATGAATAAACGAGGCCTAGGAAAAGGTCTTGATGCCCTATTGGCCACTAGCTCTGTTGCGGCCACTAAGCTGCAGCAGGCTGATAAAGCACAAACACTGTCGGCTGACGGTAGCCTCAAAGAGTTGGCTATCAGCCAGCTGGTACCGGGCCGCTACCAGCCACGCAAAGATATGTCGGACGAGGCGCTGGCAGAACTGGCAGAGTCGATCCGAGCTCAAGGAGTGATCCAACCGATTGTGGTGAGGGAAACGGCTCCGCAACAGTACGAGATCATTGCCGGAGAGCGGCGCTGGCGTGCTTCACGTCAAGCGGGCCTTCAGAAAGTACCTTGTATCATCAAGGATGTTAACGACAGGGCCACCGTGGCCATTGCCTTGATAGAGAATATCCAGCGTGAAGATCTCAACGCGATAGAAGAAGCGCAGGCACTGGAGCTGTTGCAGAGTGAGTTTTCACTTACTCACCAACAGGTCGCCGAAGCGGTGGGCAAGTCCCGTGCAGCGGTATCAAACCTGCTGCGCTTAAACCAGCTTGAAGCACCTGTTAAACGCATGGTGGAGCAAAAACAGCTGGAAATGGGTCATGCCCGTGCTTTGTTGGCTCTGTCCAATGAACGCCAGCTGGAAGCGGCACAAATAGTTGTAGCTAAGATGTTAACGGTACGTGATGCAGAACGCTTAGTGAAGAAAATGCTGACGCCGGAGCTTGAGCCCAAAGTAGCTGCTGCCAATCCGAAAATCGAAGCGGTTGAAAACCAGCTTAGTGAGCAGTTTGGCACTCAGGTGGCGATTAATCAGCAGAAAAGTGGCAAAGGAAAGATCGTTATAAGCTTCGATCAAGCTGACAAATTGCAGCAAATTGTTGCAATGTTAGGCCATGAAATGTGATACTGAACGTGCATATTTTGTTGCAAAGATTGCGATGTTGTGATCAGGTTATTGTGTTGTAAAATATAGCTGTTTTTTTTGCTGCAATTAGATTGCATTCAATCTAGTGAAACGTATAATTTTTGCTGTTTTCCCCGCATATCGTATGTGCAAGTGGAACGGACTCGAGGAACGAATACATGGTATCGGCGCTAGTTCGACCGGGACGCCAGTTGGCGAAACGGTTATTGTTACTACAATCTGGCGTCGTTTTGATAACGGCAATCATGGCAGTGTTTGCTGTCAATGTTGACTGGGGAATCTCTGCATTAATCGGCGGCGGCATCTTTGTGATCGCTAATGCTGTCTTTGCGACCTGTGCGTTTTTGTTCAGCGGTGCCCGCAAGGCCCGCCTGGTCATGGCGTCATTCTTTGGTGGTGAAGTGCTGAAAATCCTCATTACAGTCATCTTGTTTGCCTTTGTTTACCTGTATGTCGAGGTGGAACTTGTTCCCCTCAAACTGACCTATTTGCTGGCTCTTGGAATTAATATCTTTGGGCCGGTTTTATTCATTAACAACAACAAATAGGATGAGTTATGGCTGCGCCAGGTGAAGCGCTAACGCCGTCAGGTTACATCACTCACCACCTGACAAATTTGTCGATTGGTGATGGTGGTTTCTGGACGGTACATATAGATAGCCTGTTTTTCTCAGCCCTGACCGGTCTACTCTTTCTTTGGGTATTCCGTAAGGCTGCGAAAACAGCGACATCAGGAGTTCCAGGGAAACTACAGTGTTTTGTGGAAATGGTAGTAGAGTTCGTTGACGATAACGTCAAGGAAACCTTCCATGGCCGCAACCCGCTGATAGCTCCTTTGGCTCTTACCATTTTCTGCTGGATTCTACTGATGAACATCATGGACTTGGTGCCAATTGATTTTCTTCCGTATCCTGCTGAACATTGGTTGGGTATTCCTTACCTTAAGGTGGTACCGAGTGCTGATGTCAACATCACCATGTCAATGGCGCTGGGTGTTTTTGCCTTGATGATCTACTACAGCATCAAAGTAAAAGGTCTCGGTGGCTTTGCGAAAGAACTGGCTCTTCACCCGTTCAATCACCCAATCATGATCCCGTTTAACCTGCTTCTTGAAATTGTTTCGCTACTGGCGAAGCCGCTTTCATTGGGTATGCGTCTGTTCGGTAACATGTTTGCTGGTGAGGTGGTGTTTATCCTAATCGCGGCATTGATGCCGTGGTGGGCACAATGGCTGGGCTCGGTACCGTGGGCAATTTTCCACGTTCTAGTCATTACAATTCAAGCATTCGTGTTTATGATGTTGACTATTGTGTACCTGTCTCAGGCGCATGAAGACAATCATTAACGATTATTTGTAAATTATTCAATTTTTACTGGCACTTTAGCCGACAACTATAAACTGGAGATAGTGATGGAAACTTTACTAAGCTTTTCTGCAATTGCCGTGGGCATCATTGTAGGTCTTGCTGCACTGGGTACAGCGATTGGTTTCGCCCTTCTTGGTGGTAAATTCCTTGAAGGTGCAGCACGTCAGCCTGAAATGGCTCCAATGCTACAAGTTAAGATGTTCATCATTGCTGGTCTGCTTGATGCGGTTCCAATGATCGGTATCGTAATCGCTCTACTATTCACATTCGCAAACCCATTCGTTGGTCAGCTAGCTGGTTAATAACACAAAACGAACGGACCCATAGCAACCCTTTTTAAGGAGATGCGTTGTGAATATGAATGCAACTTTGCTGGGTCAGGCTATCGCCTTCTTTATGTTTGTGGTGTTCTGCATGAAATATGTATGGCCACCAATCATGGAAGCGATTGAAGAGCGTCAGAAAAAAATTGCTGACGGTTTGGCAGCCGCTGATCGCGCTGCCAAAGACCTGAACCTAGCGCAGTCAAATGCTTCTGACCAACTGAAAGAAGCAAAACGCACTGCAACTGAAATTGTAGAGCAAGCTAACAAGCGCAAAGCTCAGATCGTCGACGAAGCGAAGGCTGAAGCCCTCGTTGAGCGTGAAAAAATTCTGTCTCAAGGTCTTGCTGAGATCGAAGCAGAACGTAACCGCGCGCGCGATGAACTAAGAAAACAAGTTGCAACTCTGGCTGTGATTGGTGCTGAGAAAATCATTGAGCGTTCTATCGATAAAGATGCGCACGCTGATCTTCTTAACAAAGTCACTGCAGAACTGTAATTAAAGGGGCAAGCACATGTCGGATATGACTACTATCGCACGCCCCTACGCTAAAGCAGCCTTTGACCTTGCGGTTGAGAAAGGTGAGCTGGCCCAATGGGCGGAAATGCTTTCCTTTGCTGCCGAAGTCACCCGTAACGAAACCATCCAGGATATTTTGGATAGTGGTTACGCGGCGGACAAGCTGATGGAAATTTTCCTGTCGGTATGCGGCGAGCAACTCAACGAAACCGGCCAGAACCTGATTAAGGTGATGGCCGAGAACGGACGCCTGAAAGTACTTCCTGCGGTATGCAGCGAGTTCCTGCTCCTGAAAAGTGAGCTGGAAAAAACTATCGATGCCACTGTGACCTCTGCGGTTGCTCTGGATGATAGTCAACTTGCTGCTATCAGTGAGAAGCTGGAACAGCGTTTGAGCCGTAAGGTTAAGCTGAATTGCAGTGTAGACGAGACCCTGATTGCTGGGGTCGTGATTAGAGCTGGAGACTTAGTAATCGATAACTCAGTACGCGGCAAGTTAGACCGCCTGAGCGATATTTTGCAGTCTTGATTTGGGGAATTGGAGCATGCAACTTAATTCCACGGAAATTAGCGAACTGATCAAGCAACGTATTGAAAACTTCAACGTTGTAAGTGAAGCGCGTAACGAAGGTACTATCGTGTCGGTAAGCGACGGTATCATTCGTATCCATGGCCTTGCTGATGTAATGCAAGGTGAAATGATTGAATTACCTGGTGGCCGTTATGCACTAGCACTTAACCTTGAGCGTGACTCGGTGGGTGCGGTTGTAATGGGCCCATATGTCGACCTTCAGGAAGGCATGAAAGTAACGGGTACTGGTCGTATTCTTGAAGTACCAGTCGGCCCTGCACTTCTAGGCCGCGTAGTGAATACACTGGGTGAGCCTATTGATGGAAAAGGTCCAATCGAAGCAGATGTTTACTCTCCTGTTGAAGTGATTGCACCTGGGGTTATCGACCGTAAATCTGTTGACCAGCCAGTTCAGACGGGTTACAAGGCAGTTGACTCGATGATCCCAATCGGCCGTGGCCAGCGTGAGCTGATCATCGGTGACCGTCAGACGGGTAAAACCGCCATGGCAATCGATGCCATCATCAACCAGAAGAACTCTGGTATTTATTCTGTTTATGTCGCAATCGGCCAGAAAGCTTCTACTATCGCAAACGTGGTACGTAAGCTGGAAGAGCACGGTGCACTGGAAAACACCATCATTGTTGTAGCGTCAGCTTCTGAATCAGCAGCACTGCAATACCTAGCGCCTTATGCTGGTTGTGCGATGGGTGAATACTTCCGTGACCGTGGTGAAGATGCACTGATCGTATACGATGACCTGTCTAAGCAGGCTGTTGCTTACCGTCAAATTTCACTATTGCTGAAGCGTCCACCGGGCCGTGAAGCATTCCCTGGTGATGTTTTCTACTTACACTCTCGTCTTCTAGAGCGTGCGTCTCGCGTCAGCGAGCACTACGTAGAAAAATTCACAAACGGTGAAGTGAAAGGTAAAACCGGTTCACTGACTGCGCTTCCAATTATCGAAACGCAAGCCGGTGACGTATCGGCATTCGTACCGACCAACGTTATCTCAATCACCGATGGTCAGATCTTCCTGCAAACAGAGCTGTTCAATGCTGGTATTCGTCCAGCGGTTGATCCAGGTATCTCTGTATCGCGTGTAGGTGGTTCTGCTCAAACTAAAATCATCAAGAAACTGTCTGGTGGTATTCGTACCGCACTGGCACAGTACCGTGAACTTGCTGCATTTGCACAGTTCTCGTCTGACCTTGATGAAGCAACTAAGAAACAGCTTGATCACGGCCAGAAAGTTACTGAGCTGATGAAGCAGAAGCAGTACTCACCGATGTCTGTATTTGAACAGGCTGTGGTTATTTTTGCTGCGGAAAAAGGCTATTTGAATGATGTTGAGCTGACAAAGCTTGCTGATTTTGAAGCTGCGTTGCTTTCATATGCCAAAGGTCAATTCGCTGAGCTTGTGTCTCAGGTTGATGAAACGGGTGCGTGGAACGATGAAATCGAAGCTCAGTTTGTAAAACTGGTTGAAGGTTTCAAAGCGACCCAGACTTGGTAATTGGTTGGTGGTCGCTTGCGATCACCTACTAACGGAGAGTAACGATGGCCGGCGCAAAAGAGATTCGTAACAAGATCGGTAGTGTTAAAAACACTCAGAAGATCACTAAAGCGATGGAGATGGTTGCTGCTTCTAAGATGCGTAAAACGCAAGAAGCAATGGAATCATCACGTCCATACGCACAAACTATGCGCAAAGTGATCGGTCATATCGCCCTTGGTAGCCTCGAGTATAAGCACCCTTATCTTGAGGAGCGTGAAGCCAAGCGCGTGGGTTACATCATTGTTTCTACTGACCGTGGTCTGTGTGGCGGTTTGAACATTAACCTGTTCAAGCAAGTGATGGCAGATATTCAAGGTTGGAATGAAAAAGGCGCAGATATTGACCTTGCACTGGTTGGTGCAAAGGCAACTGGCTTTTTCAATAGCTACGGCGGTAACGTACTGGCTCAGGTATCCGGTTTGGGTGACAACCCATCGGTAGATGAGCTGATTGGTACTGTTGGTGTCATGCTGAAGAAATATGATGAAGGCCAACTGGATCGCCTTTACCTGGTGTACAACAAGTTTGTAAACACCATGGTCCAGGAACCAGTGATCGATCAATTGCTGCCTTTGCCTAAGTCAGAAGACGAAGAAATGCAGCGTAACCATTCTTGGGATTACATTTATGAGCCCGAGCCGAAAGCCCTGCTGGATACCCTATTGATTCGCTATGTCGAATCACAGGTATACCAGGGCGTTGTCGAGAACCTTGCCAGTGAGCAAGCGGCACGAATGGTTGCGATGAAAGCAGCAACAGATAATGCAGGAAATCTGATTGATGAATTGCAGCTTGTGTATAACAAAGCCCGTCAGGCGGCGATTACACAAGAGCTGTCAGAAATCGTTTCTGGTGCATCTGCTGTTTAAGGCAAAGAATTAATAAGTTTAGAGGATTAACGATGGCTACAGGTAAGATCGTACAGATCATCGGTGCGGTAGTCGACGTAGAGTTTCCACAGGACTCTGTACCACAGGTATACGACGCCCTACACGTTGATGCGAAAGAAAACGGTACGCTAGTACTGGAAGTTCAGCAACAGCTTGGTGGTGGTGTTGTTCGTGGTATCGCTATGGGTACTTCTGATGGCTTACGTCGTGGTTTGTCTGTTGAAAATACAGGCCGCCCAATTGAGGTTCCAGTTGGTACTGCAACACTAGGACGTATCATGAACGTTCTGGGTCAGCCAATTGATGAGTGTGGTGAGATCGGTGAGAAAGAGCGCTACTCTATCCACCGTGAAGCACCTAGCTACGAAGAGCAATCAAACGAAACCGCACTTCTAGAAACCGGCGTTAAAGTAATCGACTTGATTTGTCCGTTCGCTAAGGGTGGTAAAATCGGTTTATTCGGTGGTGCTGGTGTTGGTAAGACCGTTAACATGATGGAACTTATCAACAACATCGCCCTACAGCACTCTGGCCTATCTGTATTTGCCGGTGTTGGTGAGCGTACGCGTGAAGGTAACGATTTCTACTTTGAGATGCAGGAAGCGGGCGTTGTTAACGTTGAGAAGCCTGAAGAATCAAAAGTAGCGATGGTTTACGGTCAGATGAACGAGCCACCAGGTAACCGTCTTCGTGTTGCTTTGACTGGCCTAACAATGGCAGAACGCTTCCGTGATGAAGGCCGTGATGTACTATTGTTTATCGATAACATCTACCGCTATACCCTTGCGGGTACAGAGGTATCGGCGCTATTGGGCCGTATGCCATCTGCGGTAGGCTACCAGCCAACGCTTGCAGAAGAGATGGGTGTTCTTCAGGAACGTATCACATCGACTAAGTCAGGCTCTATCACATCTGTTCAGGCCGTTTACGTACCTGCGGATGACTTGACGGATCCATCGCCAGCAACGACGTTTGCTCACTTGGATGCGACGGTTGTACTTTCTCGTCAAATCGCATCGCTTGGCCTATACCCAGCGATCGATCCACTAGACTCAACATCTCGTATGCTTGATCCTCTAGTGGTTGGCCAAGAGCACTACGACATTGCTCGTGGCGTTCAGAGCTTGCTACAGCGTTACAAAGAGCTGAAAGACATCATTGCAATCCTTGGTATGGACGAGCTATCTGAAGAAGATAAGCAAGCTGTATCTCGTGCACGTAAGATTGAACGTTTCCTAACTCAGCCTTACCACGTTGCAGAAGTCTTTACTGGCGACCCTGGTATCTACGTATCTCTGAAAGAGACACTGCGTAGTTTCAAAGGCATTTTAGCGGGCGAATACGACGATATCCCAGAGCAGGCATTTATGTACTGTGGTGCGATTGAAGACGTGTTGGAAAACGCGAAGAAGCTTTAAGCTGACTAGGAGGCGACATGGCAGCGATAACCTTCCATCTGGACGTAGTCAGTGCAGAGAAACGTTTGTTCTCTGGCCGCGCTGAAGACATTCAGGTGACCGGTAGCGAAGGTGAACTGGGTATTCACGCAGGACACACTCCGCTGCTGACCGCTATAACGCCAGGTATGGTCCGTATTACCAAACAGCATGGTGACGAAGAGGTGATCTACCTCTCTGGTGGCATGTTGGAGGTTCAGCCGGGCACGGTGACCGTGCTGGCTGACACTGCTATCCGCGGTGAAGATCTGGACGCAGCGAAAGCGCAAGAAGCGAAACGTCAGGCTGAGGAACGTATCCATAATCAGCATGGCGATATCGACTTTGCCCAAGCGGCCAGTGACCTAGCTAAAGCGATTGCTCAGCTTCGAGTTATCGAGTTGACAAGAAAAGCGCGCTAAGTTGGCGCATGATGTAAAAAGGCGACCTTAGGGTCGCTTTTTTTATGCCCAGTCTCACACTGGCTGTTTTTTGCCATGCTCTGTTGCCGTGCCAAGTGTGAGTTATTACTCATAAAAAAAGATCTATTTTCCTGCCGCCATTGCCTTTGTCATTATACAATGCCCCAAGGAAACTAATTTAATATGCACCAAGAGGATTAATTCATGAGCTTCAGTGCTGTGATTCTCGCCGCGGGAAAAGGAACCCGCATGTACTCCAACCTGCCTAAAGTGCTGCACACACTGGCGGGCAAACCCATGGCCAAACACGTTATTGATACTTGTGCCGGACTTGGCGCCAACAGTATTCACCTGGTTTATGGCCACGGTGGCGATCAGATGCAGGCAGCCTTGAGTGCCGAGCCGGTTAACTGGGTGCTTCAGGCCGAGCAGCTGGGTACGGGGCACGCGGTTAACCAGGCTTGCCCTGGCTTGGCGGACGACGAGAAGGTGCTTATTCTTTATGGCGACGTACCGCTGATCAGCAGTGAAACGCTGGAAAATCTGCTTGATGCCCAGCCTGAAGGCGGCATCGCCTTGTTGACCGTGGTGCTTGATAACCCGACCGGCTATGGCCGTATCGTGCGTCGCAATGGCCCTGTGGTGGCGATTGTCGAACAGAAAGATGCGTCGGAAGAGCAAAAGCTGATCAAGGAAATCAATACTGGAGTAATGGTTGCCAATGGTGGCGATCTCAAGCGCTGGCTGTCATCATTGAAAAACGATAATGCCCAGGGTGAATACTACCTGACCGATATCATCGAAATTGCCCACAACGAAGGTCGTGCAGTAGAAGCGGTTCACCCGGTGCGTACTATTGAAGTTGAAGGTGTCAACAACCGCGTACAGCTGGCTCGGCTGGAACGTGCCTTCCAAGGCATGCAGGCTGAGCGTTTGTTGGAGCAAGGCGTGATGCTGCGCGATCCGGCCCGTTTTGATCTGCGTGGTGAACTGCAGTGCGGCACTGATATCGAAATCGATGTGAATGTCATTATCGAAGGCAGCGTATCACTGGGTAATAATGTGATAATTGGTGCCGGTTCAATCCTGAAAGATTGTGAGATTGATGATAATACTATTATCCGTCCTTACAGCGTGATTGAAGGCGCGACGGTCGGTGAAGATTGTACTGTTGGCCCGTTTACCCGCTTACGTCCGGGAGCTGAGCTGATGGGGGACTCGCACGTTGGTAACTTCGTTGAAATGAAGAAGTCTCGTTTGGGCAAGGGCTCGAAGGCAAACCACCTCACTTACCTTGGTGATGCAGAGATTGGCGACCGTGTGAACATTGGTGCCGGTACCATTACCTGTAACTATGACGGTGCTAACAAGTTCAAGACCGAGATAGCCGATGATGTGTTTGTTGGCTCTGATACTCAGCTGATTGCTCCCGTGAAAGTGGGTAAAGGGGCTACGATTGGTGCCGGTGCGACGATCAACCGCAATGTGGGTGAAGGCGAGCTGGTGATCACCCGAGCGCCTGCCCGTACCGTCAAAGGCTGGAAGCGCCCAGAGAAGAAGTAATTACCCTCCGTAATCCTTCTTGAATGAGCAAAGGCAAGGCGTAGTCCTTGCCTTTTTTATGCCTGCGGCAAAGATTTACTGTCTCTTTCCCCTCTTCTTTCGAATAAAAAATTAATTGCACATGGTTGATCAAAAAAGTTTTGATCTGCTAATATTGCTTTCAAATCGAAACTTATGGTTATCAGTTCGTAAATTCATGTCCAAGCGAAATACCCAACAGCGCCGTCATGCCATTCTTTCCATGGTCAATGAACAGGGCGAAATCAGTGTTGACACACTGGCTAAGCACTTCGCTACATCCGAAGTTACTGTCCGCAAAGACCTAGCTGCGCTAGAAAAAAATGGCTTGTTGTTGCGCCGTTATGGTGGTGCGGTTTCCATACCAACAGAAATGGTCAATGAGCCGGAAGAGCAAGTTTCGGTTCGTAAGTTGGCTATTGCTAAGGCGGCTGCCGCACGGATCCGTGACCATAACCGGATCATTATCGACAGCGGCAGTACCACAGCCAGCTTGATCAGCCTGCTTAATGACAAGCATGGTCTGATTGTGATGACCAACTCGCTTAATGTCGCCAACGCCCTTAATGCATTGGAAAACGAGCCGACCCTGTTGATGACAGGGGGCACATGGGATCCGCATTCCGAGGCATTCCAAGGCCAAGTGGCTGAATCAGTTCTGCGCTCGTATGACTTTGATCAGCTCTTTATTGGGGCCGATGGCATAGATATTGCGCGGGGTACAACGACGTTTAATGAATTGGTGGGCTTGAGCCGGGTAATGGCCGAGGTATCGCGCGAAGTCGTCGTGATGGTTGAGTCGAGCAAGATCGGCCGCAAGATCCCCAACCTTGAGTTGCCGTGGAGCAACATCAGTACATTGATCACCGATAACGGCTTGGACATGGAAGCCAAACAACAGATTGAACAGCATGGCGTGCAGGTTATTTGCGCGGCGGCGGAATAAATTTAGGAGCAAGAAACTATGTGTGGAATTGTTGGTGCAGTAGCACAGCGTGATGTGGCGGAAATTCTGGTTGAAGGGCTACGTCGCCTTGAGTACCGCGGCTATGATTCAGCCGGTGTTGCGGTTGTTGATGGTGAGTCGAACCTGACTCGAGTCCGTCGCTTGGGTAAAGTGCAAGAACTCGCAGATGCCGTTAACTCCCAAGATGTACTGGGCGGTACTGGTATCGCACATACTCGTTGGGCTACTCACGGTGAACCGTCTGAAGCGAATGCCCACCCACACATGTCCGGTGATATCGCGGTTGTACATAACGGAATTATCGAAAACCACGAAGAGCTTCGCGCTACCCTACAAGCGCGTGGCTACGTATTTACTTCACAAACAGATACTGAAGTTATTGCTCACCTTGTTGAATGGGAACTTCGTACTTCAGAGTCTCTCGTTGAAGCGCTACAGAAAACCGCGAAGCAACTTGAGGGCGCATACGGAACCGTTGCTGTTGATCGTAAAGATCCAAGTCGCATTGTGGTGGCCCGCTCTGGTAGCCCTATCGTAATTGGTTTTGGTGTTGGTGAGAACTTCCTTGCTTCTGACCAACTCGCGCTACTTAGTGTCACGCGTCGCTTCATGTACTTGGAAGAAGGTGATGTTGCTGAGATCACCCGTCGTGACGTCACTGTTTTTGACGCCACTGGTGAGCGTATCGAGCGTGAAATCGTTGAATCAAATGCTGAACACGATGCGGGTGATAAAGGTAAATACCGTCACTTCATGCAGAAAGAGATTTTCGAGCAACCGACGGCCTTGATCAACACCATGGAAGGTCGTATCTCAGAAACGGCTGTGATCACCAATGCGATTGGCGTTAAAGCAGAAGAGATCTTACGTAAAGTTGAGCACGTTCAAATCATCGCTTGTGGTACGTCTTACAACTCAGGTATGGCTGCTCGCTATTGGTTCGAATCGCTCGCTGGCGTTAGCTGTGACGTAGAAATCGCATCTGAGTTCCGCTACCGAGATTTTGTCGTTCGTCCAAATAGCCTACTTGTGACTCTCTCCCAGTCAGGTGAAACAGCCGATACGCTGGCCGCACTTCGCCTAGCGAAAGAGAAAGGTTACATGTCAGCGATGACTATCTGTAATGTTGCTGGCTCTTCTTTGGTTCGTGAGTCGGATTTTGCCTTCATGACCCGTGCAGGAACCGAAATCGGCGTTGCGTCAACCAAAGCCTTCACAACCCAACTTGCTGCAATGCTAATGATGGTAACGTCAATAGGGCGCTTGCAAGGTCGCATTAATGATGAGAAAGAAGCAGAAATCGTTAAGGCACTGCATGAACTGCCAGCGCATATCGAACAAGCACTGACGCTTGATAAAGAGATTGAAGCACTGGCACCCGATTTCGCGGACAAACACCACACCCTATTCTTAGGTCGTGGCGAGTTCTACCCTATTGCGATGGAAGCATCGCTGAAACTGAAAGAGATCTCTTACATCCACGCAGAAGCTTATGCGGCGGGTGAGCTTAAACATGGCCCGTTAGCACTGATTGACGCAGACATGCCGGTTGTTGTTGTTGCCCCAAGCAATGACTTACTCGAAAAGCTAAAATCGAACGTTGAAGAAGTACGTGCACGTGGTGGCCTACTTTACGTCTTTGCCGACCAAGACGCAGGGTTTGAAGCCGATGAAGGCATGAAGATTATCACTATGCCTCACATCAGTGAAATCACAGCACCTATCTATTACACGGTTCCAATGCAATTATTGTCTTACCATGTTGCATTAATCAAAGGTACCGATGTCGATCAGCCACGTAACCTAGCCAAGGCTGTAACAGTAGAATAAAAATCAGGCTGTTAGCTGTTAGATGACAGCTTCGTAGTTTGTCTCAAAAGTGAGAAAAGGCACCCAAGTGGGTGCCTTTTTTATTGGGTCAAGACGGGAGGGTCTACTATCTAGACAGGGCTGAAGGATTTCTTTGCGAATTACAAAACCCAGACAGCCTGGTTACTATTTGCAAACCAAATTACAACATTACAAATAGTGCTTGAGCTTAACTTGTTGTTATTAAATTGATTGTTAGAATTACTTCAAGTTGGCTTATGTTGTGCAATCCAGTAATGAAAGCTAGGCATTATTCATTGTGTGTATTGGAGGTGTGACATGACAGATCCGAAAGCTCAAATAGCAGCCCGTATTAAAGAAGCCAGGGAATGGAAAGGCTTGACCCAGGTTCATATGGCTCAGCAACTTAAGGTCGCACGGCAGACCTATCTGGATTTGGAAACGGGTAAAACCGAGCCCAAGGTGCGGATGCTGTCGGAAATTTCGGCGATAACTGAACGGCCATTGACTTGGTTTGTGTATGGTGATGAAGGCATTGAAATACTGGAAAGTGAGTACAAGGAAGAAATTGATCGTTTGCTGCAGTATTTTAGTCGATTACCCCACTCTGCGAGGAACGTTATTCTGCAGCAAAGCATTAATTTGGCCGGATTTATGGCGGAGTATACCCGAGCGTTAACCCAGCGAGATAAGTCGTGATGAAGCCAGATGAGTGTCGGAGTATGCTGACATATAGATTTGCAATGTGCCTTAATAGCTGGTCAACAAAGGGAGGGGCTCACAGTTTATAAATTTGCCTGATGTGTAAATCATTGTTCTTAATGAATAATTGTCATATGAATGACATTATACTCATTAAGGAAGTGAGATATTCCTCCCAGCTGCTCAGAGTATGCTCTGTAGATGGGGGGTATACATGGGGACGCTATGGAACAGGAAAAATCGTGGATTGCACAAAGAATCAAGGATGCGCGGGAGTGGAGGGGGATCTCTCAGGTTGCGATGGCCAAACATCTGGATGTTGCCAGACAAACTTATCTGGATCTCGAGTCGGGAAAAACAGAGCCAAGGATTTCCACCTTGGTGAGGATTGCTGAACTGACCGATCAACCGCTCGGGTGGTTTGTATTTGATATTCAGCGTCCGGAGATGCAGCATGAGCAACTAAAATCTGAACTGCTGCAACTAACTGCTTTGTATGAGCAACTTGCAGAACCATTGCGTAGTAAGTTGCTTATCGGCCACATTAATCAGCTCAAAGTCATGGTTGAATACTTAGGTGTGAATGGAGGTCGAGAAATCAAAGCAGCCCAGTAGGCTGCCTTGTGTGTGATAGTGGTTTGCTTCAGTTTTCGATTGTTACCAGCAAGCTCAGTAGTTACTGAGCGAGGAAAAACTGGTAAGCCGGATTGTCTGTTTCGTCTTTCCAACTGTAACCGAGCTCACGCAGGTGGCTGGTAAAGGACAATAAATCTTGCTCTTCCAGCTCAAATCCACACAGCACCCTGCCATAATCTGCACCATGGTTGCGGTAGTTGAACAGGCTGATATTCCAGTGAGTGCCTAAGGTATTGAGGAACTTGAGCAGAGCACCGGGATACTCCGGAAACTCAAAACTGTACAGCCGCTCCTTCAATGGCTTGGAAGGCCGGCCGCCAATCATATAGCGGACATGGACTTTGGCCATTTCGTCATCGGATAAATCGACTACCGGGTATCCGCCCTTGCGCAAGTCAGCAATGATGTTATCGAGCTCTTCTTGCCCTTGGAGCAATCTTACCCCGACAAACACATTGGCCAAGCTGTCGTTGTTGTAACGGTAGTTGAATTCGGTGACGGCACGGCCGCCAAGGATATGGCAGAAATCAAGAAATGCTCCAGGCCGCTCAGGGATAGTAACGGCTAATAACCCTTCGCGTTTTTCGCCCAGCTCACAACGCTCAGACACATAACGCAAGCCGTGGAAGTTGAGGTTTGCGCCCGATAGTACCGCGGCAAGCTGTTTGTCTTTGAGCTGGTGGCGATCAGCAAACTTCTTCAGTCCGGCCAGAGACAGGGCACCTGAAGGTTCAGCGATCGCCCGGGTATCTTCGAAAATATCTTTAACCGCCGAGCAGATTTCATCGCTGCTGACGGTGATGGAGTCATCGAGGTACTGCTGGCACAGACGAAAGGTCTCTTCTCCGATGCGTTTTACCGCAACACCATCGGCAAACATGCCGACTTGATCTAGGGTTACCGGCTCTCCGGCATCGAGTGCTGCACGTAGGCAGGCAGAATCTTCAGCTTCGACCCCGATCACTTTGATTTGTGGCATCAGCTGTTTGATAAGTACTGCGACACCTGCTGCAATCCCCCCGCCACCAACAGGAACAAAGATATAGTCGAGATGACCATTTTGTTGCACAAGCTCAACGCCAATAGTGCCTTGACCGGCGATCACCGCGGGGTGATCGAAAGGCGGGATGAAGGTATAGCCGTGTTGCTTGGCTAAGGTTTCTGCATGGGCTTTGGCTTCGTCAAAGTTACCACCATGTAGAACCACTTTCCCACCAAAGCTACGCACAGCATCGACTTTGATATCCGGGGTGGTACGTGGCATGACAATCGTTGCCGATACCCCGAGGTGCTTGCCTGACATGGCAAGCCCCTGGGCATGATTACCTGCAGAAGCGGCAATCACCCCAGCCTGACGCTGGGTTTCGGTAAGTTGGGACATCATGTTATAGGCACCACGCAGCTTGAACGAGTGGACCGGTTGGCGGTCTTCTCGCTTAAGTTGTACGTGGTTGCCAATCCGTGCTGCCAGACGATCCATCGTTTGTAATGGGGTGACTTGTGCCACCTCATACACAGGTGCTCGGAGAATATCGCGAAGGTAATCGGCTCCGCTTAACAGCTCTACATCCTTGGCCAGGGTTACTTCGCTCATCATGTTTTATCCTTCTAGTTTCGATTTATCACGCACAGCCCCTTGGTCGGCACTGGTGGCGAGGTTGGCGTAGGCACGCAGGGCAAACGAGACTTCGCGCTGGCGGTCTAGTGGCTTCCAGCCTCGTCGCTCTGTTTGCGCACGGCGACTGGCCAGTGTTGCCTCATCAACCTGTAGGTCGATACTGCGGTTCGGGATATCAATGGCAATGGTATCGCCATTTTCAATCAAGCCTATGGTGCCGCCGCTGGCCGCTTCCGGTGATACGTGGCCGATCGACAAGCCGCTGGTACCGCCGGAGAAACGTCCGTCGGTGATCAGGGCACACTCTTTGCCCAGCCCCATTGATTTGAGGTAAGTGGTTGGGTAAAGCATTTCTTGCATGCCCGGGCCGCCTTTCGGTCCTTCGTAGCGAATAACGACGACATCGCCGGCTTTCACTTTGCCGGCTAAGATGCCCTCTACTGCCGTTTCCTGGCTTTCGAAGACAATTGCCGGACCGGTAAAGGTTAGGCAGCTCTCATCAACGCCAGCGGTTTTCACGATACAGCCGTCGAGTGCCATGTTGCCGGAAAGCACGGCCAGGCCACCGTCTTGGCTAAAGGCATGTTCTTTGTTGCGGATACAGCCATTTTCGCGGTCGTCATCCAGGCTGTCCCAGCGGCAGTCTTGCGAGAAAGCCTGGGTAGTACGGATCCCTGCAGGTCCAGCACGGAAGAAGGACTTCACTTCTTCTGACTGGGTCTGGACGATATCGTAGTGCTTGAAGCTTTCCGAGAATTGCTCACCCAGGATGTTGTAGCAATCATTGTGGAACAAATTGGCGCGATCGAGCTCGGCAAGAATGCTGTATACCCCACCCGCACGGTGGACATCTTCCATGTGGTATTTCTGGGTTGATGGTGCCACTTTACATAAGTGTGGTACGCGGCGTGACATGCGGTCGATGTCTTCCATGGTGAAGTCAATTTCACCTTCCTGCGCGGCAGCCAGCAGGTGGAGTACGGTATTGGTCGAGCCGCCCATGGCAATATCAAGGGCCATGGCGTTTTCGAATGCTTGCTTGGTTGCAATGTTGCGAGGCAAGGCGCTTTCATCATCTTGTTCGTAGTATCGCTTGGTTAGCTCAACCACGCGTTTACCGGCATTGATAAACAATTGTTCACGATCGGCGTGGGTGGCCAACATCGAGCCGTTACCTGGTTGGCTCAGCCCTAGAGCTTCGGTCAGACAGTTCATCGAGTTGGCAGTGAACATACCCGAGCATGAACCACAGGTCGGACAGGCGGAGCGTTCGATCTGCTCGCTCTGTTCGTCGGAAACATTTGGATCGGCACCCTGGATCATTGCGTCAACCAGATCAAGCTTGAGGATCTGATCCGACAGTTTAGTCTTACCGGCTTCCATTGGACCGCCGGAAACAAAAATTACCGGAATATTGAGGCGCAGTGAGGCCATCAGCATCCCGGGGGTGATTTTATCGCAGTTCGAGATACATACCATGGCATCGGCACAGTGGGCGTTGACCATGTATTCAACTGAGTCGGCGATCAGCTCACGCGATGGCAATGAGTACAGCATCCCGCCGTGGCCCATAGCGATACCATCATCAACGGCAATGGTGTTAAATTCTTTGGCGATACCGCCCGCCGCTTCAATTTCCTTCGCGACTAACTGGCCCAGATCCTTAAGATGGACGTGACCCGGAACAAATTGGGTGAACGAGTTCACCACCGCAATAATCGGCTTGCCGAAATCTTCATCTTTTACGCCGGTGGCGCGCCATAGGGCACGGGCACCAGCCATATTGCGGCCGTGGGTGGTGGTGGCGGAACGGTACTTGGGCATAACGAAAAATCCTTTTGCTGTATTGCATGGCCGGTGGGTGTGGTTTGGTCACCGGCCGCTAAGTCAGTGTTTACTTATTGGTAGGGTAAACGTAGTCAAGCCAACCCCACTTGTCTTCGGTGGTACCATTGAACAGGCCGAAGTAGGCTTCCTGCAGTACCTTGGTCACCGGGCCGCGCTTGCCTTCACCGACAGTGATCTGATCGACGCTGCGGACCGGGACGATTTCGGCTGCGGTACCGGTCATGAAAATTTCATCGGCCAGGTACAGGGCTTCGCGGGCAATGTTCTCTTCGCGGACTTCATAGCCATGTTCTTTGGCTAGGATCATGATGGTATCGCGGGTGATACCCGGTAAGATGGCACTGGTTGCTGGTGGTGTTGACAAGATGCCGTTACGGATCACAAACAGGTTCTCACCTGCCCCTTCAGACAGGTAGCCGTCAACACTTAGCGCGATCCCTTCGGCATAACCATGGCGACGGGCTTCACCACCCACAAGTAGGGAAGACAGGTAGTTACCACCAGCTTTTGCCGCGGTTGGGATAGTATTCGGTGCAGCACGGTTCCAACTCGAAATCATTGCATCGACCCCGTTTTCTAACGCCTCTTCGCCGAGGTAAGAGCCCCAAGGGAAAGCGGCAACCATGACGTCCATTTCAGTATCCACTGGTGGGCAGACACCCAGGCCAACATTACCCACATAGGCGAGCGGGCGGATATAAGCGGAATCGAGCTTATTCACTCGCAATGTTTCACGGCATACTTCCATTAGCTCATCGGCGCTGTATGGGATCGGGAAGCGGTATATTTTGGCTGAGTTCTTCAGACGATCCATATGCTCTTTGTGACGGAAGATCGCTGGACCTTTCGGGGTGTTGTAGCAGCGAATACCTTCGAAGACCGAGGTACCGTAGTGCATGGCATGCGTTAGCACATGTACCTTGGCATCGCCCCAAGGCATCATTTCACCGTTGAACCAAATAAAATCCGCTGTGTTGGCCATGTTTGTTCCTTCCTTAAAATCTAATCTCGGTTAGCTACGAGTGTGGTTTCTACGGTACGAATATCCCAAAGTTTCTCGATTTGATCGATCAGCGTCGTTATTGGGCGGTCGCTGTCGACAAGGATTTCGATACTGGCGATTTTGCTTTCGTGGTTTTGAGTTGCATTCACTTGTTTTATCACAAAACCACGGTGACGGATCACCCGCAAGATACGTTCTAGTAATACTGGCTTATCATCCGCTTTGATGTCGAGTAAATATCTGTCCATTAAGTATTCTCCAGCATATCTTGATTCGCTGCGCCAGGTGGTACGAGGGGCCATACATTGTCTTCTTCAGAGATCAATACATGGAGTAAATAAGCCGTCTTGCTTGCCAGCATCTCTTTCAGGGCCGGCTCCACATCTTCTTTACGGGTGATGGTTTTACCCGGGATATCGAAGGCCTTGGCCAGCATCACAAAATCAGGGTTGTCATCGAGGATGGTTTCGCTGTGGCGGCCATCGAAGAACAGGGACTGCCATT
Source organism: Photobacterium pectinilyticum (assembly GCF_024357955.1). GTDB lineage: Bacteria > Pseudomonadota > Gammaproteobacteria > Enterobacterales > Vibrionaceae > Photobacterium > Photobacterium pectinilyticum. The sequence goes on from NZ_JANEYT010000024.1 coordinate 46,669, forward strand.
GGCGCACCATACCCAGACGCTGATTGTTGATAAGGACCATCTTGACCGGGATCTGGCGTCGTTTGAGGGTACCCAATTCCTGGATGTTCATCATGAACGAGCCGTCACCGGTGATCAGAATGGATTCGTCATCCGGACGGGCGACTTTGGCGCCCATTGCTGCCGGCAGGCCGAAGCCCATGGTGCCGAGACCGGCTGAGGTGATGTAATTCTGCGGTTCGCGGGGCTGCATATGCTGGGCTGCCCACATTTGGTGTTGGCCAACGTCGGTTGAGATCATGGCGCTGTCAGGCATCATGTCAGACAGTTGTTTCATTAGCAGTGGGGCATAGATTAAGTCGCCCGGATGATCATAGCGCCACTTGTTTTGCTGACGCAGGCTGGCGGTATAATCAGCCCAGTCATTGATGTTTTGGCTTAGCTCCAGCTGCGGCAGGATGACATTAATATCTCCGCGCAGCGGGGCGTGGGCATGGCGTAATTTGTTGAACTCGGCAGCATCGATGTCGATATGGATCACCTTGGCGTGAGGGGCGAAGGTATCCAGTTTGCCGGTGACTCGGTCATCGAAGCGGGCACCGACGACAATCAGCAGGTCACACTCCTGAACCACCAAATTGGCGGTTTTGGTGCCGTGCATCCCCAGCATACCTAAGTAGTGCGGGTCGTGGCGTTCAATGGTGCCCAGTCCTTTGAGGGTGCTGACCGACGGCATCGGGTTCATGGTAAGGAAAGTGCGCACGGTGTTGGTGGCTTTGGCTAACTGGACACCGCCACCCACGTAAAGCACCGGGCGCTGGCTTTCAGACAGTAGCTGCTGGGCAGTGGCTACCTGCTCGGTGGTAGCTACTGGCAGTGCTGGTGGGGTGATCGGTGTCAAATCCCCATCAGGTGCCTGGGCGAGTTGGACATCTTTGGCGATATCGACCACCACCGGGCCAGGACGGCCGGCTTTGGCGACTTCGAATGCCTCGGCCAAGGTGGGGATTAGATCGTCTATATCAGTCACCAGGTAGCTGTGCTTGGCACAGGCTAGCGACATGCCGATCACATCCATCTCCTGGAAGGCGTCGGTGCCGATGTGCGAGCTGGCAACTTGCCCTGTGATGGCGACAATCGGCACAGAGTCGAGGAAGGCATCGGCCAGTCCTGTCATCAGGTTGGTGGCGCCGGGGCCTGACGTGGCCATGCATACTGCCACGTCCTGTGTTGATCTGGCCATACCGATAGCGGCCATGGCTGCGCCTTGTTCGTGGCGGCACAAAATGTGCTCGACGCCACCGTCATAGAGGGCATCATAAATGGGCATGATGGCACCACCCGGATAGCCAAATATCGTTTTGATCCCCTGCTTCTGCAGCGCCGTTACGACTAACTCTGCTCCCGTCATCGCTGCTCTCCCCTGTTTCCTTGCCTGCGACATGCTGATTGGTTGTTGGTTTAATCGGCATATTTCATTAGATAGTCCAAAAAAAAGCCCCCTGGCCTGTTGGCTTAGGGGGCTTTTCTGCGTTTGTTGTGCTTGTCAGCTAATTTACGCCTGCCTGTCCCCCTCGTAGTGAAATAAGCACCACGATGACGTTGATAATGAGTTGGAGGGCGTTGGCCATAAATTGCATTGACTGTCTGTCCGGTTTTTATGTTTAGACGTTGTGTTGACCTAGTGGTAACACAGACATCGCTCGCATGACAAGAAAAAATTTAAAATTAATTTTCAATTAGACTGCATAAATAGGCTATTGATGAAACGTATTCAGTGAAAATATTTAACTTTTTTGTTTGAAATAACAGCAGGATGACTACAGATGAACCTTGCCATTATTCACAGCCGTGCCTGCGTAGGGGTACAGGCCCCTGCCGTCACCGTTGAGGTGCATATCAGTAATGGTATGCCAGCCTTAACATTAGTTGGCCTGCCGGAAACCAGTGTTAAGGAAGCCAAGGACAGGGTGCGCAGTGCCATTGTTAATGCCGGGTTCGAGTTTCCGTCAATGTATTACGGTTAACTTGGCACCAGCCGATTTACCCAAGGAAGGTGGCCGGTTCGATTTGCCTATCGCACTTGGGATCCTTGCCGCTTCGGAGCAAATACCGGCCAATAAGCTTCATAACGTTGAATTTTTAGGAGAGTTGGCGCTATCCGGTGAGTTGCGCCCGATCAAAGGGGCCCTACCCGCAGCCTTAGCTGCCGGGCAGGCCAAGCGTTGCTTGGTGGTGCCCGATGGCAATGGTGATCAGGTCGCGTTGGTTGGCAAAGAGTGCCATAAATCGGCACCGAGCTTGTTGGCGGTCTGTGGCCATTTGCATGGGCAGGGTGAGCTTGCTCTGGCGCAGTCAGCAACCCTCGGTGTGGAAGATAGGGTGGCACCAGAGCGGGATATGCAAGATATCATCGGCCAGCAACAGGGCAAGCGAGCACTGGAGATTGCGGCAGCAGGTGGCCATAACCTGTTATTTCTTGGTCCGCCCGGAACCGGGAAAACGATGCTGGCCTCGAGGTTGTGTGATTTGCTGCCAGCGATGTCTATCGAGGAGGCGATGGAAACGGCGGCGGTGGCCTCGCTAACTCAACAGCATATCCATGAAGGTAACTGGCGCCGACGGCCCTTTCGCACTCCCCATCATTCCAGTTCGATGGCGGCCTTGGTCGGTGGCGGTTCGGTGCCTCGCCCCGGTGAAATATCCCTAGCCCACAACGGAATCTTATTCCTTGATGGAGATGCCGGAGTTTGAGCGCAAGGCGCTGGACTCGCTGCGTGAGCCATTGGAATCGGGAGAAATCGTGATTTCCCGCGCCACCAGTAAGACCACCTTCCCGGCCCGGTTTCAGTTGATCGGAGCCATGAATCCAAGCCCGACCGGTTTTTATGAAGGTAACCAGTCGCGCACCAATCCCCAGGCCATACTGCGCTATCTTAGTCGGTTGTCAGGTCCGTTGCTGGACCGCTTTGATATGTCGATTGAGATCCCGGCTTTGCCAAGAGGGACCTTGGCCGATGGTGGCGATCGGGGCGAGCCCAGTACGGTGATCCGCGAGCGGGTATGGACCGCCAGAGAGGTCATGGTTGAACGCAGTGGCCGGGTCAATGCTCTGCTGGGAACGCGCGAACTGGATACCTTCTGTAAGCTCGGCAAGCAAGATGCTGAGTTTCTCGAAACGGCCTTGCACCAGCTCGGGTTATCTATTCGTGCCTATCACCGGATCATCAAAGTGGCGAGGACTATCGCCGATCTCGCTGGGTGTGAGGCCATTGAGCGTAGGCACCTTGCCGAAGCATTGGGCTACCGAGCGATGGACAGGTTATTGCGCCAGTTGACGGCACAGGCTGTGTAGCGTGATAGTGGGGGAGAGATAAGGAGAGTGTGAAAACAAGGGATAGAAAGCAAAAAAGGCCCGTAGGCCTTTTTGTCTTCTATCGCGTATTGTTGAGCAGGCTTACTTGGTCAGTAGGTAGTTCACCAACTCGAAGTACTCGTCAACGGATTTGACCTTGCCAGCCTCAACCAGGTACTTGTTGTTGACGATGATGGCAGGAACGCCAGTCAGGCCGCTGTCCTGGAAGGCCTTGTTGAAGCGGTTGACCATCGAATTCACTGCAAAGCTGTTGAAAGCACCGTCAAAGTCTTCTGCGCTAACCCCTTCATCAATGAATATTTGGCGTAGTTCATCATCGTTGCGTGGTGGCTTTTGCATGTCATGGACGCGGGCAAACAGCACTGGTGTGATTTTATCTTCGACACCAAGCACCACTGAGGTCGCATAGGCCTTGCTCATTGATTTACCCATGTTACCGCCCATGAACGATACGTGGTTCTTCTGCAGCTTGGCATTATCCGGCAGGTTTTGCTTCAGCTGCTGGATGATCGGCTCGAAGCTATTACAGTGTGGGCAGTAGAATGAGAAGAACTCGGTGACCACTGGGCTGCTGGATTTTGGCAGTTCCAATACCTTGTAATATTCCCCTTCAGTAAACTTGGCTGCCTGTACGGATAGCGACAGCAGTGCCACGCTGGCAAAAGCTAGGATTTTCTTAAACATGAATCAAATTACTCCCTTAAATCAAAGATCTGAAATAACGCGGTTATTTCTCTTATATTGTGATTAGTATTATTACCATTGTGGCATCAGTTGCAATGGCGGCTCATTGAGGGCGGCCAGCTGCTCCTTGAATGCCAGCACTTGCCCTTCCCAGTACTTGGCATCGGCAAACCACGGGAAGGCGTGTGGGAAAGCGGGATCTTCCCAGCGTCGTGCCAACCATGCCATGTAATGTACCATTCTAAGACCGCGCAAAGGCTCGATCAGTTGCAACTGTTTTTGATCGAAATCGGCAAACTCACAATAGGCTTCCAGAATAGTATCCAACTGGGCCAGTTGGTCGTGGCGATCGCCGTTGAGCAGCATCCACAAATCCTGGACTGCCGGGCCATTGCGGGCATCGTCCAAGTCGACGAACAGTGGGCCGTCACGCCAGAGGATATTACCGGGGTGGCAGTCACCATGGAGACGGATTGACGTCCAGTCAGTATGCCATTGCTGCTCGAGTTCGCGGATCAGGGTATCGAGATCGGAGAAGAAAACGTGCTTGAGGTGATCGGGGATCATCGCAGATTGCTCGAGAACCTGACGAGGCAGATAGAGGTACTCATCAAGGCCGATAGTTGGGCGGTGTTGAAAGGCCGTACGCTGGCCAACCTGGTGGATCCGGCCAAGGAAACGACCGACCCACTCCAACTGGTCAAAGTTGTCGACTTCAAACTGGCGTCCACCCATGCTTGGAAATAAGGCTAAACGGTGGTACTGATGAAATGGATGCAGTGTGCGACCATCAATCTTGATCGGTGCAGCAACGGGGATCTCCTGTTCGGCCAGCTCCAGTGTGAACTGGTGCTCCTCATCGATTTGCTCGTTGGTCCAGCGCTGAGGGCGATAGAACTTGGTGACATAGCGGGCACCGTCTTCGGCGACAAACTGGTAAACCCGGTTCTCATAGCTGTTGAGCGGAAGCAGGCCGGATTCAGCACGGATGCCAATGCTGTCAAGGGCATCAAGCAATAAGTCTGGGTTCAGGTCGGCAAAGTTGAAGCCGTGTTGTTGTGTCATCGTGACTTTCCACTAGGTACAGATTGTACGCAATTATAACACCATAATAAGAAAGGGCCTTTGGTGGCCCCCCCTTTACATTATTTTGCACTGGCTAGGTGGGTACCGAGCTAGCGAAGTTCACCGATAAAGCGGCTTTCGGTCTGGACTTGGTGTCCGTCACCTTCCCGCGTGAGGGTAAAGATGATATCGGCAATATTACCTTGTAGCAGGTATGGGTCCACTCCCAGGCTCACTGGCAAGGTAAAGATCTCTCCGGCGGTAACACTGACTTGCTGTGGACCGTACCACTCAATCTCTTCGATACCGCTGACCGCGAGGGTATAGCGGGTATCTTGTTGGGTTTTGTTGAGGATTTTTAGGGTATAGGTGTTTTCCACCAAGCCTTCGTTGTTGATCCGGAATAGCTGGCTGCGGTCGCGGAGCACATCCAGCCCCATAGGTTGAACGGACGCGAATAGATAGAAGAACAGGCCGACCATCGCCACCATCACACCGCCATAGCCGAGCAGCTTGGGCCGCATAACATGGGTGCTATGCCCTTCTAGCTTATGCTCGGTGGTATAACTGATCAGGCGTTTGTCATAGCCCATTCGCGTCATGGTCTCATCACAGGCGTCGACACAGGCGCCGCAGTTGATGCACTCATATTGCAGGCCGTCGCGGATATCGATCCCCGTCGGACAGACCTGCACGCAGAGGTTGCAGTCGATACAGTCACCGAGGCCGAGCGTTTTGGGATCTTTCTTGCGTGGTCTGGGGCCACGTGCTTCACCCCGTGCAACATCATAACCAACGATATAGGTGTCCTTATCGAACATTGCTGACTGGAAGCGAGCGTAGGGGCACATGTGGATACAGACTATCGATCGCATCCAGCCAGCGTTGGCATAGGTACAGCCGGTAAAGAATAGTACCCAGAAGCCAGCCCAGAAGCTGGTACCGAAGGTAAAGAAGTCAATCACCAAGGATTTGACGGGTAGGAAGTAGCCAACAAAGGTTAGGCCGGTCGCAAGGGCAACGGCCAGCCAGGCAATATGCTTGAGGATTTTACGGCCAATGAGCTTGGCGGTGGGTTTCATGCTGTCTTGCTTGCGGCGCTTGTTAGCTGGTCCCTCGAGTTTTTCTTCGCACCAGATATAGATGAATGTCCAAACGGTCTGGGGACAGAAGTAGCCGCACCAAACTCGTCCAAGAAAGGTAGTGATAAAAAACAGGGCAAAAGCGGCAATCATAAACAGGGTAGCCAGCAGGGTCAGATCCTGGGGCCAAAGGGTGGTACCGAAAAAGTGGAATTGCTGCTGGCCGATATCGAGCAAGATCGCCTGGCGGTCGCCGTAGGGGATCCACGGTAGTCCCATAAATAGCAGCATCAGCAGCCAGCCCATTCGACGGCGCAGCTGTTGGTAAATCCCTTTGGCGGCCCGGACATATATCCGGTTGCCGGGATTGAAGCGATCCGCTCCCCCTTTGTGGGTCTTGGGATTAACCGTGGGCGGGGTGACATCCTTAATCTTTATTTTCTCTTGGGTCATGACATTACTTCCTTGGATGCTGCCTCACAGGCAGCGCGCGGCCAGTACGTTGCCGGCCAGTACGTTGTAATCGTAAAGTTGGAACTGGTAAATAAATGTTACCGGCAAAGTATATCCCAGCCGAGAGCATGAATACTCTAGCGAGGTCATAATTTAGGCAACGGATGCCGCAGAGTGTGAGGTCACGGGGATGAAGTGGCTAATATAAAGAAGGGAAGACTTAGTCGCAAAGAAGACGAAAATGCTGGGCCTGAGCAGCCCAGCACTGAGATCATTTGAGGATGCCGCGAGCACGCAAGATTGCGGTTTTGAAGTCGTCTTCGCAATCCTTGGCGATGCCTGGGATCATTTCCTGCTTCTCGCTGTTGCGCATCTTCAGGTGATAGATAAGGGTATCATCAGTCAGATCTTCCAGTTTGCCTTCGAATTTAGCTTCTTGTGCCAGTTTCAGCAAGAACTCAACTAAGTTCATTTCTGGTTCTTTGAGCCATTCTGGGTGGATGAGCTCGATCATTTCATTGACGCGATGGGTCTTCATAACAACTCCGCTTAGTAAAGGCTGGTTAACTATATGGTTATTATTTTTAGTGGGGTAACGTTATAACAAAGCACGGATGGATACAAATAGGCGGATATAAATAAAAGGGCAGCCCGAAGGCTGCCCTGAATGCGAAGTGTTACTACGCTGCTTTTTCACTGTCGCTGCTGGTGATGTCGGCCTGATGAGGGGCTGGGATCACCGGTAGGGACTGAACTGCGGCTTTGGTTGTTTTGCTTTTTAGTGTTGGGGCGTGCGAGGTACTACGCAGACGAGATGGGCTGCGAGGTGTGTTGTACCTGACAAACGAGGCTGTGCGCATGTTTTACCTATTGGTCAGGCGCTTCCGTGGCCGGTTGAATACATTATTTCAGCATCTTTACTGTTGGCAGGGCCGTTCCTGTGCGGAAATAAAATGGTGTTTAATTTTCGCGGCGAGAATAGCAACAACCTATCATTAAGTCGAGTGTTATTTGACCGCCGTTAAGGTGCTTACCCCTTGTTTTTTACCGGGCCTTACAAGCGAAATGTTACCCGTCTCGTCATCTGTGAAGATAAGCCGTTTATCTGGTTTCACTTTGTGGTCTAATGCAGCCATTGCTGGCAATAAGAGCCTGTCTGGCAAGCACAGTCAGGACAATAACTACAGCCTCTGGAGGGAGTTAATGGATCACGATCAGCAGCGACGGGTTACCAGCCGTAACTTGTCCTATAAACTGGCAGAGTCTATCGGGCAACAGATCTTGCGTGGGGAAACCGCACCGGGAGAAATCCTACCGGGTGAAGTGGAACTGGGCGAAATGTATGGTGTCAGCCGGACCGCTATCCGTGAAGCCATCAAAATGCTGGCGGCCAAAGGGATGGTACTACCCCGCCCTCGTATTGGTACCCGGGTATTGCCGAAGAGAAACTGGAATTATCTGGATCAAGACCTGCTGGCTTGGCTTAACTTCGAACAGCAAAGTGATTTAGTCTCTGAGTTCCAACGGGTAAGGATATCGCTTGAGCCTGAGGCTGCCGCCCTGACAGCTGTCAATGCCAATGAAGCTGATCGCGAAGAGTTATGTAGCCTGATGGCAGAGATGCACGCCTTGGGCGAAAAGTTTGACCAAGACCGCTGGGTCGAAGTCGATACCCGTTATCACCAGTTGATTTACTTTGCCTCAGGTAATCACTTTATCAGTCCATTCGGTATTTTGTTCAAAGCGGTGTTCGAGAGCTATTTCAGGGTGATCACCCGCGAGAAGCTGCTCAAGCTTGAATTGCATCAGCAAGTGGTCGACGGCATTATGACCCGCGATCCGGAAGCAGCCAGACAGGCTACTATCGAACTGCTGCGCTAAACCAGGAAAACGAAGCAAAGGCTTCGTTTTTTTGTTTGTGCACCAGATCGCTAAGTCTGCTCTTGCGACAACAGGGTGTTCACTGCAATATAAGTATCATTTCATATTCATAGGGTGCATATGATGATAAAGGTTATATGCATGCAGCAAAGGAGATGCTCTGATGTCATTATTCCGCAAAAGCTTGGCCAGCCTTGGCATTGGTTCGGCTCGGGTCGATACTGTGCTGCCGCAGGGTGTGTTGATCCCGGGTGATCCCTTGGCGGTCGATGTGCTGGTGCATGGCGGAAAGGTGGAGCAGCACATCGATAATATTTACCTGTTTTTGTGTTGCCGCTACGAAGAGGAAGTGGAGACCAGCCGGGGAGATAGCCAGCACCGCAAGGAAAAGATCACCCAAACCTGTCGCTTGGCCGAATGGTCACTGCCCTACTCGTTCGTTATTGGCGCCAATGAAGAGCGCTACTTCAATGTGAGTTTGCCGCTGCCCTTCAATACCCCTATCACCATCGGTGACTCCCATGTTTGGCTCGAGACCCACCTCGATATGCCGTTGGCCTTTGATGCCAAAGATAAAGATTTGCTGACAGTTAGACCCGACCCGCTGTTGGACGGCGTTTTTTCGGCGCTGGAGCTAGCCGGGCTTCGGATCCGCCAAGTCGAATGTGAGGCGGCCAAAGGGTTTGCCCTGCCGTTTGTCCAGGAGTTTGAATTCGTGCCGGTGTCCGGGCCTTATCATGGCCGCTGGCGTGAGCTGGAAGTGGTGGTCTACCGTGATGAATCGGGTTTGCAGATGTGGTTTGAAATCGACCGTCGCCAGCGTGGTTTTAACGGCCTGTTGTCAGGCTTGCTTGGCCGTGGCGAGCTCAAGCGTTATTGTGAAATTCCGGCCTGCTTACATCCGCAGCAGGCGGGTGAGCGGGTATTGGCCTTTTTAGATCAAGCCACCTAACTCGGTGTAAGTTGCTGTCTCGCTCCCGTAATAAGAGCGATTGATGAAAAATAGCTGTTTCAGCTTACACCTGTAAGCCAAATGTGCCATACTGCTGATCTATTGAGCATAAACTCTATATTGAGGACGACAGCAATGGCAGAGCAGTTGGCGACCGGCTCGGAGTATTCGGTCACGGAGGAAGTGGCAAACAGCATCAGCCACGGTCTTGGCATGGTGTTTGGGATCATTGGTTTGGTTTTGTTACTGATTCAGGCCGTTAGTGCCGGTGCTGATGCGCTGAGCATTACCAGCTTGAGTATTTATGGTGCCAGTATGATTTTGCTCTATCTGGCATCAACCCTCTATCACGCGATCCCGTCTGAGCGGGCCAAGCGGGCACTGAAGACCTTTGATCACTGTGCCATTTATCTACTGATTGCCGGAACTTATACCCCGTTTCTCCTGATTTCCCTGCGTACGCCACTGGCGATCACCCTGATGGCAGTGATTTGGGGGATAGCCCTGGTAGGTATTATGCTGAAAATTGCTTTTGTCTATCGCTTCAAGCGCTTGTCACTGGCGACTTACCTAACTATGGGGTGGTTGTCGTTAATTGCGGTGTACCCGTTGGCGATGTCTCTAGCCACCGGTGGTCTGGTTTTGCTGGCGGCGGGGGGTATCGTGTATTCGGTGGGGGTGGTGTTCTATGTCAATAAACGTATCCCTTATAACCACGCGATTTGGCACTTGTTTGTACTGGGTGGAACGGTTTGCCATTTTCTGGCGATTTATTTCTACGTTAAACCGGTGTAATTGGCATCAGTCTCCTGCACTAAAAACATACTCATATATGAAAAAGAGAGCCAAAGCGGCTCTCTTTTTTCTTTATGGTGCCTTTGCTGCTGGATTAGTTGCGCCAGAACGCAGGGAAGAACACCACCAAGACGGTCAGGATTTCCAGCCTACCCATCAGCATACCCAAGCTCAACGTCCACTTGGCCAAGTCAGGCAAGGTCGCAAAGTTGCCAGTCGGGCCGATCACATTGCCCATTCCGGGGCCAACATTGGCGACAGCTGTGACGGCGCCGGTAATACTGGTGATGGCATCAAGTCCCAGCATGCTGAGAATCGCGGCGACTACCACGATGGTCAGGACAAACGTCAGGGCGAAGGCCACCACTGAGCGGACAATCCCATCGGTAACTGGTCGGCCGTTGTAGCGCTGGATGAACACTCCTGACGGGTGGATCAACTGCATCATCTGCTTGCGCAGCAGGGCAAAGGCGACTTGGAAACGGAAGATTTTGATCCCGCCGGCGGTCGAACCCGAGCACCCTCCGACCAGCATGATGAAGGCAAACACGATCGTCGGGAACGGCCCCCAGGCGGTAAAGTCATCCAGCCCAAAACCGGTAGTGGTTACCACCGATATGATGTTGAATAACGAGACTCTAAACGCGTCAATGAAGCGGTAATCTAATTGCCAGGTAAGCCACAGTGCCACGGCAAGACCTGCGCTGAATACCAAGAGGGTAAACCCCCTCACCTGAGCATCGCTCAGCAAGGAGCGGGATTCGCGTTTACGCAGCGCCTGAACAAATAGCAGGAACGGCAAACCACCGGCAAACATGAATACAATCGCTACCCAATGGGCACTGTTCGAGAAGTGGTTCATCGAGCCGTCTGAGGTTGAATAGCCACCGGTCGACAGCGTGGTAAAGGCATGGTTGATTGCGTCGAAGGTATTCATCCCTGTCACTAGGTAACCGAGGAAACAAAGTCCGGTCAGGCTGAGATAGACATTGACGATATTCTTGGCCACGCTCTTGGTCCGTGGCGAGCTTTTGTCAGACCAATCAGAAGACTCGGTTTGGAACAGGCGCATACCACCGACATTGAGCATCGGCAAGATAGCCACCCCCATCACGATAAAGCCGATCCCGCCCAGCCACTGTAAGGTGGATCGCCAGAGTAAGATACTCGGTGCCATATCATCCAACCCGCTGAGAACGGTCGAACCTGTGGTGGTGATCCCCGACATGGTCTCGAAGTAGGCATCGGTGAAGCTGATATGATTGATAAAGACAAACGGCAAGGCGGCAAAGGCGCTGGCAATGGTCCAGACTAAGGTGGTGATCAGGAACATATCCCGCACACCAAGCTTGAATTCGTTGGTCCGGCCGAATGTCAGGCATAGGAATGCCACCACATGAGTGATGGTGACAGCGGTGGCGAAGTCGATAAATCCTTCGGTCCCGGTGGCGAAGGCCACCAGGGTCGGGACATACATGAACAGGGCTATCTTGGATAAGACCAGCCCGATCACGAACAGAATGGGACGAAAGTTGACCATGTTGGCGACTACAGGAAGAACGGACTAGGTTGGAACAGGCGTTCGACGTCTGGGATATATTTCTTATCGACCAGGAACATCACCACGTGATCATCTTGTTCGATCACCGTGCGGTCATGGGCAATAAGCACTTCTTCACCGCGGACAACTGCACCAATGGTGGTGCCCGGAGGAAGTTTGATCTCACCAACGGCCTTGCCAACCACCTTGGAGGTGCTTGAGTCACCATGGGCAATCGCTTCGATAGCTTCGGCAGCCCCGCGGCGCAGCGAAGAGACGTTGACGATATCGGCTTTGCGGACATGGGTTAGCAAGGCTGAGATTGTCGCTTGCTGTGGCGAAATAGCAATATCAATGGTACCGCCCTGGACGAGGTCGACATAGGCCCCGCGCTGGATCAGTACCATGACTTTCTTGGCGCCCATCCGCTTGGCCAGCATGGCCGACATAATGTTGGCTTCATCATCGTTGGTGACGGCAATGAACACGTCGATTTGTTCGATGTGCTCTTCGCTCAATAGTTCCTGATCGGAGGCATCGCCACAGAAGACAATGGTGTTCTCCAGCATCTCGGACAGGTTTTCGGCCCGCTCTGGATTACGTTCGATCAGTTTAACACTGTAGTTTTGTTCCAAACGACGGGCCAGGCCGGCACCGATATTACCACCACCGACAATCATCAGGCGTTTGTACGGCTTCTCTAGGCGCTGGAGTTCACTCATCACCGAGCGAATATGGTTGCTGGCGGCGACAAAGAAGACTTCGTCGTCGGCTTCGATAATTGTGGTGCCGCGTGGACGGATGGGACGGCCCTGGCGGAATATTGCGGCCACCCGGGTATCGACGTGCGGCATATGCTCACGCAGTGCTGATAAGGCGTTGCCGACGAGTGGACCTCCGTAATAGGCCTTGACGGCAACCAGGCCGACTTTGTCCTCGGCAAATCCCACCACCTGCAATGCTCCCGGGTATTCGATCAGGCGCTCGATATAGCCGGTTACCAGTTCTTCCGGAGCGATCAGGTGATCGACCGGTACAGCATCGGACTGGAACAGTTGGTCTTTTTCCTTGAGGTACTCCGGCGAGCGGATACGGGCCACCCGGTTCGGAGTGTTGAACAAGGTAAAGGCGATTTGGCAGGCGATCATGTTGGTTTCATCGGAGTTGGTTACCGAAACCAGCATGTCGGCATCTTGTGCCCCGGCTTCTCGCAGGGTACGGGGATGGCTGGCAAAGCCCTGTACGACACGCAGATCATATTTGTCTTGCAGCTCGCGCAGGCGCTCAGGGTCCTTATCGACGATAGTGATATCGTTGTTCTCGCCAACCAAGTTTTCGGCTAGGGTGCCGCCGACCTGTCCGGCGCCGAGAATGATAATTTTCATAGCATATGCCTGATTAATAGAATCGTTGTAGGTTACTACGCTTCGGGATAAGGGTCATGCAGAACTCTGCTCATTTAGAATAACTTAGTTTTCAGCGATAGAACGATTGGCCGCTGAATTACCTGTATAACATCCCGAAATGTGAACAAAAAACGGAACTTGAGGTCAAGTTCCGTTGTTGGTTAGTTAGCTCGCTTTGCGCATAACGGCGTAGTAAAAGCCGTCCATATCCTGTTCGCCAGGCAATATCTGGCGGCCAGGTTGTTGGCGGTCGCTACCGATCAGCTCGGCATCCGTGGTGCGCTCAAGGAATGCTTTTACCTGTTCGCTGTTTTCCTGCGGAGTAATCGAGCAGGTGGCATATACCAAGGTACCGCCCGGCTTGAGCTGCTGCCACATCGCATCAACGATTTCCGACTGGAGCTGGGCCAGTGCAGCAATGTCATCGGCGCGGCGTAGCCACTTGATGTCTGGGTGGCGTCGGATTACACCGGTGGCCGAACAAGGGGCATCCAGCAAGATGCGGTCGAACAGCTCGCCCTGCCACCATTTATCCGGGTAGCGGGCATCGGCACACAATACTTGAGCGGTTAGGTTCAGGCGTTGAAGGTTGTCATGCACTCGCTTTAGACGGTTGTCATCACAATCGATAGCAACCACTTGGGTATCTGGCTGGCGCTCCATGATGTGGGCGGTCTTACCGCCTGGAGCCGCGCAGCAATCAAGGATCAGTTCACCCGCTTGCGGCTGGAGGTACTCAACAGATAGCTGGGCGGCCGCATCTTGCACCGACACCCAACCATCGGCAAAGCCCGGCAGTTTGCTCACATCGCACGGTGCGTGGAGTTTAAGGGCGTCCGGCGCTTCGGTGTGAATATCCGTCTCGATACCGGCTTCATCAAGCAATGCACGGTAGGCATCGCGGCTGTGGTGCTGGCGGTTGACCCGCAGCCACATCGGTGCTTTGGTGTTGTTGGCCGTGGTGATGCTGTCGATCTGCTCAGGGTAACTTGCCTTAAGAAGCTTAAGCAACCAGCCTGGGTGGCCGTAACGGCCGGCATCATGGCTGATGGCTTGTTGGTCAAGGCTCTCTTGTTGGCGTTGGTAGTTTCGCAAAATGGCATTGATCAGGCCACGTAGCTGTGGTTTTTTCAGGTTCTTGGTGGCATTGACCGTTTCAGCAACCGCCGCATGGGCTGGGATGCGCATGTAACCCAGTTGGTAGAGGCCAACAAGAATAAGGTGGTGGAAGACGCGCTGTTTGCCCTTGAGTGGTTTGTCCATCAGCTGTTGGGTAACCGATTCAAGGCGTGGAAGCCAGCGCAGTACGCCGTAGCACATCTCTTGGAGCAGTGCGTGGTCGCGCTCTTTGATATCTTGTTGGGCAGCCGGCAGTGCGGTAGAAAGAGACTGGCCCTGATCAACCACTTGATAGATAACCTTGGCTGCTGCAGCTCTTACATTCATGCAGATTTCCTGGTGTATTGACCTGACCCCTGTCGCTTGTGGCGGTGGAGGCAGGTTGAAAAAAGTAAGGCCAGTGCAAGCACTGGCCCTTGGAAGGTTACAGTACCGTGCCGGGTTCGAACCATTCGCGGCGCGAGTTCAGCAGATCTTGTGCCTTCATCGCTTTTTTGCCTGGCGGCTGGAGCTCGGTCAGGCGCAGTGCCCCTTGTCCGGTTGCCACTAAAATCCCGTGCTTGTCCGCAACGAGAATCGTGCCCGGTGCCTGGCCTTGGCTATCGGCTTCGACACTGGCATGCCAGACCTTTATGTTCTGCTCTGCAACGGTGAAGTAGCTCATCGGCCATGGGTTGAAGGCGCGGATGCAGCGTTCGATGTGGGCGGCATCATCCGCCCAGTTGATGCAGGCTTCTGCTTTGCTCAGTTTCTTGGCGTAGTTGGCAAGCGTATCATTTTGTTTCTCCGCCACGGCTTTACCATCGGCAATATCAGCTAGGCAATCAACCAAAGCGACAGGGCCAAGCTCAGCAAGCTTCTCGTACATCGAGGCGCTGGTATCGGTTTGCTCGATCGGCAACGTGGCTATTTTCAGCATGTCACCAGTATCTAGGCCAATATCCATCTGCATGATGGTTACGCCTGTTTCCGCATCGCCCGCCCAGATCGAGCGCTGGATTGGGGCTGCACCACGCCAGCGTGGCAGGATAGAGCCATGGACATTGATACAACCCAGCTTCGGGGTATCCAGTACCGCTTGTGGCAACAACAAGCCATAAGCCACTACCACCATGATATCGGCATCGAGAGCTGCCAATTCTTGCTTGGCTTCGTCTGATTTGAAGTTCTCCGGCTGGTAGACCGGGATCTCGTGCTCAAGGGCAATATGCTTTACTGGGCTAGCTGTTAGCTTTTTTCCCCGTCCTGCAGGGCGGTCCGGCTGGGTGTAAACCGCAATGATATCGTGCTCCGAAGACAATAACGCCGCCAAGTGACGGGCGGCGAAATCCGGAGTACCTGCAAAAACTATTTTCAAAGGTTTGCTCAAGGTAGCGTCCTTAAAATCAGGTGGGCGAATTAAGCGTTATTCGCGTGTTTTTCGTTGTAGCGTTTGATCTTAGTCAGCTTGTCTTGAATACGCTTGCGCTTCAGTGGCGACAGGTAATCGACAAACAGTTTACCTTCTAGGTGGTCAAGCTCGTGCTGGACACAGATAGCTAATAGGTCGTCGGCGTCAAACGTGAACTCTTCGCCGTCACGGTTTAGGGCTTTTACTGTGACTTCAGCGGCTCGTGGCACTAGCGCACGGGCACCGGGAACTGACAGGCAGCCTTCTTCGATGCCGTCTTCACCGCGCTTTTCGATGATTTCTGGATTGATCAGTACCAGTGGCTCATTGCGCTCTTCCGACAGGTCGATCACCACGATACGCTGGTGGAAATCCACCTGAGTGGCTGCCAGACCGATCCCTTCCTCGTCGTACATGGTTTCCAGCATGTCATCGACAAGTTTCTGGATTTCAGGCGTTACGGTTTCGACTGGTTTAGCGACGGTGCGCAGGCGCTCGTCAGGGAATGTTAATACTTGCAATACAGACATAGACACTCTTTTTAAAAGGCAGTACTGATAACTGGGATCGTTTAATTGTTCTAATTCTAGTCATTTTACAGGGCAAATCATAGTACCCCGTTGCATGGATCTTATGTGCCTGCTGTTTACTACCGTTTGGTAAATTGCAATCGCGAGGCTGGAAAAAGTGAAGCCTGCCGAAAACTATGGGCGGGTTGACACAGTGTTCTGGACACTGCACAAGGTCAATGACAGCCTGATCATTTAAGCCATAGTGGTGTGGGGGGAATGATGAAGCAGTGGAAAAAGGTGCCTTGGAGGGTTATGTGGTTGTTTGTCGCGAGTATGGGGGTTGGCGTACACGCTCAATCTGCTGCACTTAGCGTGAAGGAAGGGGCGCCTGCTGTCTATACCGTCAAGAAGGGAGATACCCTTTGGGATATCTCAGCGTACTATCTCGCCAGTCCCTGGCGTTGGCCTGAATTGTGGCAGAGCAACCGTCATACGGTGGCTGATCCCCACTGGATTTACCCCGGCGATCAACTCCACCTGCATTTTGTTGACGGTCAGCCTCGTTTGCTACGTAAACCGCTGCGCTATTTATCACCCAAGATCAAAGTGACCCCTAAACCGGTGACCACCTTGCCTGCTGAGTTACTCTTGCCGTATCTCGCCGAGGATAAGTTGCTGGTGGAGAAGGAGCGAAAGAACCTGCCTCATGTGATTGGTGACAGTCTTGCACAGGGGTATATCGCTAGAGGGGAAACGGTCTGGGTCGACATGCCATTGGTTGTCGACGAACAATGGGGGGTTTACCGACCCGCACCTCCGCTGGAGCGCAAGTTGGCATCAGGAGAAATCTACAGAATATCGAGCTTGAAAGAGGTTGCTCGTGGTGAAGTGGTGAGTGTCACAAATACGACCAGCGCCGTGGTGCTGACCGATGCCTACCGGGAAGTTAAACCTAATGATGTGCTGCTCCCTGCCCCGTTGCCTAAACATGAAGGGGCGATGAGCTTCTCTCCCTCCCCTTCCCTTGCAGCAACCGAGGCCGAGGTGGTAGCAAGTATTGGGGGAATGGCGTATATCGCGACCCATGAGGTCGTTGTGCTCAATCAGGGTCACCTTGATGGTCTGGAAGTTGGCCATGTACTTAGCGTCATTCGATCTGGGGCGGGTTACACCGGCGACAAAGGCAACTATGAGTACAGTGAGCCTGATAGCCCGCAGCTATTGTCTTCGCCTTTCCCTTCTTCTGAATCCGGCCGTTTGCAAGACATCCTGATCGGTGAGGTGATAGTGATCCGTCCTTATGAGTATTTCAGTCTTGCGGTGGTGACTCGTGCAACCGAGCCTTTCAGGGTCGGGTCGCGTGTCGTGTCACCCCTGAGAGGTTAAGCCGGTACGATGTCATCGCTTAGTGATTGGCTTGCCTTGGCCTCGGCTCCGCAGCTGGGCGGCTTTCGTATTAGCCGCCTGTTGGAGTGTACCTCGCCCGCTGAACTGTGTGCGATGTCCGAACGGGATCGCATCCAGCTTGGCCTGAGCGAGCGTCAATGCCAGCACTTGGCATTTCCACCCCAGCAGCGTATTGACCGCTGTCTCGCTTGGCACCAGCAGCCCAACCAGCAGATCATCACCCTCGACTCCCTGCTTTATCCAGCTTTGCTTCGGGAAATCCCGTCTCCCCCTCCTTTATTGTTTGTCCGAGGTGAGGCGCATTGGCTGCACGAACCACAGTTGGCGATTGTCGGTAGTCGGGCAGCCAGTATTGATGGTTTGGAGGCCGCCGGAGAGTTTGCCGCTGCCATGGTGGCGGCGGACTATGTCGTGACCAGCGGCTTAGCGTTGGGAATCGATGGCAGGGCCCATTACGGTGCGCTGAAAAATGGCGGTGCCACTGTGGCGGTATTAGGTTCTGGCCTTGACCGTATTTATCCTGCCAAACACCGAGAACTGGCCGCCACGATTGCCGATCAAGGTGCACTGGTCTCCGAGTTCTGGCCCGATGAATCACCGCGTCCCCAGCATTTTCCTCGGCGTAACCGAGTGATCAGTGGATTGTCGGTCGGCGTATTAGTGGTAGAGGCAGAGGAAAAAAGCGGATCCTTGATCACTGCCCGTTATGCACTTGAGCAAGGTCGTGATGTTTTTGCGGTGCCCGGCTCGATCCACAGCCCGATGAGCCGAGGGTGCCATGCGTTGATAAAAAACAGTGCTAAATTAGTAGAAACGCCGGTCGATATCTTTGAGGATGTCGGTGTACTGACAGAGTGCGCAAAAAGTAGCCAGTCAGTTCATTGTGTCCCACAACCTCAAAATGATAAATTGCCATTTCCAGCGCTGTTGGCTAACGTAGGCAATGAGGCAACACCCGTAGATGTAGTTGCTGAACGTAGTAGACTACCCGTTCATGAAGTCATGATGCAGTTACTTGAATTGGAATTGCAAGGAATGGTCGCTGCTGTACCAGGTGGCTATGTCAGAACGAGGAGGGGCTAGTTATGATGGATATCCTAATGTACCTGTTTGAAACCTATATCCACAGTGATGCGGAGCTCATGGTTGATCAGGATGAACTTTCCGAAGAGTTGCTTCGTGCTGGTTTCCACCAGGAAGATATTTACAAGGCGCTGGAGTGGCTTGAAAAGCTCGCGGCCCTGCAAGAAACAGAAGAAACCCCTTATATGAACACCAGTTCTGTGACGGCTATGCGTATTTATACGGCGCAAGAAATGTCACGGCTGGATACTACTTGCCGGGGATTTTTAACCTACTTAGAGCAAATTCATGTGTTGGGCGCTGATACCCGGGAAATGGTTATTGACCGGATTATGGCATTGGAAACCTCAGACTTTAACCTTGATGATTTGAAGTGGATCATTTTGATGGTCCTATTCAATGCGCCGGGTAATGAAAGCGCCTACAGCCAGATGGAAGAATTGCTGTATGGTATGGAAGATGGCTACATACACTAAGCCCGTGTAGGTGGGGTGTTACTGAAGATGATTGAGTCGTATGTCTGGAAAAATTAACGCCCAGCTGTTTAGTGCCCATGAGCACGCGCTAGAGCATGAAAACCTGTGCCCGGAATGTGGGTCACCACTGGCCATGCGCAATGGTAAGCGCGGACCTTTTTTAGGCTGCACCAGTTACCCCGCATGTGAATATATTAAGTCTCTGGCCCATAATGATGGTCATATCGTCAAGCATTTGGGCCAGCCTTGTCCCGACTGTGGCGAAGAGCTGTTATTGCGTCAAGGACGTTATGGTATGTTTATTGGCTGTAGCGGTTATCCACAATGCCATCATATCGAATCACCAGAAAAAAAAGCCGAATCGACCCAAGTGCCCTGTCCACAGTGCCAGAAGGGAAATCTCATCGAGAGGAAGTCACGCTACGGCAAGGTGTTTTGTGCCTGTGATCAATACCCGGACTGTCGCTTTGCAGTCAATGCCAAACCGGTGAAAGGTCAGTGTCAAACGTGTGGTTTTGGTCTGTTGATTGAGAAGAAATTGGTCAGAGGTATCAAGCTGCAATGTGCTGATCGGCGCTGTCATTCATATCAGGAGTAGGCGCCGTTAGGCCTAGCGCTAGCCACAAACTGAGAATACAAAAACAAAGCCAGCACATGATGCTGGCTTTGTTTTATCTGGCACCTAGCTAGTGGGTTAAGGCTGGAAACGCGACTGGGTCGAGGTGAGCAGCGATAGTCGTTAGTGATGCAGTCAGCTTCTCTTGGGTATCAGCGCAGACGTTGATGTGTCCCATCTTACGGCCTGGGCGCTTTTCTTTACCATACCAGTGAATATGACACTGGGGATGGCTCAATAACGCACTTGGCAAGCGGTTTTCACCAAGGATATTGATCATTGCCGTCGGGCGCAGCAGCGCAGTACTGCCCAAGGGTAAACCGGTCACTGCACGTAAATGGTTTTCGAACTGGCAGGTCTCGGCACCTTGTTGGGTCCAGTGACCCGAGTTGTGTACTCGTGGTGCTATTTCGTTGACCAGTAGCTTGCCACCGACATCAAAGAACTCGATGGCCAATACTCCAACATAATCCATTGACTCAGCCAGCGAGCGGAACATCGTTTCGGCTTGGCTTTGCAGCGCTTCGTTACCGGTCATCGAAACTGATAGGCTCAGTACACCGTCGGTGTGGGTGTTTTCTGCCAGTGGATATACCGATATTTCACCGCTTTTACCGCGGGCACCAACCAAGGAAACCTCACGGTCAAACGGGACAAACTCTTCGGCAACGATCGCTTGGTTGTCTGTTTGTGCCATGCACTCAGCCATCTCAGGCCAAATTTTATCGGCATCTTCACGGTGTTTCAGGCGCCACTGGCCCTTGCCATCATAACCACCCAAGGCACTCTTCAGTACCATCGGCAGACCAACGGTGTCCATCGCGGTATCTAAATCTTCTCGGCTGTTGATCAGTTGGTATGTGGCGTTGGCCACCCCGGCACTATCGAGCAAGGCTTTTTCAAGGCGACGATCACCGCCAGCCTTGATGGCGTCAGTGGTCGGCAGGAATTTACCGCTTTGCTCGCAGATATCCAACACTTCGTGAGGGATATGTTCGAACTCTGCGGTGATCACATCGGAATACGTAATAGCCGTATTGAGTCCTTTCAGCATAACCTGTTGGGTCAGGGGGTGCACGACGTTGCCAGTACCGACATCATAAGCAAAGACTTCGATGTTCAGTGGTGCGCCAGCCAGTGACATCATTCGGGCAAGCTGCCCGGCACCGAGTACCAGTACTTTCATTATGCTTCCTCGGCCGGGTTCGGGTTGGCCAGAATGGTATCGGTTTGCTCTTTGCGGAATGCATCGATAGCGGCCATGACCGTGCTGTCTTGGGTTCCGATGATTTGAGCTGCTAGTAGGCCGGCATTAGCGGCTCCGGCATCACCGATAGCCAAAGTGCCGACCGCAACGCCTTTTGGCATCTGTACAATCGACAGCAGGGAGTCCATCCCTTTCAGGGCACGGGACTGAACCGGTACCCCAAGGACTGGTAGACTGGTAAAGGCAGCAGTCATTCCTGGCAAGTGGGCTGCGCCACCAGCACCGGCAATGATCACCTTGATACCACGTTGCTGTGCTTGCTCTGCGTACTCAGACAATAAGTGCGGAGTACGGTGGGCTGAAACGACCTTGGTTTCATAAGCAATGTTGAAGCGGTCCAGCATTTCAGCAGCATGCTGCATGGTCGGCCAATCTGACTTTGAGCCCATGATGATCCCAACTTTCATCCCGATCTCCTTTGGGGTAACTAAACGGTGAGGTATTAATGCGTGTGCCGCGCATTATACGAGTATTTTTTGTGAAGGAAAACGTTTGCGTCAGGTAAATTGCAACAATGATTAACGAGCATGGAGTTGTTAGTAAGGAGTCGGTAAGATAGGTAAACAGAACGTTACAACTGACGCCAGTCATTTCAAAGAGGTACCTGTGGAGAACCTTAGCCAAGTGGTTGCTGCCCTACGGCAGCAGGATGTTATTGCATACCCAACCGAAGCTGTCTTTGGTGTGGGCTGCGATCCTGATAGTGAAACAGCCGTCAACAAGCTGTTGGCGCTCAAGCAGCGCCCGATTGAAAAAGGTCTGATCCTCATTGCTGCCAATTACGAACAACTGGCACCCTATATCGATGACAGTGCATTGAGCGAAGAGCAGAAAGCCCGAATTTTTGCCTCCTGGCCAGGGCCGGTAACCTGGGTCATGCCAACCAAACCGGGTGTGCCGCGTTTTTTGACCGGGCAGTTCGATACAATTGCGGTGCGAGTAACCGATCATCCTCAGGTACAACAGCTCTGCCTTGCCTTTGGTAAGCCTTTGACATCGACCAGCGCCAACCTCACTGGTCAAGAGCCCGGGCGTACGGTTGCCGATGTTGAAGCTCAGTTAGGCAATCAGTTATCAGCGATTTTGCAGGGGGAAACCGCAGGGCGAAACAACCCTTCTGAAATCCGTGATGCCATCACCGGCAATATTTTCCGCCAAGGATAGGATTGAGATTATGCAGCAAGTGAATAAAGAAGCCGTCAAAGCCTTTTTGCTGAATCTGCAAGACAGGATCTGTAATGCCGTTGCCGAGCAGGACGGGCAAGCGGGCTTCGAGCAAGATGAGTGGCAGCGTGAACTAGGCGGCGGGGGGCGTAGCCGGGTTTTACGAGAAGGCCAACTCTTTGAGCAGGCTGGTGTTAACTTTTCTCATGTGTTCGGTACCAGAATGCCAGCATCTGCTACGGCGCACCGACCTGAACTTGCTGGACGCAGCTTTGAGGCTATGGGAGTATCGCTGGTGATCCACCCTCGTAACCCGTATGTGCCGACCTCTCATGCCAATGTACGGTTCTTCATTGCTGAGAAGGAAGGGGAAGATCCGGTCTGGTGGTTTGGTGGCGGATTTGATTTGACACCGTTCTATCCGTTTGAAGAAGATTGCCAGCATTGGCATGATACCGCCAAAGCGCTTTGCCAGCCTTTCGGCGAGTCGGTATATGATGAGCACAAAGCCTGGTGTGACAAATACTTCTTCTTGCCCCACCGTAACGAGACCCGTGGTGTGGGTGGTTTATTTTTCGATGACCTCAATGCTTGGGGCTTTGAAAAGAGCTTTGCTTATATGCAGGCCGTAGGTAATGGTTACCTAGATGCATATTTACCGATTGTTGAGAAGCGCTCCCCTGCCCCCTATGGCGAACGTGAACGTCAGTTCCAATTGTATCGCCGTGGCCGCTATGTTGAATTTAACCTGGTATATGACCGTGGCACCTTGTTCGGTCTGCAAAGCGGGGGACGTACCGAATCGATCCTGATGTCTATGCCTCCTCTCGCTCGCTGGGAGTATAGCTACACCCCAGAGCCGGGTTCAAAGGAAGCTGATCTTTATGACAACTACCTTCAGCCGCGGAGTTGGTAAGGTGTCTGAAAGGAATTGAGTCATTGAATTGGCAATGATAGGGTCAGTAGAAATACTGGCCCTTTTTATTGGTTTGAAAACACGGAATCCCGGCTGATGGATAAGTATGTTGTTTTTGGCAACCCGATTGCCCAGAGTAAATCCCCTTTTATTCACACTCTTTTTGCCCGCCAAACTGGGCAGGACATGCGCTATGAAGCGCAGCTTGCACCCATAGATGGATTTAAAGAGGCTGCAGATACGTTTTTTACTGCTGGTGGTCGTGGTTGTAATATCACGATGCCATTTAAAGAAGATGCGTTTGCCTATGCCGATCAACTGACCGAGCGAGCTCGCTTGGCTGGGGCTGTGAACACCCTAAAAAAGCTCGATGACGGCATTATTCTCGGTGACAATACCGATGGTGAAGGCCTAGTGCAGGATTTGATTCAGCACAGTACCTTATTGAAAGGACAAAGAGTCCTGCTGATCGGTGCGGGCGGTGCAGCTCGTGGAGTGGTGTTGCCACTACTGGCACAAGGTGTCGGCTCACTGACTATTGCTAATCGGACAGTGGAAAAAGCCAGGGCGCTTGTCGAATTGTTCTCTTCCCATGGTCCAGTGGAGGCGTCGGCCTTGTCTGAACTAGAGGGTAATGAATTTGACGTGATTATTAATTCGACTTCAGCGAGCCTTAGCGGTGAGTTACCCGGGATCCCTACTAGTTTGATCCGCCCTGAAGTGACCTGCTACGACATGGTCTACAGTGCCGAGCCGACGACATTTAATGTCTGGGCCAAAGAGCATGGTGCTAGAGTAGCGCTGGATGGTCTGGGCATGTTGGTCGGTCAAGCCGCAGAGAGTTTTATGCTGTGGCGTGGCATTCGGCCTGGGGCTAAACAGGTGCAAAATGAATTGCGCCGTACACTTCAAAAGTAAAGAATATTATGAATCAAGATATTTTGTTTGCTGACATGCAAGCGTGGGACAGTGAGCGCCAAGCCGTGACGTTTCCCGCACAACAAGGTGGTGCACTGATACATTGCTGGGTTAGCTTAGCCTGGCTTGAAAAAGAGTATGGGCAAGCACTTGCTGATGAAGCTGCTGTTCTTGCTGTGTTTGCCCAATACCGTTTCGATCTGGAAGATATCGCTGAAAACTTGATTGAAGATGAAGAGTTTAACGCCGATGGTGATATCGATATCGCCTAACCCTACTCTTCTGCGAGATATTCGTTTTTCAGCCTGACGTAGTTGTCTGCCGAGGCTGGCAGAAAAGCGCGCTCTTTATCGGTTAAAGGGCGCACTTGCTTTACTGGGCTACCTATATAGAGAAAGCCGCTTTTTAGTACTTTGCCTGGTGGTACTAAACTACCAGCGCCAATCATCACATCATCCTCGATAATCGCACCATCTAGAATAATAGCGCCCATACCGACTAAAACACGATGGCCGATTTGACAGCCGTGTAGCATGGCTTTATGGCCAATTGTCACCTCATCTCCAATGAGTAAGGGGTGACCTTGTGGTTTTTCGCTGCTGGTTCGTGATACATGCAGGACAGTACCATCTTGAACATTGGTCTTTGATCCTATCTTTATATGATTCACATCCCCACGGGCCGCAACCAAAGGCCAGATGCTGGCATCCTCTCCGAGAGCGATGTCACCGACAAGAACTGCTGACGGATCGACATAGGCGGTGGGAGCGATAGTGGGATAAGTGTTTTTATAGGAGCGAAGAGGTGAAATCATAAAAAAGAGCCTTAAAAAATTAAGTTTATAACGTCAGACTAGCCTTGGTGTGGTGTAAATAATATCGAAAAACACCGCCTTTGTTTGATTACTGCACAGTTAAGCTCAAAAGATGAATTTATTTTGAATTTGGCCTTGCTAACGTGATCGAACTCTCTATAATGCGACCTCACTGACACGGAGCACGGCAACTTAAGCCGCTAACCAATCAGTATTGTTCTTTAACAATTTGA
>NZ_JANEYT010000025.1 GCF_024357955.1 Photobacterium pectinilyticum
CCTTTGGCCTTTTACGCCAGTATTTGTAACTACTTCGATGAACGCTGAACACCTCACACAGTGTTTTTACACTGTAGCTCTGCCTGAGTTTCTCGATTATCGAGAATTGTTCAGTGAGTCCGACATCAACAGAGCTGTAGCTTTTTTTAATATTTCATTGTGCTCTTCAAGACGAGCAAGTTTCTTTTTTAATTCGCGGATTTCGATTTGTTCAGGCGTCATCGGAGAAGCTTTATGTGAAACTACATGCTGCTATTCTTTAAGTTGGCGAAACCACTTATCCATGGTTGATTTGCCAACATTCATGGCCTGGGCGGCTTCAGCTACCGAGTAGCCTTGGTCAATAACCAACTGTGCGGCTTCTAGTTTAAACTCGGGGCTAAATGTTCTTCTGCTACGTTTTGTCATTGTGTCACCTGTTAGCTTCTGAGGTGATGATATCACCTCTAATCAGGTGGCCAAATTCACCGTACCACTACAGTCTCAGTTCATTCTGAATTTATTAAATTAGTGGGTTATATTCATCTTTCGCTACTTTAAATGACGATATCGCCAACAACCTTGCCTGCTTATGATCAACAATCGGTTTGGGATAATTTATTTTTCCACTTTCAGGCCAAAGGTGTGGTTTATGGATATATTTATCCGGTACGTCTTTTAATTCATACAACCAAGTACGAATAAATTCCCCTTTTGGATCAAAACGTTCGCCCTGAGTTGTTGGATTAAACACTCTAAAATACGGTTGTGCATCGGTGCCTGTCGATGCCGCCCACTGCCAACCTCCGTTATTAGACGCAAAATCGCCATCCACTAGCTGAGACATAAACCACTGTTCACCGGCTTGCCAATGGATCAATAAATCTTTGGTAAGAAAGCTCGCCGTAATCATTCTTAATCGATTATGCATCCAGCCTGTTTGTTTAAGTTGGCGCATTGCAGCATCAACAATTGGGTAACCCGTCAAACCATGCTGCCATGCCGACAATAACTCGCTTGATGGCTGCCATTTCACATTTTGTGTCCACTGCTGGAATGGTTGTCCCCGGCACAAACTAGGGTACGCCACTAATAAATGGCGGTAAAATTCACGCCAAATGATCTCGTTTAACCAGCTAAATGCACCACCCTCAGGCTCATCCATGCACATTGGACTTACCGCCAACAGTGCAGCGATACACTGTCGTGGAGACAGCATGCCTAATGCCAAATACGGAGACAAACAGCTTGTACCATCTATTGACGGTATATCGCGATGCTGATGATAATCTTCGACTTTCTCATAGCAGAATGTTACCAATCGCTGACGGATAGTTTCTTCCTCGACAGGCCATCCCATACTGTCAGCTAGTGGGTAAGTAACCGATATATCATTCTGCTTGAATTTTTTAATTGGGCTAGCTAAAGGTTCAGGTATTGGCAATGGAGATGGTGATAGCGCTCGGAACAGGTTTAGCCACTCTTTTCTAAACGGCGTGAATACCTTGAAGGCTTCACCTTTTTTGGTAAGAACCTTGCCTGGTGTAATGACACAACAATCATCAAATGCACTGAACTTTATCTGTTGTTCTGCAAGTCGATGACCCGTTTTGTCATCACGTTGCAGTTCATTCCACTCATATTGCTTATTACAAAAAACATGCGATATACCGTGATCTTGTACAGTATCCAAGATGACCTGTGGGATCTGTTCGAAATCTGAAACTTCTTTGAAAACAAAAGGGATTCCAATGCTAGCGAGTTGATCACGCAGTACCGGTAAACGGCGGCGGATTAGATCCACTTGCATCGGTGCAATATGGTGCTCATGCCATTGCATCGGCGTGGAAATATATAGACCAATAAGCTGATCGCATCGCTTTGCCGCTTCAGATAAAGCCGTATTATCAACAATACGTAAGTCAGAGCGAAACCAAACTAACCCTACCTGTTTATGCTGACTCATGTTGCCACTCCAGTAATTCAGGATGAATAGCGTTTATACTTCCTGTCGTTAATAGATCTGAATCGGTCGCACTCAGTAACTGCTGTATTTGACTTAAAATATCTTGAGGCAGTTTGTTATCACCATCTATAACTACTTTCTTATCACTCCATGAATTTAAAAGAGGCACCAATGGCGTTAGCCTGCCTTTTAACTTCGGCAGTATGGTGACGTTGTAACCCAGCTCTGATAGCTCAACCGACTTTAGCCAGAACTGAGAACTTGGTTGTTCATCAAAACTCATCAGAATGCATGTTTTTTTATTGCGCTTTCGTGATGCCGCAACCAATGACAAACACCGCTCTTGAAGCACACTTGCCCAAATCACACTTTGTATATCGAGTAAGGGGTTATTAGCTTGCTGTATTTCATGAATAACAGCACGTACAATTTTGTTTTCCAGCACCTTAACTGGGTACTCTTTCATCAACTGTATCAGTTGCCTATCTAATGACACCGCATCTAATTGCGCCAAAGCAGACAGAATATTACGTATCGCTTTCTGACTTTCATTTTGATCATCACCAAAACTTGGGGAAAGTTTGCCAAGCATGGGCTTAACTTTCCCGATGGCGACACCTTTGTTGAGCCACTCAACAATTTCTTTTACTGTGCTGAGGTCTTGTTCAGAATACAGACGGTGTCCTTTATCTGTTCTTATTGGCTTCAGTAGCCCATAACGCCTCTGCCAGGCTCTAAGGGTTACCGAGTTAACACCGGTGATTTCAGAAACGTCTTTTATTGCGTAATATTTTTTTTCAGAGTCCATAGCGTAATTTCAAATCTTCCGGATAGGGGTCAATAAAAGTTTGTAATTGTAGATATGGATCCGGATACTCCCGCAAGTAATGTTTAATCAATGCCATTGGTACGAGAATAGGCTGATGTCCATCTTTATAACTCATGATCAAATCAGAAAGTTCCTGCTTTTGCTCTTTAGTCAGTGAGCGTTTGAAATAGCCTTGCAGATGCATTAATACATTGGTCTTATTTTTTCTTGATGCGCGTTCTTTTATCGCCGCCATAAACTGCAAACGGTATTCGAGGTAAAATTCATTAATATCCCATTCGCTGATATGAGCCACCATGCTGCCCAACGCTTTGTATGCGACTGGGTTATGGGCCATAAGCACCAACTTATAGCGAGAATGAAATTTGACAACGGCATTTGCAGAAAGTTGGTCACGCACTGAATGATAAAAATCATTCAAAGCAAAGATACGAAAAACAAAGTTCTCTCTAAGGACAGGGTCGTTCAATCGACCGTCTTCTTCAACAGGTAGCCATGGCATTTGGGCCATAAGTTCGCGGGTGTAGATACCAACTGAACCACCAGGGATGGTATTGTTGTTAGGAATGTGAAGCTTTACCCGTTCCATGCCACAGGTTGGTGATTTAGCACAGACCACATAGCCACAGAGATCATCAAACTGCGACACTTTCTGCTGGGCAAAGGCAACCATTTTGTCGGTGTAATCGACATCTTGATTTTTGCTATCAACTAGACGAACTTCTTCTGAAGGCAGTTGCAGCAAGCGAATAGCAGGACGTGGTACCTGCATTCCAATACCCACTTCAGGGCAAACGGGCTTAAAGGTAAGATACTTAGACAGCTCATCAACCATAAAACGGTTGAGCTTGTGCCCACCATCAAATCTTACTTTCTCACCCAACACACAGGCGCTAATTCCAACTGGTATTTGCATGACTATCCCTACCTTGTACAAAACTAATATCTTGTACAACGAAGAGTAGTAGAATGGATCAGTTATACAAATATTTTTTTCGTATAAGAGCATCCATATGCATAATTAAGTATTTCGGCACTCACTCTCTATCCATTGCAAGTAGTCGCGATACCCAGCGGTTATAGGCAGTTGAATGATTTCTGGCGTTTCGTAATCGTGATTAGCAAGAATATCGGCTTCTACCTGTGCATACAGTGCCGACGTCGTTTTGATGATGACTAGCTTTTCTTGGTCTTTAGCTACTTTCCCTTGCCAGTGATAGTAGCTTTCAATTGACTGTACTTGCACGCATGCCGCCAAACGTTTTTCTATCAATGAGTGAATGATTTTTTCACCAATCGCACCATCAGAAAACGTTGTCATCACCACACACTTTTCATTCATTTCTACCTGCCTCCACAGCTACAAACATTGTTTGTAAACAATAACAAAAGAGGGAACACGAAGCTCCCTCTTTTAAATACCGTCTAAGAAATTTTAATAACTCGACATTACGGGCATTTAGAAACCATTAACTGTTCAGGATCGCCACTGTCCGAAAACTTGAGACTCCAGACGTACTTTCCTGTTTCAGGCAGAGTCACTGCAGTGTCTTTGCCATAGCCACCACGTTTGAGGTTGGCGACCTTCCCAGGAGATAGCTCAAGTCCATCCGCAGTGAATTGTGGCGACCAATCCTTACTCGCATATTGCATCCTAAATGCACCGGCTTGCTCATCAACAACAACTTGATACGTGTTGTCACCAACATAGCTGTAGGCGCGATTAGATTTGTGCTTCCAACCAGCATCAACAAAGTCCCCGACAACATACAAGGTTTTGCCAACTGGACCAGTACCTTCCACAACAGGATTATCACATTGAGCCATGAAGCCCTCCCCCATCAGTGAAGAAGCCGCCGCAGCAGTGACTACTTTTGTCAATCCGGCCGCTGATGGCTGTTCTATCGACAAAAACTTGGCCTCAAAAGGTGCAAGGCTGATTTGATATTCACCATTGAGAGTGCTGTACACTTTGCCCGTCATCAAATCCACCAGCTGACCTTCTGATGCAATCTCGCTGGCTTTCAATACCACAGTATCTTGATGTGAAGATGTGCTGACCATATAAACTAAAACGTCGTCATCAGCTTGTTTATGGTCGACATATACCGTTTCGTTGGCAACGATATTGATGCGTTCACCACGGCTAAGTGCAGGGTGAGCGGCTCTTAAAGCCATTAATTGAGAAACGTAATGTTTTAAATCACTTTGCTTCGCATTGAGATCAACCGTTATACCATCAATATTGGCACTGGTGCGGGCAACGTGGTCATCACAAAGCCCTCGAACAGCGCAGTCTTGTTCCACTTTATGCGCATACCCCTCAAGCTCATCACCGATTTCTTCACCGTAGTAAAGGGTTATTGGACCAGAATAGGCGGCTTGGAAAGACAATGCCGCTTTATGTCTCTCCCAATATTCAGCTTGTTCCGGTGAGGCTATATTGCCTCGTTGCAGCAAGTCACCAAATCGAACCAAATCATGGTTACCCAACATCAAATTCGGCTGAGCGTGTGAAGGATATAGACTGTGTAAGTTCATACCTTCGTTTAACCATTTGCCACCTTTGTTACCAACACCATTTTCATTAGCAGCAAACGTCTCAACGACCCGGTAGCGGACAGGGAAATCGAAGGCTGAACACAACGCAGGGTCCCCTTCCGCGCCATAACCGGTTTCCTTAATGTAATTCTCGTTATTCCAGATCTCGGCGACCATGTAGCCAAGCGGGTTAACGGTCTCACCCTCAGCATTAACGTAAGTGACAGACTTCGATGCATCATCAACACTGGCTCGAATAGCAGTCCAAGCTTCGGTTGGCACCTGGTAAGCTTGGTCTAAGCGCCAGCCATCAATTTTTAGCTCTTCAATCCAGTAGGTAGCGACTTCTTGATAGAAAGCCAAGCTCTCAGGATAGCTAACTGGGTTACTATCACCGACAGGTAGGCGTCCTTGCGGCGAAGGAACAACATTGTCTTTATGGTGACCAAATACACCATCAAAAAAGACATAAAGCCCCTTTTCATGGGCCTTTTGAACCAGCTCTTTTGCCTGTTCCATGGTGCCAAAACGCGGATCGACAGCAAAATAGTTACTGGTAAAGTAACCCGTTGCATCCAATCTATCTGCCCAATGGTCTTGCCCATCAACAGGAATAGAGTCAAAGATTGGCGTCAGCCATATCGCATTTACACCCAATGACTCAATGTAATCCAGTGAATCTATGATGCCTTGTAAATCACCCTTATGGTGGCTCGTTCCATAGCCAGTACCGTGTCCTATCGCATCATCGCCATTAACGAAGCTCTCAACCATGATTTGATAGATACGCAGGTCATCCGCCTTGGTCATCAAAGTGCTATCGCACATATAGGCATTTGAGCTTACGCTAGCCACATCCACTGCATTATTTGCGCTATTACAGGCAGTTAAAGATGCAGCGATAGCCACTGCAAGGAAAGAGCGTAGATTCCTTTTCACATCGAGTCTCCAAGTTTGTTTTTGTTTTATCTATTATTCATATCTTTAGATGACCTATACCCTCCCCTCTAACCGTAGAGAAAGGCGTAGACGAGGGGGCGTAGAAGCCATATGAAGGAATAAGCGGTGGAAACCAACATCACATTAGGATTAAAAGGAAGGGATCTCCTACAAAATGAGATACAAAGCAAAATCACGCAGCACCCCTAGCAACTTTCCAAACCACATACTGTTAGCAAGGGCTAGTTTTCATGTCACTTTTTGTATGGAGTGCAATGTTCGTGAATAAGCGCTCAAATATAAAAATAAATGCAACCCCATCCCAAAACGTATAAAAAAACAGCACTCATTCAATGTGTAATCATAAACTTGTCTCCCATCTGATTTACACTGATACAATACGCGTAATTAATTTTTGCTTAATGATAGGTACCAACTCATGCAACATGACCAATTTGAAACGCTGGTTAAAGCCCTTTGCGAATTGGACTCTGTTCCACAAGTTCTTGAGGCACTTAAAGCCAATGAGGATACAGAGATTGCTGAAGCTGCAGCATCACTAACCGGTCAATTTAATCTGGCTGAAATCGACGGTGAACAACGCATTTACCATGTTTCACTACAAGAAAATGATGAAGGCGAGCAAGAAGAGTATGTTGAGTGGATCATGAATGTAGGTGATGATGTCATCAAGTTTGTTGCTTGGTTCTTCCTCGACATGTTCGATGTAAAAACAAAAGACGTTTATCAAGCCGCAGGTCGTACTTACCAGCAGCCTAAACGCAGTTAATCAACGTACATCTGAGTCTTATCGGCCGGATAATCACTCACGCCGATAAGACCTGTTATGCCAATGAAGCTCTACGCCTCTGAAAGGGCCATTATCCCGCAAACAACCGCTTACGGTATTCCCTTGGTGAACAGCCGTGATATTGACGAAAACGATGAGTGAAGTTGAATGGGTCTTGATAACCTAACCGTTGTGCGACCATACCAATCGTCCATTCTTGATAATGAAGTAAGTCTACTGCTTTTTCCATGCGAAGCTGAATCAAACGTTGCTGTGTTGAACAGTTATAAAGCTGCTTTATGATCCTATTTAGCTGCTCGGTGCTAAGATAACACTGCTTAGCAATGCCTTTTACGGTCCAGTTTAGGTGAAGCTGTGATTCAATATCATTAATTACACTTTGAACACGCAAAACCGAGTTTGATGGTGCAAGGTTCGCACTACCCAGCATCAAACGTGATAATTCACTCGCAAACAGCTTTCTGTAGCTCGCCCTACCGCCAATTTCGCTGTGTAATAAATTCATAACTGACCACACTTGCTCACAGATCGGGGTATGCTCGACTCGCTGGCCATTTGCCACCAATGGCAACCATTTTTCTACAGGCTTAAGCAGTACCCAAGCCATTTTCCAACCTTTCTTTTTATCTGCCAATTCAAACCGAAATGGCAAACCAGCCGGCAAAATAGTTAGCGTATTAGGCAGTAAATAATATTGCCTGTCCGTAAGGGTTAGCAGCCCCATACCTTCTTGTGTTAGCAATATAGTGTGATTACTTGTGACAACTCGTTCGATCTCATACCCTTCCTCCAACTCTGCCAGTCCGGCCATAAAAAAGCCGCTGTCTGTCAGCTCAGGAAGATCAGACTGAGTAAGAAAGCGCTCTTTACAGGCTTGCGCTAGATAAGCTTCTTCATTCCAATCTGTTTTCGGTTGTACCATGGCAAAACCCACGGTGACAGATTCACACAGGTTTTCTGTACTTTCTAACATGTCACTCCATTTTCTGTTTCGCTATAGTTGCCGTCCATTACCAAGCCGACCTATTTCTAATTGGTATGATTCGGAGACTTACGATGACAACAATTAAAAAAACACAAACAGCACTGCCAAATGACCTCTTTACTCGTATTGCAAAGCTAGCTTTTCCCGTTGCCATTCAAAGTGCCTTGGTAGCAATTCTTGCCCTTGCCGATGTGTTAATGGTTAGCGATTTCGGCCAATCAGCCACTGCGGCTGTCGGTATTGCATCGAAATGGCATTTTGTCGCCATTATGATCATGGCGGGCCTAGCTTCTGCCAATGGCATCCTAGTTTCCCAATATTGGGGGAAAAAAGACAGTGTTCATGCGAAAACGGTAACAATTCAAGCAATGAAGTTAGGCGCCATCATCATGGTACCCGTTACTTTTGTTATCACCGTGTTTGCCCCGCAGATTATGCAGCTTCAGACCAATGACATGGCAGTGATCATGCAAGGCAGCCAGTATCTATGGTATAGCTTTCCCGTTCTGATTCTGACACATGTGATTATTACACTGGAATCTAGCTTGCGTGCTAGCGATGATGCCATACTACCTTTAATTTTAGGTGCTATTACTATTGCGCTGAATATTGCCCTAAATTTCCTGCTAATCAAAGGCGGATTAGGAATACCTGCAATGGGCGTCGCTGGTGCAGCTCTGGCAACAACGATTGCTCGATTCGCACAGGTTTTAATGATGTGTGCCGTACTGGTTTACCGCCAGCATTGGCTCATTGTCAGCCGTGCGATTCGTAATCACCAAACATTGTGGATGACTTACCGTAAACTTGCGATCCCTCATTCGTTAAACGCGCTTCTGTGGGCTCTGGGTACCCTAACCTATCAAATCATTTTTGGTCATATGGGCACGACAGAGCTGGCAGTATTTAGCATGATCGGTCCTTTTGAGTCATTGTTATATTCAGTGTTCATGGGGATTTCAGTAGCTTGTTCGGTATTGATAGGTCAGTCTTTGGGCCGGGATGAGTTTGAAAAGGCACAAGCGATGACTGCCTTTTTCCTGAAGTTTGTTCTGATTATCGGTTTAGGTATGGGGCTATTTCTTTATCTAAACCACCAGTTCGTTCTGTCTTGGTTAAACCTCGACCAAGACGACTTAATACCACTAGCACAACCTGCAATGTACGTTATTAGTATAGGTATCACGTTAAGAATGCTAAACATGATCATCATTAATGGAATTCTTCGGACTGGCGGGGAAAACCTATTTTGTTTGAGAATGGACTTCATCGCGATGTGGATGATTGGTATTCCATTTACAGCCTACGGTGCATTTATTGGTGAGTGGTCATATGGTTGGGTTTATTTAGCTCTGCTGACTGAAGAAGTTGTCAAACTGTCGTTGTGCTTTAACCGGTACTTAAAACGTCGTTGGTTAAACAACCTCACCGTTCAACCTCAACCAGCTGCGGTATAGTTGCCTATTCATCAAAATAAAAAACGGGCTACGTCTATTGGAAGACGTAGCCCGTAATAAACCTTATTTTTAGGCTGCTGCTCTACCTACTACAAGTGAAAACAAAAAGATAGATATTACAGCTGCAAGTAATTTAAGCTCGCGTTTTTTCATATGCGCCTCCTTTAACTGGGCCTAGAATCAAACTACGTACCATCATGATGAAGAAGCCTGTCAGCACTAAGTTCAATGCCAACGACAGCATACTGATCGTCACAATAGGTCCACCAAATCCATATCCGATACTGATCATCAATACACCAGCACCGACTTCACCACGCGGCCACATACCAATAGATAGTGCCAATCGCTCTTTTAATGTTGCTTCTTTTCGATAGCAAAACAGCGGGAACATTTTGCCGATATTCGACACAATAGAAATCATAATGACGTGAAAAGCAATTTCACTCATTTCCATTGCTGGCATCGAAGTTGTAATACTTGAGTTATCTGCTGGCGTCACAGCACCGAAAATTTGGGGTAAGCTCAAACCGACCAACACCATAAAAAGACAAGCTACGGCTGTTGACAGTTTTACATCTTTTGCTGATTCATGCTGAGATTTCATCATACAGCCCAACACAAAGGCTGGTAGCAATACCTCAAAATGAATATCAGTTGAGATGTAGAATATCTCGCAGAGGCCAGCGATCAACACTGAATAGCCAACAATTACGCCTGCAGAAGAGGGAATGTTCCACTTATGTAGATACTTGTAGCCTATAATGAGCAGCGCAAGCATTAGAAGCAAAGTTAAGCCTAGTGCAGGACGCCAGCCGACAACCAAAATGGTCAATGGAACCATCAGCAACACTGTATCAAGGTCATCAAAAATGGCTAATACACGCGCCTTCTTGAACATCCACGTTGCACCAAGCCCAGCAGCTGCAAGCATTGCAAATAGAACACCTGCGGATGTAGGCGCTGCAAAGCGACCAATCACAAGGGTTTCTTTCCATGCACCGGCATTGAACCATAAGTCACTTGGCATCAACACAAAAATAAAATACAGCACAACCGCGATCCAAGGGAATGTTGCCGTGGTCATCGCGACTATGTAATCCCAGCTGTACTGCTTCAGGTTGTTTTTATCTATCTCAAACTCACGCCCTACATTAATCATGATGTAAGCCAATGCCGACATCGTTACAACCATCAGTATAGGTTGCAAGGCGCTATAGCCATCGATGTACAGGGGTAGTAATTGTGATAGGAACAAGCCAACCAAAAGTAAAATTGAATAGAGTATGACTTTTTTCACATTGACACCTTATTAAGAGTAACCTTCATTCTACAAACGTCTTTTATATTTTTATTCTTGAGTATGAATATATTGATTAAACTTATTTCAGTGTTTTATTTAACGTGTATAAAAGTATTTTTCTGTAATGAAAACATGGCAAGCATTTATAACATCAACAAAGCTTAAGCGGTTGTTTCTGCTGTTTACATTATGAAATATATTAAAAGGAGATAAATTAATTTATTAGCGAAGATGAGAAAAAATGAGGTGTTTTTTGTAAGTGCGAATAATAACCTTAACTCGGGTTTTTCTTCAAGTCTTTTCTGTCTAACCGATGTGAAATAATATTTCATCATCAACTGAAGCAACTTTTTACACTTCCAGCCAGAAATATACAACCTTTGCTGATTAAATTCAAAAAACACACTCTACAGCACAAGGCAGGAACGCCATAACAATACTGTACATTCAGCCTTTCACCGCTACGTAAAAACCGACGTCTGCAACATGTGTTTCAATATCATAACTATGATACAGTTCGAAACATGGCCGCTCATCAACCTCCAAACCTGCGATTTTCACCTGATCCAATAGCTTTTTCCAATACCTGGGGTATTCTGACTTACTTCTAACTATTTCACGAAACATACAATATCTTCCCGCCGATAAAACCTGTATACCTACATTACCACTCGCAGTCGTACCAGCAGGAACCGTAAGACAAATATCAGTCCGGCATTTTGACAATTCAGTTGTTTCAGGATCATCGTGATAGATAAACAAGCACTGCCCACCTTGTAAATGGTTCTCTCCTGCCCAACGGTATAAAAGCTCAACAGCGGGCTCATAGTTTTCGCCATAGGGCCCAGTGACCCTGAGATACGCTAAATGGGTTTCGGCAATTTGTTCACTTTTCATCTCATTACCTACACAACGAACTAGTATTAACAATGTAATTTCATTAAACCACACTGGTTCTCAATAAGGTTAGCCTATGTTTGAATGGCTCAAGAATATCTTTAACCCTACCCAGCCCAACCAGGACAATATCGTTGATCAACAGATGCCTGATGAGGAAACTGAAGAGCTTGATCGGTACGCCAAAGGTAGCCCTGGTGACGATTCTCCGTCTGACGGTAGCCATGATGGCGATGGTGACGGAGGGGATTAGTCCTCTGTAGTTGATATATATCAACCCCAAGTGACATACCCCACCACGCTCAACTGCCTCTAACTACACTATTAAAGATAGTTAGACAATCAGTCGGAGGCAGTTATGAGCTTGGTACCTCGAGATTCATGGTTCGACTTCTCACATATGTTTGATCACAACTTCCCTACTTTGAGGCATAGACACGATGCCGATGTCTACTCACCGCGAATCAACATCGTAGAACAAGAGAAGAGCTTTGAAATTACCGCTGACTTACCGGGAGTCAATAAAAGTGATATCTCTGTACAGTTATCCAATGGATCGCTGACTATTGAAGCGGTGACCAAAAAAGACGACCAAGAAGAGAAAGATGGCAAAGTCATTCGCAAGGAGCGCTATGAAGGAAGATTAATGCGCAGCTTCTATCTAGGCCATAATATCCAGCAGGAAGACGTACAAGCGCGCTTTAGTGATGGTGTCCTCACGGTTATAGTTCCCAAAATAGAAGGCGCGTCACCCGATAGCACTAATATTGAAATCAATTAATCGTGCTCTTCGAGAACCAAACAAGAGGCTAGTTTGCTAGCCTCTTTTTTTCTTAACACAATTTGGAATGAAACATCTCTCTCTAAGCCTTATAATGCACTTTCCTTTAGCAACTCTGTTCTTTACCTCATGGCCAAATCAAAACCTGTTGTCAGTATCGAGACGTATGGTATCCATACGACCTGGGATGCCGAATCCAAGCACTTGCCTAAAATCAAGACCTTTACCACCGATGTGCCTGCAGAAATAGACATCGAGTTCGGCTTTACTGTCAATATTAAGAAAGCCCGTGGTGAGAAGATCCGCTATTGTATTTACCACCCAGGTATTACTGATGAGGACGGTGATGAATTGGAACCGTTCGATGGTGAATTACATGTTAGAACCAATGACTGGGATTTTTACCTAGGTGATACTATTTGGGCCCCGATCGCGAATAAAATCGGTAAATGGCGCATGACAATCGAACTTGGCAGTAAGGTAGTGGCTGAGAAGACGTTTAACCTTTACGCCAAAGACGAAGCTGACTTTTGGAAGAAACGTGGATACTGATATCCAAGTAAAAGCAGTACACGTAACACACACTAATTTCTTAGGTTTCTAATGTATACACAACACTCAGCAGATACTGTTATCGTACTCGACTTTGAGACAACTGGCCTTTCGCCAAATATGGGCGACCGCGCCATCGAAATTGGTGCAGTAAAGATTCAAAATGGCATCGTGATCGACCAGTTCCAGCAACTGATGAATCCAGGCTTTCGTGTCAGCAGTTTTATCGAAGGCTACACCGGCATCACCAACGAAATGTTAGAGTCAGCGCCAAGCTGTAATGCAGTCATGGACGAATTTGCTGATTTTATTCAAGGGTATAATCTTATTGCACACAACGCCTCTTTCGACCAGCGATTCCTTGATGCAGAGCTTGAGATGCTAAACCGCCAGTACAGCGGTAGTTTTGTCTGCTCAATGCTATTGGCGCGACGCATTTATCAAGATATACCAAACCATAAGCTCGGCACTTTAGTTAACGAACTTAACATTGAAAACGATGGTACATTCCACCGAGCTTTGGCTGATGCTGAAATGACGGCAAGACTCTGGCAACGTTTAGTCAGTGAAGTAAAAACACAGACTAACCTACAAAAAGTGTCGTTTGATACAATGCGAAAATTGAGTAAAACCAGCAAAGCAGCGATTCCGGCATTATTTAAAAAGATTGCAGCCTAACTCACATAGATAGCTACCACCCTGCTTTATTGGATACCCAAGTATTATTATCTGGGTATCCATTCTGTTTTTAAAACAGCTAATTACAGCAATTTAGCCTGCAGCCATTTTGATATATCCTTGATTTGTGGATAACAAACCTGATGCTCCATGGGATATTCACGCCAATTAGGCATAAAGCCTTTCTGTTTCAAAGCCTCAACAGCCTCTTTACCCATAGCAGGTAAGACAACAGGATCATAACTGCCATGCATGACTTCAATGTCGAGTTGCTTATTGGCGGTGCTAACTTCAATATCATCCGCTGTCGGAAAATAAGTGGATAACGCTAATAACCCAGCCAACGGTTCAGGGTAAGTCAATGCAACGTGATAAGCCACAGCTCCCCCCTGTGAAAAGCCTGCCAAAATTATCCGGTCGCTCCTTATTCCACTAGCAATTTCATGATCCACTAGTTTGGAAATGGCTTGAGCAGAATCCAGCAGTTGCTCAGTATTCAATTTGCGCCCAGCGCCCATCTCAAGGATGTCGTACCAAGCAGGCATCACCATGCCGCCATTAATCGTGACAGGAATTGATGGCGAATGAGGAAAGATAAAACGAATAGCCACTTCCGGCGGTAGGTTTAGTTCGGGAAGAATCGCTTCAAAGTCATGGCCATTAGCACCAAGGCCATGAAGCCAAATAACGGAAGCGCTTGGTGTTTCTGTGGGTTCGACAATTACGGAAGATAAATGTTGTGTCATTGAGTCTGCATCCTGCAATGAAGTGAATTCATGAGTTTATAGTAAAGCCACTTAAGCAGCTATTCACTTAAATGGCTTATTTCAGGGGGTCTGTTTATTCAGGAACGACGCGTGCCGTACGGCCATCAACATTCACTCGCACCCGCTGCCCGACAGTGAACATCATGTTTGGGTTAGCTTCTTGAACAATCGCGATAGTCTCACCGGTATCATCCATTTTGATGGTCAGGTTCACACCATTTCTCTTTGTCACCCCCTCTGCGGCTTTACTACCCGCATAACCACCTAAGACACCACCACCAATGGCTGCAATATCAGAACCAGAACCACCCCCTATCTTTGAACCAAGAATCCCCCCCACTGCCGCACCGGCGATGGCCCCAACCGCTTGACCTTCCCCTTCAATAGTCACAGGCTCCGTTCTTACGATCACGCCAGTTCGAACCTGCTGGATTGTTCGCGTGTCAGCTACGCCATAGGAATCGCCATACGGATTGCTTGAACACCCCGCCATCCCTAATCCCAATAAACCGACCAACAATACAAGCGGATAAAACAATTTTTTCATGCTGACACCTTATGTCTCGTAGGAACCTGACTTAAGTATAGCGGCAACACTTTATACCCAAACGACTTCAAGACACATGAGTTTAATGAGCAGTAAAATGGATAAATATCCAGCAGCCAACTGTGTTTAAATCCTTGCGCTATCAAAAATCATTGCATTTTTTCACTAACACTATAATTTACCAGCACTCAGAGATTATAAAGCTATCAACCGCTTTAGCTTAGACACAGGCAATGAAAACGACCCTTTCACTCTCCAAGTTCATTACGTTGCTCTTCGGGCTATCGCTTGTCTCTCTCTCAACCTACATCAGCTTTCTTTTCCAACCCGGCCTAGAACACAGTCGCTATCACTTAGCGCTTGCAGTCGAGTCATCAGAGCAAAGATCGGGCGATGAAGAGGAATGGTATTTCTCGTCGCTCCATAAACATGAACCCATTGGCTGGATAACCCTCAGTTCTCCACCTTCTTCGCAGCGGCACTTAGAGCTCCAACAACGTGCACAGTCTGTCGAATATGCGGTTCAAACTTCGCATCGTCGTCAACTTGTCAGGCAGTGGGTCATGGTTGCGATGACAGCCACCGCCTTGCCGCTGTCCGCCTATATGGTGTTGAAAGTCAACCACCGCCTAGGAGGCTGGAAAGAAGCCAATATTCAATACCGAACCATCGTTGAGCATCAACGATTCAAGCCTTAACGACATCTGACTATAAATACAACCGCTACGCGCATCTGCTTATGCAATGCGCTTATTGTTATTGCTTGCGAAACATAAGAATATGCTTAATTACAGACCAAGAATTGATTATCCCTTGTTAATCGCCATCATCTCGCTGATATTACTCGGCTCTCTCACCGTATGGAGTGCTAGCGGCTTCAGTGAACCAATGCTCGAACGACATCTTACCCGCGCCTTAATCGCATTGGCTTGTTTGGTGGTTATGTCCGCCATTCCACCGATTAAATATCAGCATGCCGCACCATACCTGTATGGTTTAGCTGTGATCTTACTACTTGGCGTTATAGTTATGGGCGACAGCACCAACGGCTCTCAACGTTGGCTGGCAATTGGCCCTATCCGCTTCCAACCGTCAGAGTTAGTCAAAGTCGCAATACCAATGATGGTTGCTTGGCTATTGGTTGTTGATGCTGGACGACCAGATCTAAAAAAAATCGGT
Source organism: Photobacterium pectinilyticum (assembly GCF_024357955.1). Lineage (GTDB taxonomy): Bacteria > Pseudomonadota > Gammaproteobacteria > Enterobacterales > Vibrionaceae > Photobacterium > Photobacterium pectinilyticum. Next base: position 16,212 of record NZ_JANEYT010000025.1, read on the forward strand.
CTATGCTTGCTGATTACAGGCGTACCGGCTGGACTCATTTTTATTCAGCCTGATCTTGACGGCGCAATCTTTACGATTATCTACGCCCTATTTGTCCTCTATTTTGCAGGAATGAGTTGGAAGATCATCGGCTCTTTTCTTGGCGGCATTGCCACTGCCCTTCCTCTGTTATGGTTCTTCGTTATGGAAGCGTATCAGAAAAAGCGTGTCACCCAATTTCTTGACCCTGAATCGGACCCTCTTGGGGCGGGCTATCAGATCATCCAATCGCTGATAGCGATTGGCTCTGGAGGTATTAAGGGGAAGGGATGGATGAATGCCACTCAAGGCCACCTCGGCTTTATCCCTGAAAGCCATACTGACTTTATTTTTTCTACCTATGCGGAAGAATGGGGATTCCTCGGCACAATGATTTTGTTAGGCTTATACCTGTTTATTACCGGTCGAGTTATCTGGCTGGCTTGTCAATGTGAATCGCCCTTTAACCGACTGGTCAGCGGTGCGTTGTCATTGAGCTTCTTCTTGTATGCCTTTATCAATATGGGCATGGTAAGCGGCGTGCTGCCTGTTATGGGTAGCCCTCTGCCCTTCTTTAGTTATGGCGGCACCGCGATGATCACACAAGGTGTGTGCTTTGGCATTATCATGTCGTTGTGTCTGTATCAGCCTTACAAGAGTAAATAGAGGCTATTACTGAGGTTAAAAAGCGCGACCAACATAAATATTTGATCAGTCTTGCTGGTTTAAATCGCTGTTCTCTGCGTTAGATATTTTGTAATTAGAGCGACTAGTTACTGCTATATCTGCCTTGATAACAACGATTTTTCCAGTGCAAATACTTGATCAACGACTTATCCAGATTGGTATAAGACAAGAAACAGCACTGGAAAACGATAGATTTGCAGTATACTTTCATAGCATTCATCAAACCCGCCTTTCGTGCACAACACATTGAGCAACATACTGCTCTATTACTCATCGAACAATGATTACTATGCTCGTTACTTCAGAAGATATCTACGACACGAAAACCTTAATTAACTACCTGAATCAGCATCAAGACAAGATAACGGTAAAACCTGCTCGCTTCGAGAAAGGCCAGATACTTCTCAGCCAAGGGCAGCAAGTCGAGCAGCTACTGTTTATTTTAGAAGGTGAAATCAGCTTAAACCGTCAAACCGTGCACGGCCGACGCTTCCAATTAGGTACCTATAAGCATAATGGCTTCATTGGCTTAATGGAGCTCTTTTCTGAAAAGCCCTGCTTCTATACTGTTTACGCAAATACTGAATGTACTGGCTACCACCTTGATACCAAACAGTTTACCCAGCTCATTTATCAAACGCCTGAATTGGCCAAGTTTGTCTTTAAACACATCACATCGAAATGGTATTTGTCTGTTGAAAAGATGACCCGAAATATCCTTCACACCATCAAATACTGCGTGATTGACGAACTGCTCTCTTTTGATGAACAAAACCCTGGCGAAAAGCTCTATATCAATAAGACTCTGGAATCAGAACGGATTGGTACCAGCATCCGCGTTTATAACCGCGTTATCAAGCAACTACAAGTTGAAGATGCCATTGATGTAGGTAGAAACTTTATTCGAGTCAGAAATCGTTCACTGTTAACAGAGATTTTGGAGAGAGAAATTGATAAGTAGCTGGCCTCACTACTTATGTACAGTACTGACGGCCAGCTAACGAGTAATTGCTAAAGAATTAGTTCCAGCGTTCGTGCTTCAACATATCTTCCGTTGTGAAGTTAGGGTAAGCCAACTCCCACATCTTCAGTCCGTCAAATTTATCGCTTGAGTACTGCTCAAAGAAAGCATCGAGATCAGCAATCATCTTCACTCGTAGTTCTTCGCGTGGTGGCTCAGACAAATACCGCTCGCCCATCGGGTTGCTTAGATCGTACCAGTGATCTTCAGGTTCTTTGTTCACTTCTGGGTTCGGGTAGTAGCGAATAAGTTTCCAATGACCATTCGAAATCATTCTGGAATTACCACGTTCTGCAAACTGATACTCACGCCACTCTCTAACTCGCTCACCTTTAAGCATTGGTAGCAGTGTCTTACCTGGGCCATAACTTGTGTCATAGGATTGCTTATCACCAGCGGCGAGATCCAGCACAGTAGCATGTAGATCAAGAAGGTCGACGAATTCACCACGCACTTGTTTCTGCCTTACGTACTTTTCAGGGCCTGAAACCACAAACGGAATACGTACTGTCTCTTCGTAATAGTTATATGGGAACGACGCATTGACCTTACCGTATAAACCATGCTGCCCCATTAATAGGCCATGGTCAGAAACAAATGCAATAACCGTGTTCTCAAGTAAGTCACGCCCTTCAAGGCCATCAATCAGCTTACCTAGTTGATCATCGAGTAATGTAACTGCGGCTAAGTATTGAGCTAATTGCTCTTCATGGTCATCTGGAACCAAAGTAAAGTCGCTCATATGATCGAGCACAGAATTTCCACCAAACGCCACCACCTTGTGCGCAATACCGCGATACTTGGTTACCAAGCGTTCAGGGAGACCTTCGAATGGGAAGTGAGGCTCAACATAGTTAAGGCTAACAAAGAAAGGCTGGTCATTGTCCTGATCAATAAATTTAAGCGTCTCATCTGTCAAGAATTGCGCTTGGATACCGGTGTACTCCATATTCTCACCATCACTTGAGAACAGTACCGTACCCGAGTGTAAGTATTGGTTCTTCCAACCCGCTTCGAGTGCATCATAACTCAGCCAGCGGTCAAAGCCCCGAATCGGATCTTTACTGTCAGTCGTCGCATGCCACTTACCCATCAAGGCGGTGCGATAACCTTCATCTTTCATTCGCTCAGAAAGAAGCTTCTCGCCATCCAGCCAGTTGGCATCGAATTTAGGATCTTCTGCCAAGAAATCATAGACCCCGTGTTGCGAAGGCATTTTCCCGGTATGGAAGGAGGCTCGAGCAGCCGAACTCACCGGGGCCGGTGTCATACCATTTTCAAAGCGAACCCCATTCTCTGCCAAGTAATCCAGATTAGGGGTTTCAATGATATCTTGATTGCGAAAGCTTGTTGCCCACTGCCCTAGATCATCAGCCATGATCACAATAATATTAGGCTGATCATTTGTACTCACATTTTCTGCTGCTTGTACAAACGGCGAGCATGACAAGGCCGCCAATGCACACCCTTTGGCAATAGCACTTAATTTAAACATGGCACATACTCCATTTACTGCTGTTGAGATTCTTTCTTTTGGATAATTTGCATAATTGCTGCAGGCGGGTAATTGTTCTGATATAGCTTTTTCATCAAAGCCATGTAAGGCGACGAATATTGAAAAAACGCTTTATAGCCTGCACAGAGGTAGTTTTGGTTTGGCTTGCCTGATGAAGAAATGGCAAAACGATGCTTGGGGCATCCACCGTGGCAAAGTGAAAGAAATTCACAACGACGACAATCCTCGGAAAGAGTGTCATATTTAGCCATACTAAACAGTCGGTTACGATCACTTCGATTCATTTCAATGATGCTTGTTTGGCGGATATTCCCAAGCTTATATTCTGGATACACGTAGTGATCGCAATTATACAAGTCACCATTGGCTTCAAGAGCAAATGCACTGCCACACTGCGGGGCAAATACACAAATTTGAGCTGGCTGTTCACACGTTAAGGCAAAGGTATTTTCGAACATTTGGATGAACACATTGCCGATATCTAACCTGACCCACTCATGAAATATTCGCGTCAGAAACTCACCGAAAGCTGTCGGTTCAACAGACCACTCACAAAGCTCCCCTGCAATATTGCTCTCGGGATTGATAAGGGTTAACCCACTGGCTGTATTCTCAGTCGCTTTTCTTTCGACCAATGGAATAAATTGCATGTGTTGGCTACCTAATTGTTTTAGGTAACGATAAACCGTGATTGCTTGGTGAACATTTGCCTTGCTCACCACGGTTAACGTATTAAATTCAATCCTATATTGCTTTAACAAGGCAATTGCAGCTTCAACCCTCGCGTGAGTAGGTTTTCCGGCGCGGGTTTTGCGGTAAATATCATGAATCTCTGATGGGCCATCAATCGAAATACCAATCAAAAAATTGTGTTGCTTAAAAAACGTACACCACTTTTCATCAATTAAAATACCGTTTGTTTGAAAAGTATTAACGACCTTCTTGCCGTTGGCATACTTCTGCTGTAGCAACACTGCCTGCTCAAAAAACGCCAGACCGCGTAACGTTGGTTCCCCACCTTGCCAGGCAAATACGACTTCGTTGCCGCTTTGAGCCTCAATCTGCTGCTGGATATATGTGACTAAGGTTTCATCACCCATCATCCAGTCTTGCCCACGATCAGGGTACAGATTTTCTTTTTCTAAATAGAAGCAATACGAACAATCGATATTGCATTTTGATCCTGTCGGTTTTGCCATGACATGGCAGCCTGAAGGGTTCCAAGTTTGTATATTCATCCGCAGCCACAGTGTATTTAATCGTTTGCGTGCGGATGTTAGGCAAGTTACAACGGTAGAAATAGGACATTTGTCCAAAATGGCTGCACTCTTCTTTTTATGTGATTTTCAGCAACTTTTTTAGTTTTAAAATGCAGCTTCGCTGTAATACATTTAAACATTCGTCATAATTTTTAATTGCTCCGTCGTTTATCATGGAAGAAACAGGACTTACAATATGAAAGATGAAACACTCTCGATACACTGTGGTTACGAAACCTGCCCAACAACTAAATCAGTCGCTACGCCCATATATCAAACCGTTGCCTATGAGTTTGATGATGCTCAACATGGTGCTGACCTCTTTAACTTAGCGGTACCGGGTAACATATACACCCGCATTATGAACCCGACCAATGATGTCTTGGAAAAACGCATGGCAGCCCTAGAAGGCGGGATTGCCGGCCTTGCCGTCAGCGCTGGTAGTGCGGCGATCAATTATGCCGTCCAAACTCTTGCTGAAGCTGGTGATAACATCATTTCTACACCTCAACTCTACGGTGGCACTTACACGCTATTTGCCCATATGTTGCCAAAACAAGGGATTGAAGTACGGTTCGCACCTGACGATAGGCCTGAGAGCTTAGCCGCTCTGATCGATGAGAACACCAAGGCGATTTACTGCGAGAGCATTGGTAACCCAGCAGGGAATATTATCGATTTGGAAAAAATTGCAGAGCTTGCTCACCAACAAGGCGTACCTGTGATCGTCGATAATACTGTTGCGACACCGGCCTTATGTAAACCCATTGAGTTCGGTGCCGATATAGTGGTCCACTCACTGACTAAATATGTTGGCGGCCATGGCACAACATTAGGTGGGATGATCGTTGATTCCGGTAAGTTCCCTTGGGCCAAGTTCAAGGAACGCTTCCCCGTATTTAACCAGCCAGAAGCGTCTTATCACGGTGTTGTCTATACCGAAGCTTTTGGTGAAGCAGCCTTTATTGGCCGCGCTCGAACTGTACCTCTTCGTAATACCGGCTCGGCTTTATCACCAATGAATGCCTTTATGTTGCTGCAAGGGTTAGAAACCCTCCCTCTTCGCATGGAGCGCCATACCGAGAACGCGCTGAAAGTCGCAGAGTTCCTAAAACAACACGACAAAGTGAGCTGGGTTAGTTATGCCGGATTATCGGATTCGCCATACTACCCACTGGCAGAAAAATACATGAAAGGTAAACCTTCTGCCATTCTGTCATTCGGCCTGAAAGATGGCTATGAAGCCGGCGTGCGTTTCTACGACGCCCTGAAAATATTCAAACGCCTAGTAAATATCGGCGATGCTAAGTCACTAGCATGCCACCCAGCATCAACCACTCACCGACAGCTAAGTGAAAGTGAGCAGGCACAAGCAGGAGTTAGCCCAGAGATGATCCGTCTCTCTGTGGGCATTGAACATATCGACGATATTATTGAAGATTTAGAGCAGGCACTGAATACATAACCTGTTTATAAGCTTATATCCAAGTCACTGCACCTTTCAGTGACTTGGGTGTATCATAACTACAGGACAGTAGATCATGTGGAAAGCAACTTGCAGAATTCAGTCGATGCCAAAGACACAAATACCACAATCAAGATAGCCACTTTTAATTTATGTAATTACCTCGCCCCACCCGATGCCTTTTATGACTTCGAAAATATCTATTCGCAGCAACAATGGGACAAAAAACAAGCTTGGATCAAAACCTACTTAACGGAACAGCAACCTGATGTTATCGGCTTTCAAGAAGTTTTCTCCGCTGAATCATTAAAAGCGCTGACCCAGAATGCCGGTTATCCCTACTTCGGCGTTGTCGATTCGCCGAACATTGAAGGAGACTACATTTATGACAGCCCAGTGGTTGCCATTGCATCACGCTTCCCCATTACAGATCTACAAGCCGTCACAGAAGAGCCTCACCTCAATACACCCCTTAGGCTCAGCAACAAGTTTGAATTTAGCCGCAAACCACTAAGAGCAACAATTCAACTACCACAAATTGGCCTATGCGACTGCTATGTGGTTCATTTCAAGTCAAAAAGATCTATTTCCGACGACAGTTTCTCTCGGCAAAATACGCCTGACGTTTCTGCTTATCAAAAAGCCGTTGAGGTTTTACGATCAGAAATGCTTGGTCAATGGGCTTCGACCCAACAAAGAAGCGCCGAGGCTGCACACCTAATCAATGCTATCTGGTCACGTAAAACCGAATCGGGGTATCCAGTTATGCTAATGGGTGACTTTAATGATGAATTAGAGACAAGTGTTTTACACCACTTGTTGTCTGATAGTGCACGGCAAATAAAAGATGATCTTTCACGATCAATTTCACAGCGCTATCGTCTACAACATAGTTGGCAGCTGTTTCAATCAAGCCTCTGCCACCGTGAAAATATTGACGTCGAACAGAATGGTTCAGTGGATAATATCGCGGATCTTCCCCCTCCAGTCACAACAAAGCGCCCTGCTCCGTATACCTTCTATTACGGCGCAAAAGGCATGGTACTCGATTACATTTTACTGAGTGGGGAGTTTGATCCTGGCTTCAGTGAAAGTATGGCGGAAGTTTATGACTACCACCTTTATGACCGTCACCTTATCAACTCGTCTTATGATATCGATAGCCACAGTACTGATCATGCCATTGTGATGATCACGCTTCGCATCCGCCAATAATTATGAATAAAAAAACGGTTTAACGCTTCCGCCCCCGAAAATACCAAGCCCTCCACAGCGAAGGGCTTTAACGTCCTATAGACATATAACCCCAATACCACTAAATTTGACAGACTACTCATATGCCACAGTATGAACTAGGATTAAATCCAAGTACTCTTAGCAACACACTGCGAAGCGGAAGCTGGTATAGATGATTATACCAGATACGCAATCTTGCGAACGCCTCTGGCATAACTCAAAGCTACGCTTAAATTAAGGCAACCAATACACACAATATGTCTATGTCAGAGCATCAGCAACCGGACGTACCCTCTCGCGACACATTAGCGATTTTATTATTTGAAGGCTTTGACCTGCTTCAGGTATCGGCGGCAATCTCGCTATTCCACGCTTTGCCAGAAAAGTTCGATATTCTGTTAGTTTCTGATAATAGTGAGGTAATGACGAGCCAACAAGGTATCCCACTCAATGTTGACCTGAGCTATCAGGCATTGCTGACTTATGACATTCTCTATGTACCGGGCGGCAACGGTATCGAAAAAGCCATCAATGATGAACGAATGGTGGATTGGCTGACAAAACAAAATCGCCACGACACTCTGCTTTGCTCATCTTGCATTGGCTCAGCCCTACTGGCACAGGCTGGACTACTTAAAGGCCATGTAGCAACAACTAACAAGCAACATTATCACTGGGTTACTCAATTTGGAAAGCAAGTTAAATGGGCACCTGTCGCACGTTGGACTCAAGATCAGCGCGTGTTTACCTCATCAGGCCAGACTGCATGCTTTGATATGTTCATTGCTGTGATTAAAGCATACATCAATGAAGAAACAGCCAGAAAACTGGCTATTACGATGGAGTACCTTTGGCTCAATGATTCTGAGGACGACCCATTCGCACCACTTCATATCGTAGAATAGAAGGTGTTCTTAACATCCCTCTTGCCACATCACATGGCAATTTGCGTCTTTCGCTGCTTGTAGCATTTCGATCAACGGTGTAGCCCTTGTATGAAGACCTACCACTGGCTCCATATCTAGATCCGCCACATCATCGACATCAACCGCATCAGCATCAGAAGCTTGTTCTTCTAACTGACGAAGGCGATTTACCTCAGTGGTCAGCCTAGATAGTGCCTCATCAATGTCTTTCGGATCCAGCGCACCGGGAATGTTTTCACAATACCCCATGAGCCTCAGTAGCTGCTTAGCAATGTCACCAAACATCACAACATTACCATGCACCTTGCACTTAAAAGTCACTAGCATGATTCCTTCCTCCTTTTATCTCGCCGGGCATAAAGATATCCTGCAAACCCTCCAGATATCGCTCCGAATAAATGGCTCTCATAACTGATCCACTCACGGGTAGGTAAAAAGCCCCAAATCATCGAGCCGTAGAAAAACATGACCAAAATAGCAATCGCGATAGATTTCACACTGCGATACATAATGGCGTACATCAATAAATATGCCCATAAACCATAAATGATGCCGCTTAAGCCAATATGATAATGCATCCGACCAAAGAACCAGACGCCTAACCCACTGCCCACCCAACTAACCATAAAGATGGCGATCAAGCGCGCAATGCCCGTTCGGGAAACAAGGAAGGCTAATACAGAGAAAGAGAGGATATTACTGATCAGGTGGCCCCATGACCCATGGAGAAATGGATAGGCAATAATTCCAGTAAACCCATTAAAGTGACGAGGTAACAAGCCAAAGTCAGAAAGATAGCCCGCAGTAATTACGTTGAAGATATGGATAATAGTGATTAACACCACAACAGTCACAATAAACTTTATTGAGTCTCTATCTTTCTGATCCAGCTTCATGTTTTACAACCATTAAATATGATCTACCGTAAAAGACATACTACCAAAATGACTGCCTTGATTTGTAATCAATATCGACCTTTTTACGTTGGCGCTTGCCCGCAATATGAAAGTTTTTACCAAATAGAAGTCTAATTTGATTAAAGGTCTCGCTAGCTAGCAAACGACGTTCAGAACTATGCCAGCAACGATTTGTTGTCAATTTTACTGCGGCGATGGCATCTGGCGAACCATTAATAATTGACTGGCACAAAGCATTCGCACGAACCATAGGCTCTTCTACCACTTCGCTGACCAGATTCAACGCATTAGCCTCTTCAGCTTCCAAGATTTCACCTGTCATCGTCAAGCGCATTGCCACATCTTTCGGCACCACTTCACGCAGTGACATCAAACCGGCCATATCAGGCATCAGTCCCCAGCGTATCTCCATGATCGAGAGTTCTGCCCCCGGGGAAGCGATACGAAAATCAGCGCCCAAAACTATCTGCATTCCTCCACCCCAGCATTTACCTTCTAATACTGCAATCACAGGGCAAGGTATTTTTCGCCAATTTCTCGATACTCTCTGGGCCATGTTGGCATTGCCAGGTAACCATTTTGCCAGCAAAGAGATCGCATTTGAGCGAGATGTCACGACACTTTTGACGTCAAGCCCACTACTGAAATTGCCGCCAGCCCCACGGACGATAACAGCTCGAACATCTTTTCTTTTGCGAAGATCACGGCTCACTTTATCAAGCTCTCGAAATAACGGCATATCCAACGCGTTACACTTATCTGGCCGATTAAGCACAACAGTGACAACGCCGTTTTCTTCTTCAACTAGCAATCTTGTCCATGACATAAGCACTCCTTTGTGTGGTCTGTCCAGTTACATTATGAACATTAACACAAATTCAACAAAGCACCTCATTGGGTATTCAGCTTTGTGGCTGGCACGAATCCTTTTTTCTCCGCAAGTAACCGCCATTCGGACGTTGTTGAGGATGAGATGGGCTCAATGGTATCTACACTTGCAGCCACATCCCCGCCAGAACATTTAGTCCCTGTGGTCTCTATCGTTGCCTTGAATAAAGGGTATGTATGACTGCCAGAGATACACCAGTCTTCAGCCATCTCACCGCCTTTACTATCACAAACGTCGGCAATAAACCTATGGAAGTCTTCAATTGATCCTTTACTTTCATCCAAGCACCATAAACGCTGGTAATGGATGTAGCCATCACGCGGATGATAAACCTTTCCGGGGATCAGTGAAGTAAAGTCCCACCCTCCACCTCTTGTCGCGTTAACATATTGGGCCGAAAGACTGGCAATATCTTTGCTTTCATTAACGGTGGGCTTTGAATAACGCTGACCACTACAGGCACTCACCAGCAAACAACTAATGAGTACCACACCTGTTTTCCCCATATCCACACCTTCTCTTACCTAACATTACCGACTGAATAGACATCATGCTTTTAAATCAACGTTGAAGCGTTAATTGTCAGTGGGTTACGCTTTTATTTTATTCATTAAGCATAGTGAGAATTTCTACTTACCTCTATCTCATTCCTATCATTCAATTTATCCTGCTTAAGCAATTAGCCCTCCTTTCACCTTACTTGTAAGCAATTGCACATCGCTAAGCTATGCTTAAACATATTGGATCAAAAGTGTGATGTGAGTCAGATATGTACTTAGAGCCCCATTCAAGATTATTAATTGCAGATACCACAGAGGTACTGGATGCTTTTCTAGACAATGGGTTACACAAAGAGTATGAGATCTATTGCCAATTTCCGCATAGCTTACATATTCATAATAAGCTAAAGGATACATCGCCTATTTCGGTCGAGTTTAACGATGGATTCATCATTAGTGAAAATACATTCTAAACTTTAGCTTTCAACGCGTCTGTATACAAGCTGATATAGGTCTTTGTATGTTTAAGCCATTAATTATAATATTATTTATCCTCGTTACTATTGGCTGCACCAAAGATGTAGTCACCGATTATAATGCCGCTGTTAATTACAGTAATTACAAGACCTACGAGTTTGCCCCCTTCTCAACCACCCAAGCGACAACCTTAGATGGCAGTAGGATTGAGGATGCTATTACCACTCAGCTTTATACTAAAGGCCTCACTGGCGTCAATGAAAATGGTGACTTATTAATTAGACACTCTATTGTTGAGCAAAGTGACTTTCAAACCTACGGCACGTCATTCGGCTTTGGGTACAGGCATCGTAGTGCTGGCATTGCTTATTCAACACCGACACAGATTAGAGAATACCGTTATGGAAAAATAGTTGTCGAACTTATTGATACAAAATCCAATAGTGTTGTATGGCGCTCAGCCTCTCAGCGCCGACTTACCGAGACCATGACTCCATCATCTCGAAAAACATTCATTGATACCCAAATCAATGAAATGTTTAAAGAATACCCACCTAATTAATATATTCATTAATTTAGACAAAACGATAATTTCTCATACTTAAGACAAATCATCGATAATCTCAGAAACAATCAATCGAATTCATATTTTCTTATTAGTGAGACACTTTAAAGAATATGATAACCCCTCCAAACCTTACAAATCATACACTTAAAAACAAACAAGAAGTAAAAATAATAAATACCACAAAAAAGTAATAATTTGTTTTTGATTTTTTGTTTCTCGTTACTAAATTTACAGTGTCGGAAGACAAAATTTCAACAATAACTTTGTATTAAGAGAGTAACAACATGAAATCATTGAAGCAGTTTCTCGTTGATTTTTATCATGATGAAGAAGGATTAACAACGGTTGAATATGCAGTAGCTGGTGCACTTGTGGCATCCGCTGTTGTTACCGCTTTTACCAATTTGGGTGAAGAGGTCGGTAACACAATAGATGGCCTTGAATCGACTCTAGAAAACGCCAATGGTGCTGGTGCTGATGCTGGTGCTGATGCTGGTGCTGATGCTGGTGCTGATGCTGGTTGATAATAGATATTTTTTGTTTGCAAAAATAATTATATATCCGCAAGCAAGGTAGAATGCGTTATGAGTATGCCAATTATTTTAATCGTATATTATGCTGCTTTATATGACATGAAGCATTGTAAGATTCCAAATGAAATTATTTTAATTTTGATTTCACTTGGTTTTATACAAATACTATTTGGCATAGTTGAAACTAATTCCAATGCATTAGTTATCACGACTAATGCATTAATTGGTTTATTTGTTGCACTAAGCATTAGCATATTATTATACCATTTTGGTTTATTTGGCGCAGGAGATGCTAAATTATTAGCATCTCTTGGTGTTTTTATTGGACCTTACAACGCTGTAATTTTAATCGCAACCTCAATTGCCTTCTCAGGGTTACTGGCCTTACTCAGATTATCTTGTTATGGGGAATTAAGACCAATGCTCACCCGTTGGTATGACTCAGTTAAATCCCATCATTACTTTAAGCCTCAAAAAAACACCATCGCTCATAGTGCTGTACCAATGGGGGGGGCTATTCTTTTAGCTACCGTATATTGCCATTTTTATCTTTTTTGACAATGAGAGTTAATTGATATGAATATAAATACTTCCTTGCTTAATAAAAGATTGCTGGGCACTCAGGAATCTTTAACTCTCAAGCCAAAAAATGTTGAGCAAACAGGAATTTCTTCTCGCCTACTAGATATACTATTAATAAAGCATTTGTCACAAACAACAGATGAAGATATTATTAATCTATCCAAAAAGTTAGGATTAAGCGGTAATATCGTCGAGCAATTATTACAGAAGCAAAAAGCTGAAGCCTTTGTTGAAGTAAGATCTGACGGACGTTTCTCCAATAGCATACGCTATGGCCTAACAGACAAAGGGCGTAACCTTGCACACCATGAATTACAACGAGATGGCTACCTAGGCCCTGCCCCCATCTCACTCGAGCACTATAAAAAATTAGTACTAAAACAAACCACCAAGAATGAAAGAATCTCTCCAGAAATACTGAGAACAGGTCTTGATGATTTAATCCTACCAGAAAACATCGTCGGTACTGTTGGTCCCGCTTTGAATTCAGGTAGAGCAATTTTTATTTATGGTTTACCGGGTACAGGTAAAACGTATATTTCAAGAAGACTTGTACGCCTGTTCAGTAATCATGTATATATCCCCTATGCTGTAAGTATTGGTAATCAAATCGTTCAGTTATTCGACCCTATCATTCATACACCGGCCCCTAAACAGTCTGATTCATTGTTACTTGATGATGGTTATGACAACCGGTTAGTGCTGTGCCATCGTCCAGAAGTCGTAGTCGGCGGAGAGCTTACCGCTGACATGCTAGAAGTGACTATGGATCACGCGCACAGGGTTAATCGCGCTCCTTTGCAAATGAAAGCAAATAACGGGATTCTACTCATTGATGACTTAGGTCGACAAAAAGTGTCCGTCGATGCCATTTTGAACCGGTGGATCATACCACTGGAGGAAGGTATTGATTACCTTTCATTATGCTCTGGGGATCACTTTGATATCCCATTTGAGCAAGTATTAGTCTTTTCATCTAATATTCACCCTGCCAAACTTGCAGATGATGCTTTTTTAAGACGTATTGGTTACAAAATTAATTTTGGTCCAATTTCAATTGATGATTACACCACACTTTGGCTGAGAGAATGTCAAAAACATGCACTGTCTAATGCTTCAGGAGCTATTGAGTACGTAATAGAACAGCTCCATATACCTTGTAACGTACCATTATTACCCTGCTATCCACGAGACTTAGTTGCCATGTGTAGCAATCAGATAAACTTTTATCAATTACAAGAAGTTATTACTCCTGAGTTAATAAGAACAGTTTGGGAGTGCTACTTCGTAAATAATGAGGCAGAGGTTAGCTCTTATGAGTAAAGTTAAAATTCTTCTTATGCTCTCAATTTCTATTTTTATGGGGCTTGGTGCGTTATTCCTTGCTAATAATTGGATTGAGAAAAAGCAAGCAGCAATATCTACAAATCCCCCCGTTACCGTTGAGCCAGAGCGTATCGAAGTAATCAAAGAAGAGCCACGGGTACCCAGAGTCGTAGCACAGAATAATATACCATTAGGTACGCCGCTAGAGGCTAAGCATGTAAAGTTAGAATATTATCCTGAGGATCTTGTTATAAACACGGGCTTCTCATCAATAACTGAAGTTATCGGTAAGCTCGCACGCAACGAAATTTTTGCCGGCGATCTTCTTCGTAACGAGCGATTAGTTTCACCAGGAGAAGGGACAACGTTAGCTGCGCTTATTTCACCTAAGATGCGAGCGGTGACCATTAGGGTCAATGACGTGATTGGTGTTGCCGGATTTTTGCTCCCTGGTGATTATGTTGATGTTATCTCAGCGCAAAAATCCACTAGCCGAGCTCAAACAGTACTGAAAAAAATCAAAATTTTGGCTGTAGACCAAACCGCCAGAACTGACGAATCTAAACCTATCATAGTAAGAGCAGTCACTTTAGAACTGACGCCTAGGCAAGCAGAGTCTTTAATTACATCCAAATCTAAGGGTGAGTTACAACTTTCACTGCGTAACCCAAATGATCCTGAAGAAAAACCACGGGTTTATAGAAGGACTACAGATAGTGTCACCATCATAAAAGGGACAGATACTAGCCGTGTCAATGTTCGCATATAACCGGTAATCTTAGGAGAAATGAATATGGAAGTTAATAAATTTCAGATACCTAGCCCCATACTATACATAGCCATATTGATATGCTTATTTGTATTTAGCAGTTATAGCTTTGCTGCTCGAACACAATCCATATCTGTCCCACATAATAAATCACGTCTCGTCGAAATACCTGGTAGTGCCAAAAAGATATCAGTCGGTAACCCTGATGTCGCAGATATACTCATATTACGCTCCAATAAAATTTATGTGCTTGGCAAGCAGCTTGGTACAACTAATGTCATCGTTTGGGATTCCCGAGGCAGACTGATAACAGTACTTGATGTAGAAGTGACTCATGACCTAAATGCTCTAAAAGCCAAGCTATACGAATTTATGCCACAAGAGAAAATCTCAGTCTATACCAGTCAAAACAAACTGGTACTCAGTGGTGATGTTTCAAGTGCTGAAAAAATTGCGATGGCAGTAGAAATAGCCAATACCTTTACCGGTGATGACATTGGCATTATTAACTTGATGAATGTCGGTGGTTCACATCAAATTATGCTGGAAGTCACCGTTGCAGAAGTTCAGCGTTCGCTCATTAGGGAGTTTGACTCAAACTTTGTTTTCGCAAGAAATAATAGTAACTGGACCTGGGGTGGCGTCAATGGCGGTGCGAGTATACCAGTCGTACCACCAGTTGATGATGCAGGAAACTTTATAAGTAACGCTATTTCTGGAAGCTTGGATATTGAAGATAACGGATTGTTTGCCAGTTACCTCAGTGGTAGTACTTTATTCAGTGCTGCATTCAGTATTGCGAAAACAAATGGCCTAGCAAAAATCTTGGCCGAACCCACATTAACGGCATTAAGCGGTGAAACAGCAGAATTTTTATCAGGGGGTGAATTTCCTATCCCCGTTCCCAATGACGAAAACATTACTATCGAATTCAAAGAATTTGGTGTCGGTTTGCAGTTTGTTCCTACAGTATCCTCCCCTGACAGTATTAACTTAGCATTGAATATTGAAGTCAGTGAAATCACCAATACCAATGCGGTAACTGTTTCTCCAGGTGGCACAGCATCTCAATTCTTTGTCCCTGCTCTTTCTAAACGTAGTGCTAAAACCACGGTAGAACTCGGCAATGGACAAACGATTGGTATTGCCGGCTTACTCAATGAAAGCGTCACTGATGTTGTTGATAAGCTTCCTGGCCTTGGGGACTTACCAGTAATCGGGCAATTGTTCCGTAGCCAGTCATTTCGCAAAGGCGAAACTGAGCTTGTCATTCTAGTTACCCCTCGACTTGCCAAGCCCGTCCGACGCCAAGATTTGACTCTTCCGACAGATTCATTTGTAGAGCCAAATGACTGGGAATTTTATTTGCTTGGCCGTATGAGTGAGCTGAAAGAGCAGAAGCAACAAACCGGTTATGCCCCAACAACCAATGCATCAGCCGTCATTCTTTCACCCAATGCGGGTTCAGAAGGTCAATTTGGCCACAGCTTATAGGTGTTACATTATGGACTTACGATTACTTACTCTTGTTCTGATATTTACCAGCACGAGTCTTTGGGCGGGTGATGCTACGTGGGGCAAAAGCACACAACAATTAAAACGATTACAAACCGTTGACCCTTTAGCTGAAAATAGAGTTCCTTTAGGGTCTCCTGCTTTCAGTGGCAAAAAAGCCAGTAAGTCATTTAACAGTGAACGAAAAGGCAGCGATCAAAAAAAGGTAAAAAATAAAGAGCTTATCAGCGGAGTAAGCGACTAATTCCTTGTATGAATTCAAGCGGGAACCATCATATGCGAGCTAACAGACAAAAGACATCACCTAACCAACAAAAAGGGGTTGTAGTGGTATTTGCAACACTCGCTATGGCAGTCCTCATTGGTGCTGGTGCATTGGCTCTGGATGTAGGGAACTTAACACTATCAAAAGGTAAGTTACAGAACCTGGCCGATGCAGCTGCACTCAGTGCAGCTAAAACCATTGACCTCGGTGGTGATCAGACAGAAGCAACAGCAGCAGGAAATCTGACGATTAACGACAACCTCTCATATGATGGTTTTAGTGCAATTTCCCTTGAGTCCGCAACTATTACGTTTGAATATTCAGAAACACTTCCTTTCGATAGCAGTACCGCAACCACAGACTCAACCTACGTAAGAGTACGTATAGAAAATGTAAATATTCCGGATTTTCTCGTTTCCGTAATGAATATTGACTTGAGCACACGAGCTTCTGCAGTGGCTGGTCCAAGCTCTAGCCTTGGTCGTTCTTGCAACATAGTGCCACTGAGTATCTGCGCTGGAGATGACTCAAGCAGTGACAACATTGCTGGGTATTCCAGCGGCACAATGCATGTTCTCAAAGCCTCATCATCAAACCCTTCAGAACTTGGGCCCGGAAACTTTATGCCTGTAACGCTAACAGATGCAGATGGTAACCCGCAAACCGGTGCTGATTCCTATCGAGAAGCGCTAGCTGGGAAGTATGAGAGCTGCCTTACTGTAGAGGCAGGAGAACCAATAACGACTGAAACAGGTAACATGGTAGGCCCTACTCTCGCACTGGATACACGATTTGAAGGTTTTAAAATACCGGGCCTTAAAGATAGTGATTATATCCATGATGTAAATTCCTACTATCACGAAGACAAACTTGCAGCGGTCATGTACAGCGATGATGCAGGTAAATATATCACTGATAAAACATCAAGCGAAATATACAGTTACTCAGAGTATATGGCCAAGTACCAAACAGAAAATTATGAATCTTGTCTAAACTCATCCTCCTGCCAAAACCATGGTTTTTTCCGTAGAATCGTAACTGTCCCCATTCTTGATTGCAGCACGGCCTCAAAAAAAGGCGGGCGAATGGAAGTTGAGATGCAGGGTTTAGCATGCTTTTTTATATCGCAACCAGTCAGCGAAACGACAACAACAGACAACAAAAACGGCAATGGCGACGGATCGTGGATTGTTGGTGAGTTTATTCAAGATTGTAGAAATAATAGCGGTAATGCCAGCATAGAACCCAATGAGGACGGTCCGTATAAAATAGTACTTTTCGCTGATCCTGATAGTGGAGATTCGTGATGCGGTTTATTTCCAGGCACAGAGGTGTTGCTATTGTAGAGTTTACCATTCTACTTCCTTTCTTTTTATTCTTACTATTTACAATAGCTGAGATGGGCCGTGCTTTTTATACCTATGCAGAACTAGAAAAGCTAAGCCGAGAAAGTGCTAGATACTTATCGGGGGAGCTTATAAAAGGCTCAACAGGCTTATACTCTATCTCTGACTCAGATAAGATTTTAGCAAAGAATTTGGCTGTCTATGGTTCAGTAGATGGCGGTTCATCATCTTCTCTTCCCGGTCTTGACACATCTCATCTGCAAGTTTCATTAAACGGGAATTATGTAAAAGTTGAAATAAGCTACCCCTATCAGCCAGTATTAGCTGTTATCCCTGGTTTCTTCGTAACTGATGATATTGATATGAATATCACATTAGTATCCAGTTATTCAATGAGGGTTCTGTAATGAGATCCTTAAATAGAAAAAAGGAAAAAGGAAGCACACTGGTAGAGTTTTCTATTATTGCAGGGTTATTTTTCATGTTGATATTTGCAATCATTGAGTTTGGTAGGTTGCTTTTCACCTGGCATGTACTTAATGAAACTTCACGTCGAACAGCCCGCTTAGCTACAGTATGCCAGATAACAACATCGGAACAACAAGACATCAAGTTAGCCAGTATTATTGATAATGTTCCTTTACCAGATTTTACGGCTCAAAACATACAATTGACTTTTTTGGATAGTGTCGGGTTAGAAATCACTGACGATATAACCGAAACTGTTAACTTTAATCAAATTGAATTTGTAGAAGCCAAAATTGTCAACTATAAAATAGCATTATTTATCCCTTTAGCTACTTTTAATGTCAATTTTACAGCTCCAGATTTTAAAACTATCTTACCGAGAGAAAGCCTCGGCGTCACTAGAACTGGTTACACTGATTGCTAAGGTGAATTATGAATACAACAACGAGCCGATCAAAAAATGATAACTTATCTACCACCAAGAAGACTCCACTGCCTGTTTCATTAAGTGGTTGGATAATCTCTGAGAATGAAAATTTCGTACACCCGCTCGCTGATTACTTCTTACAATGGACAAATGTTAAATTCAACACATTTACACAATTTAGCTTAAGTGCACAATTAAAGAACAAATCTGAAATTAAAAAACCTGACTTGATTATCATTGATGGCGATATTGACTGGGTATCTATTACTACAAAAATAAAATCAAACCTATCAAATCAAACGCCGATAATTTTAATATCAAACGACTCAAGTGCTGAAATTTTGAAAAAAGCTTTAAAATTAGAAATAAAAGATGTTTTATCGATACCATTTGATGAACTAGAATTAGATCAAATAATTTTCAATTGTTCAAATTTGAAATCAGTTAATAGAAAACAAGGTAAAACCACTATATTCATTAATGCTAAAGGTGGTATGGGATCATCAATTATATCAACATCCGTAGCTCACATGATTGCCTTACAAAATGAATCCACTGTGTTGATCGATCCCGATGCGCAATTTGGCTCAACCTCTAGCTTGCTTTCCACCCCTCCAAAGTACACATTAAGTGAAGCTTTATCTCAGGTTGATTCCTTAGATGAGTATGCTACATCAGGCCTATTGACTAAACATGAATCTGGACTTAGATTCATTCCAAACCGTACAGAACACTTATTAGATACTGTCCCTGATTTTGACTCTGAATCATTCAGGGAGTTTCTTGAACACATTAAAAATGGATTCCAACATATAATCGTTGATGTATCTAGAGGGTTGGACAATAACATTTACCCAGCTCTATCAAGTGCTGATAATATTTTTATTGTTATTCAACAGAACATCCCATCAATAAAAGAAGCCTCAATACTCATAAAAAAATTGAAACACTTGTTTGGATATAGCAGTCAACAGATTAGTGTCATTGTAAATAGGTATTCAAAAAATCTTGAAATCTCACCTGATGAAATAAAAGAGTCATTGCATTGCGAAACAGTTTTGCTAGTCCCCAATGACTATCTATCTGTTAGTGCTTCGACAAACTTGGGGGAATTACTCGCGACACATTTTGAGAAAAAGCCTATAGTAAAATCCCTAAAAGAAGTCACTAACCTAATTACAGAAAAACAAGAAATAGAAGCTAAAGGGGTTAGACGCTTCTTTACATTCTTGAGGAGTTAGATATGTTCTTAAAGAAAGGAAGCAAACCAGCAGAAATTACAGCGCCATTAGATAAAATTGAGGCTAAAGACGAAAATTACGCTGCGCCATTCCATACAGTGAATCCTCAGGAGCAGTTAATTAAAGAAGCCATTATTGACGATCTGTTTAACACACTGGATCTCTCTTTGCTCGAAAATATGCCATTAGACCAAGCCCATGAACAAATTGCTGAAATGTCAGCAATGCTACTTTTGGAAAAAGACGTTCCCCTAAATGCAGATGGTCGTAAACGAGTTATAGAAGAAATCGGCAATGAAATTCTTGGGTTAGGCCCGTTAGAACCTTTACTAAAAGACAAAACGATTTCGGATATTTTGGTTAACTCTAGTAGCCAAATTTTTATTGAGCGTAAAGGTAAGCTCGAACCCACCAATGCCACTTTCCGAGACGATAGGCACTTATTAAATGTTATCGATAAAATAGTATCTCAGGTTGGACGAAGAATTGATGAAAGTTCACCTATGGTTGATGCAAGATTAAAAGACGGCTCGCGGGTTAATGCGATAATACCTCCACTTGCAATCGATGGACCGTCGCTATCAATTCGAAAATTCGCCGTTGAAAAGCTTCAAATTGAACAGCTTCTTGACTACGGTTCGTTGAATGAAGAAATGGCTCACTTTTTACAAGCGATAGTTAAAGGCAGACTGAACATTTTGATCTCAGGGGGTACAGGGTCAGGGAAAACTACGACCCTCAATATTTGCTCTTCTTTCATCCCAAAAAATGAGCGTATTGTCACCATTGAAGACTCCGCTGAATTACAGCTTCAGCAACCACATGTGGTTAGATTAGAAACCCGCCCACCGAACATTGAAGGCCGAGGATTAATTGGGCAGCGGGAACTAGTTATTAATTCACTCCGAATGCGTCCCGACCGCATTGTTGTCGGTGAAGTTCGTGGAGCAGAAGCTGTTGACATGTTAGCAGCAATGAACACAGGTCATGATGGCTCGATGACAACAATACACGCCAATACACCTCGTGATGCCTTGGGCAGAATTGAAAATATGTTCGCCATGGCAGGTTGGAATATGCCGATTAAAAATGTTCGATCTCAGATTGCATCTGCACTTAATGTAGTGGTTCAGTTACGCCGAATGGAAGATGGTAAACGACGCATTACCAGTATTGTCGAGGTTAATGCGATGGAAGGCGATGTTATCACTTTAACTGAATTATTCAATTTTAGCCGAAGAGGGTTCGATGAAGATGGTAATGTCATGGGTCATTATCAAGCTACAGGGAATGTTCCATCCTTTATGGATGATTTTAAACACAAGGGGATAGATATCCCCTATTCCTACTTCAATTCAACAAGCAGTGGGAGTTTCTAATGGATCTGAATTTACAACTATATTTGATTATATTGTTTGTTGCAGTTGTCGTTATATCGCAAACTATATTGATATCGGCGTCTGGCACTCGAGCAAATCGAAATCGACTACTGAAAAAACAGCTTGAAGCCATCGCCGAATCTGGTAAGCCACAGCAACAGTCTTTATTACGAAAGAGTTACCTTGATAATCTTGGACCTACAGAGCGTTGGTTAGAAAATAATGCATTTGGTGAGTACCTCAGTGAAAGGCTTTCACTGGCAGGGCTCAACTGGAAAGCATACAAGGTTGCCATCTGGCTTACTATTACAATATTCTTTGCCATGTTCAGCGTACTTTTTATAACACAAAACCTAAAAATGGCTGTTGCTACACCAGCTATCATTATCGTAGCTTTTATCGTTTTTATTCAACAACAAACAGAAAAAAGGCTCCATCTATTTGAAGAGCAATTTGTAGAAGCATTGGATGTAATGAAACGTGCTTTGCTTGTTGGATACCCTTTTACTGAAGTTATGAAAACTGTCAGTGAAGAAATGCCTCCCCCTATCTCAGTTGAATTTGGAAAAACTTTCGTTGAACTCAATTATGGTGTCGATATTAAAGTCGCACTCGCTAACCTAGCACAGCGCAACCCTTCTGTAAGCGTACTTGCTTTTAACAGCGCTGTCGTAATTCAAAAAGAAACAGGTGGTAATTTAGCTGAAACTCTAGATAAAATATCGGCGGTTATCCGCAGCCGTTTCAGGCTAATGAGGAAAGTTCGAACACTTTCAGCAGAGGGAAGAATGTCAGCGTGGGTACTAATGATGGTCCCTTTTGTTCTATTTTTGATGCTATATGTCAGTAACCCGGGCTACATTGCTCCATTGTTAGAGTCGGAAAGAGGCCACACTGTATTAACGGTAACAGCTATCTTAATGACGCTTGGCCTTTTCTGGATTCGTAAATTACTACGTATAGAGGTTTAGTATGGAGTATCTGGTCAGTGTATTAAATACCTATATAGGTGATGAAAACATATCAAAGTGGCTTTTTTTGGGCCTCGCTTTTTTGAGTGCTGTAGCTTTTACAATCAGTATTAGCATTCTCATAAATAATTCAACAACGCCCTTAAAACGCCGTTTAAATAAAATATCGAGTATCAATAAGCCCCAGTTTACCGGCAGTTTGCAAACAGAGCAGAAAAACACCCTCGAATCGATAGAGAAATATGTCACCCCTAAATCAAAAGCTGAACAGCTCAATACAAAACAGTTATTGATGCATGCAGGTTATGAAAAAAGCTCGGCATTAACATCTTTCTACGCAATTAAAATCATCTTATCTTTATTGGCATTAGTTACCTCAATCATTGTAACTAAATTTATACCTGAGCTGACTACGCAGAAAGTTGTGTTTTATATCTTGCTTTCAGTCGCTGTCACCTCTTACCTACCTAATATGTTCTTAAAAAAATTAGCTGACAAGCGAACTAAAGATCTGAGGAACGCCTTCCCTGATGCCCTTGACCTATTAGTCGTCTCAACTGAAGCTGGTTTAGGGTTCCAAGCAGCATTAAACAGGGTGGCAAAAGAAATTGACTCTATATCTCCGGCTCTTGGCCAAGAACTACAGATTGTATGTCAAAAGGCTCGGGTTGGGATATCAATGCCGGTGGCACTCAACCAATTTATTGAAAGGACAGGATTAACTGAACTTCAAGGTCTAATCAGTATAATAACCCAGTCTGTAAAACTTGGCTCAAGCATGGGTGATACATTGAGAGACTATGCTGATGAATTTCGGGACCGGCGTATGCAAAGAGCAGAAGAAGAAGCCGCCAAAATAGGAACGAAAATGATTTTTCCATTAGTAACTTGCATTTGGCCAGGTTTTTTTGCAGTTGCTGTAGGCCCTGCTATCGTAAAGGTATTGGATATGTTTGCAAGCCGTTAGCCAAGTAAAAGGATGTTTAATAATGAGTGCTAAAAAATTGTTCAATAATAAAATAATTATTTTTTCGATAGCATCATCTCTTCTCGTCGGCTGTTCAAGTAATAATACAGCCTCTACCAATGACAGCGTAGATTTTAACCATGAGCTTTATGAAGGAAAATCCACGTTAGGGCTAACAGGTGACTTTCCTCCTGAGAATGCAAAAGAAGCATTACTTAGAGGTGATCAAGCTTACTTAGCCAATGACTCTGATCTCGCTTTATATGAATATATACGAGCCTTAAGCTTTCCCTCCCAAGAATATGCTGATCAAGCCTTTTATAAGATTGGCTATATCCACCAACAAAGAGGGAATTTCGAACTAGCAAAACTTGCCTATACAAGAGCGGCTCTCATTGCCGAAGATAACATTCAATATGCGGCTTCTGTTGGCATTGTAGAGCTAAAGCTTGGCGAGCAAGACAATGCAAAAAAACAACTTCTAAGAGCCATAAAGATGGATCAGCAAAGGCAAGGAAAATCTGATTGGGATTCAGAAAAAGACCTATTCTCTCAACGCTTATTGATTGATAGTAATTCTCCCTTAAGTGCATATATCGGTCTTGGTATAATATCCGATCTTGATGCCAAGCATAAACCTGCTCAACAAATTTATCTAACCGCTTTAAGTGTTAACAATCGTTCTGAAAAAGCATTGACTAACCTTGGATACTCTTATTACTTAGACGGTAATTTAAAGCAATCAGAAATTATAAATAGAAGAACGACTACGCTATACCCTAACAATAAACGAGCATGGTCTAACCTTGGACTTACTTATATAAAGTCAAAGCAATATGAAGATGCCCTTGATGCTTTATCAAATGTAATGCCAAGAGAAAAGGCTTTGAACGATATTGGATACTTTGCCATGTTAGAGGGGGATTACGAGTCTGCCATTAACTATCTAGAAAGAGCAGTTAATACAAGCCCAACATTCTATGCAAAAGCCCAAGAGAACCTCAAGCGAGCCCAAAAGCTACAAATATCAGCACCGGCAGTGAAATTGTCTAAATATAGAGATAGCAACCAAACTCAAACTACCGTTTATTCAATTACCGATACAACCCACTAGATAAAATAAAAAGCCTGATTTTAATCAGGCTTTTTATTTTTCGATATATTGCAAAAATTACTTTTCGCGACGCTTCTTCACATCACCAGCTAGTTGTCGAAGTACCTTCTCAGTGTCATCAAAACCGATACACGCATCTGTGATGCTCTGGCCATAGGTCGGCTCTTGTCCTTCAACGATATCCTGACGACCTTCAACAAGGTGGCTTTCAATCATTACACCGAAGATAGCTTTATTGCCTGCTGCAATCTGGCTGCCAACATCTTCAGAAACCAATAACTGGCGCTGGTACTGTTTAAGGCTGTTTGCGTGACTGAAGTCAATCATCACTTTTTGACGCAGACCGGCTTTTTCAAGCTGCTCTGTAATGCCATTCACGTGTTCCTGGCTGTAGTTTGGCTCTTTACCACCACGTAAAATGATGTGGCAATCTTCGTTACCAGCAGTCGAAACAATCGCAGAATGGCCATATTTAGTAACTGACAGGAAATGGTGAGGTGCGCTTGACGAGCCAATTGCATCAGTTGCAATCTTGATGTTGCCATCAGTACCGTTTTTGAAACCTACTGGACATGAAAGGCCTGATGACAGCTCACGGTGAACCTGAGATTCAGTGGTACGAGCGCCAATTGCCCCCCAGCTGATCAGATCACCCATATACTGTGGTGTGATCATATCTAGAAATTCACCTGCTGTTGGTACACCCATATCAGTCAGGTCTAACAGCAACTTACGGCCAATACGTAGGCCATCATTTAGCTGGAAGCTGTTATCCATGTATGGGTCATTAATAAGCCCTTTCCAGCCAACCGTTGTACGTGGCTTTTCAAAGTAAACACGCATAACAACTTCAAGTTCGCCCTTCAGCTCTTCACGAAGCGCTCTTAGCTTCTGGCCATACTCCAATGCCGCTTTTGTATCATGAATAGAACAAGGGCCGACAATGACCAACAGACGGTCATCTTCGTCATTGAGGATTTTATGAATCGATTGGCGAGCTTGATATACCGTTTCAGACGCATTTTCAGTTGCAGGGAAACGTTCCAGTACTGCAACTGGAGGGAGAAGTTCTTTAATTTCGCGAATACGAACATCATCGGTTTTATGCATTGTTACTTCCTAATTTACGCACCCATCAACTGTAAACTTAAAATTACAAGTTTTGTTGACAGTATATTCCAAATCCAATTGACTTTAACTTATCTGTCTTTTATGTGCAGTGCAAACGCTAATTAGCCAATTTGGTGATTTTTTTTCAAAACGGTGGCTATTTAATCAACATGATGCGTAATAGGCTTGATTTCACAATTATATGCCTATAATCGGTTCATCTCTTTGAATTCCACATTACAAAGCAATAACATAGGCTCATAAAACCTTCTCTTTGGAGCGGTCTGGATGACCAAAGAAACTGTTATTTCGTTTCAGAACATCAATAAGTGGTATGGAGATTTCCAGGCACTAAAGAACATCAATTTGACCATTACCCGCGGGGAAAAGCTGGTTATATGTGGCCCTTCAGGCTCTGGGAAGTCAACTTTGATAAGGTGTATCAACGGTCTTGAGCAATTCAGTGAAGGGCAACTTGAGGTCGCCGGTCACAGCCTCAATGCACAACATCTCAAGCGTATTCGAGGCCAGGTGGGTATGGTTTTTCAGCATTTCAATTTATTTCCCCATATGACGGTACGCGAAAACCTCACCCTTGCCCCCCGACGTACCCGGAAGATGAATAAGCAAGATGCTGATCAATTAGCGATGGAGTACCTGGAACGTGTGCACATTGCTCATCAGGCAGATAAATATCCTGCACAGCTCTCCGGCGGCCAACAACAGCGTGTGGCTATCGCCCGTTCACTGTGCATGAAACCTGATATCCTTCTGTTTGATGAACCAACATCTGCACTCGACCCAGAGATGATCCGCGAAGTATTGGATGTCATGACCGAACTGGCCGAGGAAGGTATGACCATGATCTGTGTGACCCACGAAATGGGTTTTGCGCGAAAAGTTGCTGATCGAGTGGTCTTCATGGACGAAGGCGAAATTGTAGAGGTTGCCCCACCAGCACAATTATTTGATGCGCCTAAACATCCGAGAACTCAACTTTTCCTTGAACAGATCTTAAGTTATTAAGGGCTTAACTATGGTTCAGAATGTTGTTGGTTCATCACGGTGGTTTCACGTTATGGGCCGTATTTCCAAACCTTTCTTTTCGGGGTTATTGCAAGTTGGCCTAGTGGCTTTCTTCTTGATGTGGTTACTCGATACCGGGGCGGATGCGATGAACTACCGCTGGCAATGGTATCGCATTCCGCAATACCTCTGGTTTTTTGAAGACGGGCAATGGTTCCCTGCAGAGTTATTAGAAGGACTAAAGGTCACTTTGAACATCTCTGCTGTTAGTTTATTTTTTACGTTAGCCATTGGTTTGGTGGTCGCATTACTTCGTCTATCTGATTCCATTGTGGGCCGAGGCATTGCTAAATGTTATATCGAACTGATTCGAAACACTCCCTTATTGGTTCAAATCTACTTGTTGTATTTCGTTTTCGGCCCAGTCCTTGGGCTTGAGAGGTTTACAACAGCGGTATTGGCACTATCTCTTTTCCAAGGCGCTTATACAGCAGAGATTTTTCGAGCCGGATTAACAAATATTGATAAAGGACAGTTCGAAGCGAGTAATAGCCTAGGTTTATCCACTATAGATAGCTATCGTTTTGTTATTTTACCGCAAGTGATTAAGCGCATATTGCCACCGCTAACCAATGAAGCGGTTTCTCTTGTCAAAAATTCGTCGATAGTCAGTGTGATGGCCATATTCGACCTTACAACCGAAGGGCGAAATATTGTCGCGGATACCGCTATGCCTTTCGAAGTTTGGTTTACTGTTGCAGGTATATACCTTGTGGTCACCCTGACACTATCGGGCCTAGCAGCTTGGCTTGCTCATCGGCTCAACACACCATCACACTAAGCCAATGATTAACCAATAAAATACAAGTAAAACAACACTCACAAAGCAATCATCAACAAAACATTCGTACAAGGAGAAAGGAAGCATGAAACGATTACTATCAGCATTTATTGCTGTTATGGCGCTGACAATGGCCACCGTCTCGACAGCCGCTGATAAAAGTGCGCTTATTGAAATTAAAGAACGCGGAACACTTCGGGTGGGGCTGTCGACATTCGTCCCATGGGCGATGAGAGACAAGCAAGGCGAACTCGTTGGTTTTGAAGTCGATGTTGCCCGCCGTTTGGCAAAAGATGCTGGACTCAAACTGGAGTTTATCCCAACAGCTTGGGATGGCATTATCCCTGCGTTGCTAGCGGGTAAATTCGACGTTATTATCGGTGGCTTATCTATTACACCAGAACGCAACATGAGCGTGCTTTTTACCAGCCCATACGCACACTCAGGTGTTCAGCTTGCCGCCCACAAAGATCTTGCCGCAGATAAATCAAGTTTTGAAGACTACAACAAACGTAGTGTTACCCTAGCCGTACGCCGCGGTGCTTTTACCGTACAAACAGCGAAAAAGTACTTCCCAAAAGCAAAACTACGCCAGTTTGATGATGAAGCACAGGCCTTCCAAGAAGTATTGAATGGCAATGCCCACGCTGCCCTCGCCTCATCGCCGAAACCTGAGCACATGGCAATTCAGTACAGTAACAAGCTGTATATCCCTTTTGATGAGCGTTTGAGCCGTGGTTCTGAAGCTTTTGCTATCCGGCACGGTGAGTTTGACTTGCTTAATTTCTTCAACAACTGGATTTTACTCCGTACCGAAGACGGCTGGTTGAAAGAGCGCCATGATTACTGGTTCACTACCTTAGATTGGGAAGACCAGATCGCACAAGGACAATAAGTGTTGTCGCAAACAAAGACCCAAGTCATGCCGGGAATCAATTTCCCGGCACGACTAAAACTAAGCAAATTGGATGCAGTGCTAATCCTGCTAATTGTCGCGGCTGTTGGTTGGCTTTGGTACCGTTCATCCGCTGGAATACATTATCAATGGAACTGGGATAAAGCTTTTACTCTCGTAATGACACCTGGTCGCAACGGTGAACTTCCATACTTCTTTCAAGGACTATTGGCAACATTACGCCTTAGCCTATGGGGTATGGTTTTTGCTGGTTTACTCGGCTTAATGTTAGGTTTAGCCCGCCGTTCATCATGGTTCTTCTTGAGGTTACCAGCACAGGCCTATATTCAGCTGGTGAGAAATATCCCACCACTGGTGTTTGTATTTATCTTCTACTTTTTCATTTCTAGCCAGTTGGTTCCAGCCCTGGGTTTAGAAAGCGTATTGAGAAATACCCCAACTGATATCAGCTCTTGGCAGTCCTTCTTATTTGGTCCAGCCAAACTGTGGGAAAACTTATTCTCAGGGATCCTATGTGTGGGGCTCATTGCAGCAGCTTATATCGCTGAAATCGTTCGCTCTGGGATCGATGCTATTGCCAAGGGACAGTGGGAAGCCGCTGATTCGCTCGGCCTATCACGATTAGACAGATTCAGGTTTATCATTTTTCCACAGGCTTTAAGTGGTATCGTACCGCCACTGGCAGGCCAGTTCATTTCCTTAGTTAAAGATTCATCCATTATCTCGCTGATTTCCATTCAGGAGCTAACCTTTGTTGGCAGTGAAATTGCCAATTCATCGGGTCTGATATTCGAAATTTGGCTGTTGGTTGGTGCAGGTTATCTCATCCTGTGCTTTGGTCTCTCAGTACTATTCAGTTATCTTGAAAAACACTCTCAAAAGCATCACCCGATACGATAAATACATATCAGGCAGCAGTTAGCATGGGTTGTGTAAAAACGCACTGAAGCGAATAACTGAAAAACAAAAGGGAGCCAACTTATGGCTCCCTTTTTATTTGAAATACACTGAGCTTTCTGTGATGTAACTCTCTGTCTCCAATGTGTTCCATCCCTATTTTTTTCATTACCTGACGTGCTGACATATTGCGAATGCAGGTAAAGCCGATAATGCTGTGAAAGCCGGCCTCGCGAAAGCCGTATTCTAATATCGCCCGACCGATTTCAGTTGCATAACCTTGATGCCAATGATCCTCACAAATCACCCATTCAATTTCAGCGGTGGATTCATTATCGCCATAGGGATGCAATCCCACTCGGCCAATCAAGGTATCGCAGTCAGATAAAATTAGCGGGCAGTTAAAGTAACCGCGGCGACCATTACCCATTGATAGATCAACATGGAGTTTCTGTAACTCATGCC
Source organism: Photobacterium pectinilyticum (assembly GCF_024357955.1). Lineage (GTDB taxonomy): Bacteria > Pseudomonadota > Gammaproteobacteria > Enterobacterales > Vibrionaceae > Photobacterium > Photobacterium pectinilyticum. The sequence continues at coordinate 45,849 of NZ_JANEYT010000025.1, forward strand.
TCGCCCTTTCTTCAGACCAAGGTTTTTCTTCCGTAAAGGTATGAACTGATTGATTGGACATTATCCGGTATAAGCCAGCAATATCGTCTTCATCCCAGGGTCTGATATAAAGGCGTTGAGTTTTAATACTCGGCGACACATCTAAAATCATATTCATCCCTCTTTCTCAGAGCCTAGCTCATATCTCGGCCTAGGCTCAGTGATTAACAAAAGGAGGGGTTAGCTCTCCTTTTTGCCAAATTGTTCTGACCATCCCGGCCATAGCGTTGCAAAATCCATATACTCCTCGAGCATATCAGCAACTCGGTCGATGCCCTGTTCACGGATCAAATTAAAATCCGGCGAACACGTTGAAGTTAGACCAGCCCATTTTAAAATAGCATCACAGGCTTCTTGTTGCTCAAAAATACCGTGCAAGTAAGTACCAAACACCTGGTTATCAATACCAAACTTGCCGTCTTTGTTGCCAGCTAGACAAATTGGCGCATCTTGATCTACACCTTCTGTCACGCCAGCATGGATTTCATAGCCTCTGACAGGAACACTATCCTGATCTGGTATTGTCAGGCTGCCTGTTACTTGCTTCAGCTGTTTATGAGGGGCCAATACTGTCGAAACTGATAAGTATCCAAGCCCCCAGCTTGTACCCGGCTCACCTTCAATACCATCGAGGTCCGCAATAGATTCACCCAGCATCTGGTAACCACCACAAATACCCATCACCTTACCGCCTAAGCGAAGATGACGGGCAATTTGTTGGTCCCAACCTTGCTCCCTAAGGTAGTCCAAATCACTGCGAACACTTTTAGTCCCTGGAATAATAATAAGATCAGATGGCGGAATTTGCTGACCTTTACCGATAAATTGCATATTTACTTGCGGGTGCATGCGCAAAGGGTCAAAGTCAGTATGATTACTGACACGGGTTAGCACTGGTACCGACACCCTTAATTGATCACCGTCTGCATCTACCTGCTGAACATCAATCGCATCCTCAGCCTCCAGCATCAGGCCATGCAGATAAGGTAGAACCCCCAACACTGGCTTACCGGTTTTTTGCTCCAGCCATTCCAGTCCCCCCTCCAGCAATTTGATATCACCGCGGAACCGGTTGATCACAAAACCTTTTACCCGTGCTTGCTCGCTTTCCGACAGTAAGGCTAGTGTGCCATAAAGATGCGCAAACACGCCGCCACGGTCGATATCTGCCACAATGATCACCGGTACATCAGCCTCTTCGGCAAATCCCATGTTGGCAACATCATTTTCACGCAAGTTAATCTCGGCTGGACTGCCCGCCCCTTCGATAATAACGGTTTGGTATTCTTGCTGAAGAATACCGAAAGACTCCATGATCGGGCCTAACACCACTTTTTTATAGTTGTGATAGCCCACTGCATCCATATCAGCCAAAGCCTTGCCCTGAACGATAACCTGCGCACCAATATCGGTATTCGGTTTTAATAATACCGGGTTCATGTGTACTGTCGGCTCAATCTTTGCCGCCTGCGCCTGTACCGCTTGTGCACGGCCGATCTCTCCACCATCTTTGGTTACCGCACTGTTTAGTGCCATATTTTGTGACTTAAATGGGGCGACTTTAATATTCTTACGTGCTAATACACGGCACAGCCCTGCCACCAGCACACTCTTACCTGCGTCAGAGGTGGTTCCCTGAACCATTAAGCACTTATTATTCAACAATTTAACTCCAAACCATAAGAGACAAAAAAAACATGAGCATCTAATCAATCACATTGAATTCAATCCAAAATTTCTGACTGTAGATTATTTGGTACACTTTTTGGTACACAGAAGATTTGGTACAAGTTGTTGCTCATTATTAGAAATAGCATCATACCATAATGGATTAAACTATAACTTTACTACCCATATATGCACTCATAATCACATCATTTCCTACGCAGCAGGAACAAACATCAATGGAAATATTCAAACGTTAACTCCCCCCTCTTACATGCTCACACTTTATGTTTGGATTCAGCGTGATACTTTTGACTTACCTGCCTACAAAATTGTTAACCGCTATCACTATCGCATTGTTGATGTGCAAGCGTATATCAATGACGGTGAAGTCAAATAAAGGAATCTGTTTGTAAAAATAACATGCCCTTCTGCCTAAGCGAAAACAGCCTAGGGCCACTCACAAACAATCCGAAATTAGATATCAACTCGTAACACTAAGTGAAAAACTTGGCTTTGCTTAAAACAAATTTTTTAATACAAAGTGAACTTGTAAGCTTTTACTTTAGATGATGCCCGGTCGGACGTGTACCAGCACTTTAAAATCAATCACTTATGAAATATAACAAAAATATTCGGATAGATTTTAGGAAATTCAGACTGAAAATCGCTTTGAACTTTCCTAACTGAGGAGGCTATACAATCCAGTTAAATGGTGCGGCGTTCTATATATCCCCCCCCTAAATTAACTAATGAGTTGTCCGCTCATACTCCATTCATATTTACCCCGACACCTCATCCTTCAAACATATCGAGCAAGAGATATAGTGAAGTAAACACAACCAGCGAGGCGAAACACATGGAGAATACAAAGTACCAAACAGTAGAAGAAATCATGCTCGTTTCAGGAGAAACCATTGCTCGCATGCTCGATATAACTGAAGAAAAGTTTGATAAACTAGTTAACACTGGGGTGTTCTTCTGCCCTACTTACCAGGTCGGAAACCTTAAGCGGTATAGCCTTAATGACGTAGTTGTCTTCATCAACGGTTGTAAACTGCCCGAGGGAAATCGGTACGTGGCACCAGTTAGGCATGTTAAACAATATTAGTGATCAGTAGCGTTAACCAATAGACAACTGAAAACAGGTTGAAGACTGCAACTTCGAACTATTATTGTGCATCTAGGTGAACTCCGGATTTTTAGCAAATACGTGCTCGCAACAGAGTATCCGCCCCATAATCCCACGGGGCGAGTATTAATGACTGAAGTCCCAGAGAAGTAAAAGAGTTGTGAACTGGGTCTGGTTGGGCCAACTATTCCATGCAGTTAAATGACCTCTGGCAAAGCCGGAGGCTTATTAGATGACGCCCTCGAAGGGCTAAAGTAAGCGCCCAAGGCGCATTAAACTCCAAACTTCAACTGGTCACGGTGTCAATCCTGCTCTTCTTGAACTCGGATATACGCTCGTACCATTTTCTCATCAAGACCAACGGTTGAAACAAAATAACCTCTCGTCCAAAACGCCTCACCAGTGAAGTTTCTCTGTTTTCCTTTGAAGTTTCTGGCTATCGATATAGCACTTTTCCCTTTCATGTAACCAACTACATGTGAAACTGACAATTTGGGTGGAATACTGAGGCGCAATGTACATAATCTTTCATCAAATATCCCTCTTCGATAACTATCTCTTGCCGTTGAACTAGCTCATGAAAGACATCACCAAGATGCTTTCTAATCGCACCAAATATCACTTTCTGTCTTTTCTTGAAAATAAATACAATATGGTATTTACAATCCTATCGCATATGAGACAAACGTTTATAATATCGCATAGGTTATTCCTTCTTACCCTTGGTCAAGTTCAGAAGGTACCTATACCGCGGTAAAGGTAAAACCTATGCGAGTCTCCCCGGCATAGCCGGGGGTTTACCCATGATTAATTAGTAAGGCGTATAGAGCAGACTAATTCCTAGGCATTTCTGAGTTACTATTTTTGCTAACTTAACAGATGATTAATTATTTCAAACAACTTTATAGCATGCATTTGTCTCAGCTAACTTTCAGCGCTCAGGTCAGTCGGCCTGGAATAAGTGTTAGTGATATCACAGAACGAAATTTAAAGTATAAACCTTAACCAAACTGTGACTCATGATGCATAAAATTCATACAAATTAGCTGTAATATCCTAATGTCCTACATTAGAACACTGCAGAAAAGGAGCACCTGAATGTTCAACGTGGAAAAAAATGAAACGGTATCTTCGTTAATCGTCAAGCAGGTGATCAAGAAGATCGACTGCGGTGAGCTAAAAGAAGGCGATACCCTCCCCATAGAACGGGAGCTAGCAGAACTATTTGGGGCGAGCCGTAATACCGTTCGAGAAGCCTTGAGGGTACTTGAAACTTACGGTGTCGTCAGAACTTCCGTCCGGAAACCACCAATGATTGTTAGAGACAACTTGAAGGCCAGTGTTGCTATTGCTTCTATACGTTTTGGACAAAGCGAAAAGCAATTCCATGAAATGCGTAAATTAAGGCAAGTCGTTGAACTGAGCCTAGTGGATAATATTTTCGAGCATATAACTGATGATGACATAGTAACCCTGAAGTATATAAACAATGAATTAAAAGCAGCCTCTTGTAATACTATCTCATCCCAACTTGATTTTGATTTTCATAACAAGTTAGTTTCCATTTCGCAAAACTCAATCTCTTGCGTTATCTATTTGTCATTATCAGAACAAATCAAAAACATTATGCAGATAGGTAACAACATAAATGAATCTAACGAAGAAGCCTATTTAGGGCACGAGAGAGTTATCCAATCATTAATTGATAGAGACCGTGACCTATTTCGAAGATATTTATCCGATCATTTTGAATACAGTCAGGAGATGCTTAAACAAACCATTGTCGCTTAAACGCTAGTCAACCTTTAAGCCACGCGTATCAGCGTGGCATAGCGAAAAATAACAAATATGCTGGGTCCTTCGGCAGGGACATTTATACCCGAAACAACACTATTTAATTTTTTTTGGTTATTCAGAGCAACGTTGATATGTGTAAAGGAGGGAAAATGAAAAAAACACACCGCAGCCAAGAATGGTTCGGAAGAGCAGATAAATCAGGGTTCATCAGTCGGAGCTGGATGAAAAATCAAGGGTACCCGAACGATATATTTGATGGCCGGCCAGTTATTGGTATCTGCAATACCTGGTCAGATCTAACCCCTTGCAACGCTCACCTCCGAGACTTGGCAGAGAGGGTCAAATATGGGGTTCTGGAAGCTGGGGGGGTTCCTTTTGAATTCCCAGCTATGTCATTGGGTGAGGCACTGATGAAGCCAACCACAATGCTCTACCGAAACCTTGCAAGCATGGATGTGGAAGAGAGTATCAGGGCTAACCCCATAGACGGCGTAGTGTTACTTGTGAATTGCGACAAAACGACCCCATCTTGCTTGATGGGGGCTGCAAGTGTCGATATACCCACCATTGCTGTAAGTGGTGGGGCAATGCTCAACGGAAAGTACAAAGGCAGGGATATCGGCTCAGGCACAGATCTGTGGAAGTTTAGTGAGGAGCTGCGCTCAGGTATTATTTCCCAAGATGAGTTTGACGCCATCGAGAACTCAATGTCACGCTCCAATGGTGCCTGCAACACAATGGGGACCGCATCGAGCATGGCTTGCATGGTAGAAGCACTGGGGATGACCCTTCCAAACGGAGCCACAATCCCAGCAGTGGATGCTGAACGCCGGCGTATTGCTCAACTCGCAGGCCGTCGTATTGTGGGTATGGTAAAAGAGGATCTCAGGATCTCTCACATACTCACCCGGGAAGCGTTAGAGAACGCAATTATGTGTAATGCGGCCATTGGCGGGTCAACGAACTTCATCCTGCACTTGCAAGCTATTGCTGGCCGACTTGGCATACCGCTGGATCTGACTCAATTTGATAAACTCAGCGCTGATATACCGCTGATGGCAAACCTCAAACCTTCTGGTGATTTCTTAATGGAAGACTTCCACTATGCGGGTGGGCTTGGCGCATTGATCACCAATCTGCAAAATATTCTCCACAAACAGGTTATTCAGGCAAACGGTAAGACCTTACAGGAAAACTACGCATCTTTTCCTACTTACAATGACAATGTTATATCAACCTTTGAGCGTCCTTTTCAAACCAATTCTGGCACAGCCGTTCTGAAAGGCTCCCTCGCACCTAGTGGGGCTATTATCAAAACATCAGCAGCCTCACCGGAATTATTGTCCGTTAAACAAAAATGCTATGTATTCGAAAATATCGAACAATATAACCAGCAGATAAATGCCCCTGATTTACCGGTTGACCAAGATACCATTCTGGTGCTTAAAGATGCCGGCGTGAAAGGTTATCCAGGCATGCCAGAAGTCGGCAACTTTGGTTTACCTAAAAAGCTTCTGCAGCAAGGCGTAAGAGATATGGTTCGTATATCCGATGGAAGGATGTCAGGCACAGCATTTGGAACAATCGTGTTGCATGTCAGTCCTGAATCTGCTGATGGCGGACCTCTGGCACATGTCCAAACCGGTGATGTTATCGAAATGGATGTTGCTGAAAGGAAGCTTAATCTCTGTATCTCAGACGAAGAGCTAACAAAAAGAAAAGAAAGTTGGGCCCCCCCCTCACCCAAAGCGACCCGAGGCTACGCCAAACTTTATATTAACACGGTGCAACCATCGCACCTTGGAGGCGACCTTGACTTCTTAGTTGGGGGAAGTGGCTCAGAAATAAAGCGAGAACCGCACCCAGAATAATATGTTTTTTGTCCCCTCCCCAATAACGAGCAAATAAATAATGCGAACTTGACGAACAAGTTTGCAGGTATTCAAACATCCAAAAAGGTGAAACTATTATGGACAATGTTACTTTTATTATTGTGTTTGGACTCTACCTCATAGGTATAACCGGGTTTGGTATTTGGGTTTCCCGAAAACATAAATCCGGTGAAGACTTCTTACTCGCCGGCCGAAGTCTTGGCGCATTTCTCTTAATGGGCACAACAATCGCCACCTGTATCGGTACGGGTTCCACTATGGGGGCCGTTGGAACAGGCTACAATAACGGCTGGCTTGGTGCTGTCTATGGCTTAGCGGTTGGCATCGGTCTAATCGCCACGGCAATATTTTTTGCTGACTCCAGGGAAAAACGCTTCGTCACTATGTCCGAAGAAGTGGCATTTTATTATGGAGGGAATAAATCTATGAAGTCAGTTGTTGGTGTCCTGGTGTTTCTCGCCTCTGTTGGTTGGTTGGGCGGCCATATAGTCGGCGGTGGTATGTACTTATCATGGGCAACCGGTATTGATCTAACAACAGCAAAGATAATCACTGCTATTGGTTTTGGCCTATTCACAGTAATCGGCGGTTATGTCGCAGTTGTATGGACAGATACCATTATGGCGTTTGTGCTGTTCTTCGGGTTCCTGATCATGGCCGGTGTGTCGGTTTACCTTGTCGGTGGGATTAGTCCCCTTGAAGAAGTGGCTGGCGGGCGTATTTTATCTTTTGGTATTGATAATATGGGTTGGGGAGCGTTCCTGGCTATTATTGTAGCGAGTTCCATTAGCATCATCGCCACCCCATCAATTCGCCAACGCATTTACTCAGGCAAAGACACCAAAACCATTAAGAAAAGCTTTATTGTCTCCGGTATTGTTTGTGCCATGTTTGCATTTATCCCTGCTATTGTCGGGGTATCAGCCTCAATACTCATTCCCGACCTAGACAAAGCCAATTTCGCATTCCCCCAAATGGCTGCGACCATTTTGACCCCAGCTGTTGGCTTGCTTGTAGTAATCGCTGGCCTATCAGCAACCATGTCTTCAGCCAGTTCTGATGCAATGGCAGGAACATCAATTCTTGTCCGTGACCTATATCCTGTCCTAACAAAAGGTAAACAAGCACCTAGTGATTTGGTCGTGAAAATTTCACGGTTCAGCCTCGTCATCACTATCGTAACAGCCCTCTTGTTCTCGATAACAGCAAACGACGTTCTCTCTTACCTAACCAAGATGCTTTCAACCATCACAACAGGCTTAGCTATCGCAATAATACTCGGCAGGTTTTGGCCCCGTGCGACCTGGCAAGGCGGTTTGGCCTCAATTTTCGGCGGTTCCCTCACCTCGTTGGCTGTAATGACGTTCCCTACATTATCAAATGCGGTTGGGCACCCTGCTGTACCGGCATTAGTCATGGCAATTCTCTGTGGTGTGATTGTGAGCCTATCTACCAGACGGGAGGATTTCGACCCGGAAGAAGTTTTGATGCAATTAAAAGAAGAAAGAACAATTTAAGGAGAATAAATGTCTATGAAATGGAACAATGATACTGAGTTATTCAAGTTGGCCAAAGAGAAGTTATTTGTCGCTTTGGTCGGTGATATTTTAGATAAAATGGGATACCACCATCAATTTCTATCACCTCAATTGAAACCGATACGGAATGATATGGTGATCATTGGCCGTGCCATGCCGGTACTCGAAGCAGATTTTTACGGCGATCACCCCGGTCATTCTGAAATCACTCAACAACCATTTGGTCGTATGTTTGAAGCCCTCGATGACCTGAAAGAGAACGAGGTGTATATCTGTTCAGGCAGCTCACACCGATATGCATTGTGGGGAGGGCTAATGTCAACCCGTGCTTTACAATGTGGTGCTGCAGGCGCAGTTGTGCATGGCTTTCATCGGGACACCAACGAGATTGAACGTCTTAATTTTCCTGTTGCCTCCTTTGGGAGTTATGCCCAAGATCAAGGCGTGCGAGGAAAGGTTATTGACTGGCGAGTACCTATTGAAGTTGATGGTGTATCAGTCAAAAATGGCGACATTATTTTTGGAGACCGAGATGGTGTCCTAGTTATCCCACAAGAAGCGGCAACCGAAGCCTTTCAGGGAGCATTTGAGAAGGCTGAGGGTGAAAATGAAGTGCTTCAAGCTCTGGAAAAAGGTATGACAACTGTCGAGGCTTTCCAAAAGTTCGGGATTATGTAATAGTATTGAAAAGAGGCAAGCGCAGTGCTTATCGATTTTGCGTTTGCCTTTTATCAGTGAGATGATTTTAAGCAAACCATCAACAGCTCTAGGTCAGCATTGATCACAAGGTCATGACCTGCTCCCCGCTTTCTAATCCAGCCATCCTATATGTGGCTGGCCAGGATCATCAGCTAGTGCTGTACTCATCGATTGCACTTAGAAACTTATCGATATCATCCTCTCTTTGCAGATACGGTACGGATTTATTGTATAGGTGTAGGTAAGTTTGTCCGTAGGTATAGTTAGTAGTAAAAGCTGAATCAGGACTGTTGCTATCAATGAAATTAAAGATGTACCCCTGACCATTGGAGGTTTTTTCAATTTCAGTGATTAATAATGCATGAGAATCGATCCCTTTTATTTGCAATTTTACGTAAGCTACTCTTTTTCTAACCGCTACCTCTTCATAGATCTCATCCATGTACTTTTTTAGCTTTTCAGGTGTTGTCTCATAACTACCAGAAAGCCCATTGATCCACTGCCAAAGCAGGACACCATCAAAAAGCTGCCATAGATTTAAATACTTCTGAATTTCCTCTTTGAATTCGATTGAAAACTCAGCAAAGTTATTGAACCCGCTAATCTCTAAGACCTCTTTGCCTTTTATTAGGTTGCGGATGATCTTTTTTGCTTCTTTCTTGGAGCATTTCGGTTCATTTGGCCTGTATGTGGTAAGGTATAACGCAGCGCGCTGCAAGCGCGAATGCCACCAGCACACACCCGCGTTAAAAAGACCGCCAGTATTTTTGAAAGCGATTAGGTTCTCATTAGACTCGAAATATTCTTTAATCCCAGCCAAGTGTTTGAAGTAGTTAGGATCCTGAGATTTCTCTATGAACTCTTTTTTCGACGTTGAGGCTTTTTGATGCTTAAAGCCCAGTGTTTTTCCAGATTGCTTAATCTCATCAGTATACATACTCATGAGACGTTGCTTTTCGATATGACTGCTTTTCAGCCTTGCTTCGGCACTAATCAAAGCAGATTTTTCGTCAGGTGACAACGCATTAATATGTTTCGCATTGAGTACTTCAATGTCATCTGAGTCAAAGAATTCAATTTCATCTGTGTGTTTCATACTAAACGACCTCCATGATCAGTTGCAGTAGAACGAATAGACACCATATATAATACTAGTTGCACTCAAGGGAATAACCACACTGTTAATGCACTCTTTCTGTGAGCGTTAAGGTGACTACTCACCGTGAAGTAGTGAATCCAACTCTGGCGTGTCTATCAAGTCGGTGGTTATTCAATTCGACAGACAGGAATGATTAACCTCACTTTCCATGTCACTATATTTGACCTGCAAAGATGTTTCCGGATAACGTCATTTCATAGATTCAAAGATAACAAGGAGAGTTCTTTGAAACACAACATTATAGAATGGGTCAATGACCATGATGATAAATGGCTCTTTACGCTACTCTACGTTGGTTCTGCCATTGTTTTGAGCATGACCATCTCTATGTTTTGGCTTGTGATTGTTGTAGCCGTGCATGGTTTATTGGAATGGATATCAATTAGCAGATCCTCTTCCTACTAATGGGATAAAGAGGTTTGGTGCTGTGCTGTGGCATTTAAAATTGGATATTGTGCTGATTATCTTTGCCCTATGGTTATCTGTCTACATGGATGCCATATTCGGTCTGGTAGGACTTAATGCTGCTGCTCGTGCTGGTGCTCAAGTTGGCTCGCGGTTCGCCATCTTTGAGAAAATAATAAGAGGCTTTTTTTTAACTGTGGATGATGCCGCTCAAGTACTCAAGGTACTATCAAAGAAACGGGATACGTCAGACCAAGAAGTGGAGGTAAAAACGTACACCAAGGGAGACTGTAGTGGTCAACTTAATTTGACTCGTGTTTATGGCCCTCGGCAGATGGCAGTCTAAGTTAATACAGGTCTCAGTGATATCTTGCTCAATCCGTTCAGCGAAAAAGACAAGGTTTTCTTCAGCAAATTTTATGCACAGGTTAGTTGATCAGTGGTTGTGGTTGAGGCTCTGGTGACAGCTCTAATAGTGACTCAGGGAATGGAACAGATGATAGGGATGGTATTGTCGACGGTGGAGACGGAACACAAGACCTTTCTCCTGCGCCAACTCCAAAGATTGCTGGCAGCCACCGACTCAACCGATCCTAATTATGCATTCAATAGTTCAGCAACAATCTTAGCTACTAGTCGTTGAGGACAAAGCACTGGTAAGGCCGTTGATTGTCTGACAAGATCAACAGAGTCAGGTGTAAACCCCATACAATCCAGTATCAGGCAATCAGCCGGGACAGATTGATTCTCCATTTGAGTCACGGCATGGACCAGTGCTTCTGAGTTCAAAGGGGAAGCACTCATACCTGTGACCGCAAAGCCAGCAGTCTGCCAATTTTGTATTGCCACAGGAAGTTGCCCTTCATTTGGGCTAATAATTCTCACACTTTTAGTCATGGATATACTTGAGGCTATCGCCTGAACTACCTTTTGCGGGTAAATAACCGGAAGGTCAATGTTAAGGTTTGGAAACTGACCAGCACACATTAGCACTATGACGTCAACACCAACATCTTTAAGTCTTTCAGACTGTAGCTCCAATAGTGGCAGTAGCGCGTATAAATCGATCTCCCTGCTACTTCGATCATTAAGTACTGCAAACAGTGGGTAGGTTTTGGGGGCTGCGACCAAGGTGGTAATTTCTTCATCAGTTAAGCCATCAAGGGCTCCACCGAAATGAAACTCAATATTTGGTAGATATTGTCGATAAGTTTTCTCAATATCAGTACGAGGAGTCTGTCCTAAGATCAAAAAACCTACTCTGGCCATTATTCTTCTATCCTTGTTTGACTTGGATCGTTATTTGAGGGGCTAGTTACTCGTTTTGTGATTTTGATAGGTAAATATATCAAAATGTTCGTAGAGTGATTCAAGAGTCTCGTATTTTTGTCCCACCAGATCAGCATTCTTCTCGACTAGAATTGACCCCAGCGCATTGATGATAGTGAACGCGGGAGTGTAAGAATCGAACGCTGATAAGCCCGTCGTTTTTATCAAAAAGAGGCAATCAGTATATTGCGCAGACGGTGAGATTGGTGAATCTGCAAACACCACGATATTCCCCTTGTGTTTAGTTACATATTCACAAGCTTTCATGTGATAACTGGAGTATCTTCGAAAGTCAAATACTACTAAAATATCATTCGGTGTGAACTCAGCGAGTTGATCCACCATATTGCTAGGATCCAACAATTTAACTGATTTATGAAAACTCGATAACTGATAAGAGAAGTAACGAGACACAGAAGCTTCTTTTCGCGTTCCTAGAATATATACATCTCGGCTCGATTCACTCATTAAATCGACAAAACGGTTGACTACATCTATGTCGATAGAGCTGATAGTCTCCCTTATATTGGCAATATCTTGCTCCATGGTTAAGCCAAAAGTATCGTTGCTATCCAAACGTCCATTTTCAGAGCGAACTCGATCCGCAGGAGAATTAATTAAAAATCTAATGTCTTCACTGAAATCAGCTCGAGCTTCTTTGATATTGTCGTAGCCAATTTTTGGAAAGAAACGAACCACAGTGGATGCTGTAAGTTCCAATTCTTCAGCGATCTCCGCTGCGTTTTGTAAGAGGCCAAGTGGGTAAACGCTCAGCAGATAATCGGCAATCTTTCTATCACTGGGAGTAAAAGAGTCAAAGCCCCGACTTATTTTTCCTACAAAGCGATTTTTAGGGTGTTCTTTCATTAGATAGGACTCAATCGTGTTCATAGATGTAGTTTATCGAGATTCGGCAAGAAGAAGAATATTATTTAGTAAAACTTGGCAGCCCTGACCAGCAGATTCTTTAGAAATTGATTCTTTAGGGTTATGGCTGATCCCCTGCTCACATGGAATAAATATCATGCCTGTTGGAATCGATGGTGCGAAAGATTGTGCATCATGTCCTGCACCGCTGGGCATCAACATATAGGGCAGGTTTGCTTTCTCAGTTGCTTTCCTGAATAACGCAATCATCGAATCATCCAACAAGACACTATCTTTTTCATAAATCGTTTCAACACACCAATCTTTGCGTTGACCAGCATACTCTATCAAACGTTCTCGAACAGCCTTCATGTCTTTGGGATGCTGAGAGCGCAGCTCAACAAAGAAGCGGCATTCCTTAGGTACCACATTACTAGCCCCCGGAAGTAAAGTGACCTGACCAATTGTACCGACCATTTCGGGGTTTTGCTCATTGGTCCACTCTGGTAACAAAGTGAATATTGGAGCCGCCTCTACGAGAGCGTCTCTTCTCATATTCATAGGCGTGGTTCCAGCATGAGCAGCTTCACCTTTGACGGTTACGATATAGCGATACACGCCAACGATAGCAGTGACAACACCAATGGGAAGCATTTCACTTTCTAATATTTTTCCTTGCTCAATGTGGGCTTCCATAAAACAAATAAATTCATCAGGATTACGTACCGATAACTCCACGTCCTCCAATGATTTTCCGAGGGCCTTCAAGTGATCTAAAAATGGCCTGGCTCCGGCTGTTTTTGCTTTTTCTAATTCTTCAGGTTGCAGTTTTCCCATCATCGCGCGACTGCCGACGGTGCCTGCATTGTGTGCAGCCTCCTCATCACAAAAACTGATTACTTCAATATCGAAAGGAAGTGAAACATGCTGCTGTTTCAGTGTTCTGATACATTCTAATCCGGCAAGAACACCATATGCTCCATCGAATTTCCCACCATTGGGGACAGTATCAATATGTGAGCCTATAGCTAGGACTTTGTCAGTTGTTGGGCTTTGAGCTTTAAATCGGCCAATTACATTCATTGCACCATCAACGTTGACGTCCATATCTAGCATGGTCATTTGTTTAATTAGCCACAAACGTGCTTTTTGGTCATCATCCGACAATGCAGTCCGTGTCACTCCTCCTTTTTCATTTGCGCCAATATTGCCAAGCGTCATTAAGTCATTCCACAAACGATCATCACAAACTTTAATCTGTTGCATTACTATCTCGCTCATTCTGATGGGATTATTAGGAGGTAGCAATATCTACCTCCGCATTGACATGACAAAACCTACTTCTGGGCAGCTACATACTGACCATCCCCAGCCTTGGCTAAGACAACATCGTCTGCGTAGATAGTTTTGCCGCGCAGTATCGTTTGGGTCACTTTGCCTGTCACTTTTTTTCCCTCATAAGGCGACCATTTTGCTGAGGATTGAGTAACTGAAGCGTCAAAGTACCATTCATGGTTAGGATCGATGATGGCAAAATCAGCATCTTTGCCGACAGCAATTGACCCTTTACGATGAGATAACTTAAAGCGTGTTGCTGGCTTGAGAGCAAGCAACTGGCCCAATTTGACGATATCCATATCACGCTTGACCACCGCTTCGCTAAACATGAGTGGAAGCATTGACTCAACGCCAGGAGCACCAGAACCATTGTTAAAGATCGCTTCATTGCTCTTTCGCTCTAGAGGCCAAGGGGCATGGTCTGAAGCTATCCAATCAATACGCCCATCAAATAGTCCCTGCCATAAACCTGACACCGCTTCTTGACTTCGCATCGGCGGATTAATTTTGGCAAACGCCTTTTTCTCTGGCATATCGTCCTCAGAGAGCAGCAAATAATGCGGGCAGGTCTCAACGGAAACATCGACACCTTGGTCACGATACCAATCAATCATGTCCAAGCATCGAGGGTGAGAACTATGATAAATGTGCAGTGAAAACTTGGTCCAATAAGCAAACTCTAGAAGTTTACTTACCGCCAGTGTTTCTGAAATTGGTGGGCGGGTTTCACAATGCGCTTTTGGGTAGGTCATGCCTTCCGCTTTATATCGGGCTATTAATGCCTCGATGATAATGTCATTCTCTGCATGGAAGCCGACGGGAAGATCCGTTTTAGCCAAAGTAGGCAGTATGTCCCAAAGAACGTTGTCGTCTATGCGGGGAAATCGCTCAGGGCATGTTTCGAAAGCACTCAGTTTAAAACCACAAGTACCAAGTTCAACCAATGCGTCAACGCTTTCCAAATCACCTTGTTTCTTAATCGTTGATAAGAGTGCGACGTCTACTTTGGCTTCATCCGCGATCCATTTTTGTTTTTCGGTATATGCATTTGTATCAAATACTGGACCGCAAGAATCATAAGGCATTTCGATTATAGTCGTAACGCCACCAGCAGCTGCGGCTGCAGTTGAATGTTCAAAGCGTTCTTGCAAGTTACTGTATGAATGTACGTGTGCATCTACGACGCCAGGAAAAACTATTTTGCCTGTTGCATCAATGAACTCTTTCGCTTCTGGTAATGATTCTTCTGTATAGATCCCAACAATTGAACCCGAGCATACACCGACATATGTGTTTGCGGCAACGCGGTCAGATAAAACTAAATCACCTTTAATCAGTAAATCTACTTTTGAAGAGGACGGCATATAAAACTCCTTTTTTATATCAGGCTACCCTAGTAGTAAATTAGGTAACCAAAGTGAAAGCTGAGGGAAAACAACCAAAAGTGTCAGCACAATCAGTTCGCAGATTAAGAACGGCCATACACCTTTAAAGATATCTTCAAGCGAGATATTCATTTCTTTCGGTATTACCCCTTTCATTGCAAAAACGTTCAAGCCAACTGGTGGTGTAATGGAGCCAATTTCAGTTATTTTCAGTGCAATGACGCCAAACCATATGGGGTCATAACCCAAAGATGTAATTAATGGGAACACAATTGGCAGAAGTAGCGCATATATGCCGACAGGAACCATAATCATGCCTAGCAGCAACATAATCGCCATAATTCCAAGCAAAATGACAATAGGAGGCATGCTTAATTCATTTAACATCATTGTTATTTCAACCGGCAGACGTGTAATCGCCAAGGTTCGGCTGAAGAACAATGCGCCAATATTAATGAGAAATAGCATCGCAGTAGTGTTAGCTGACTCCTTCATTGCATCAATGACATTACTGACATTTCGAAATGAGCCTAGGGACCACCCTAAAATAAGCGTAATTAAAGCCCCTGCTGCCGCTGCCTCTGTTGGAGTAAACCAACCCGAGTAAATGCCACCGAGCACAACCGTTGCGATGATAATGACAGGCCATATCTGTGTTGCCTCTTTAAAACGCTTGGTACGCAATTCGGCCTTATGCTGTTTAATCGTATCCGGCATTGGTGCCCAGTCCGGGTGGCGCTTCAGTACGATCTGAATAATCACCACGTAACCCACAGCAGTAAGGATCCCTGGAACGACTCCGGCAGCAAATAATTTAGCAACCGACTGTTGAGTAAACAGGGCATAAACAATCATCATCATGCTGGGGGGGATCATTGACGCAAATGTCCCGGCTGATGCAATACAGCCTGCAGAAAAAGCTTTGTTGTAACTCAGGCGGTTCATTTCAGGCAGCGCCATCTTTCCAAAAATCGCGGTTGTCGCAAGAGATGAGCCAGAAACAGCACCAAAAGCAGCACAGCTAAAACACGTTGCAATACCAAGAGAGCCACGAATGCCTGTGCTCATTGCATAGATGGCGGTATAGGCGCGTTGGGCCAACCCACTCGATGCTGCAAATGACCCCATTAAGATAAAGAGCGGAATAGAGGCCCAGGTTGGCGTTGCGATTGAAAAATAAGAGGCCTGCCCAAGTAAAGATATTGAGCTGTCAAAGTCTAACAAAAGTGAACAGATAATGAACCCACTCAATATGAATGATAAACCAATTTGTAACCCCACAGCCATTAAAGCAAGTAAGAGCGCGATGCAGAGAACACCGGCGGTTAAAAAGTCCATAATAAACTCATCCCTGAATATTTTATGTGCATGTATGAGAACTCGTTAATTCGAAAGTTCTTGATTTTTTACTGGCATTTCCTTAAGTTTGTCTTTTTTATCAACATTAATTGAACTCAACATATTAGAGACTGACTGAAATAAAAAGAACACAAGACCAATCACCATCATTGCCTTAACTGGCCATATTGGTAGGTTTAAGGTCCCTTCCAGAGATTCATTCCTTTGGTAAGAGTCTAATACGTTTTGAAGTACTGCGTAGAATATTAAAGAGATAGTAATAACAGATAATATTTGTGAAAAGTAATATATTACAATCTTTGCCTTCGCTGGTAACCGGTTAGTAATCAACTCCAGCTTCACATGCTCATTGTATTGTTCGCACCTAGCTAACCCAAAATAAACAACGATAATCATGACAAACACAGTTAATTCAGATAAACCGTTGATAGAAAAACCTATTGCCCGAGTTAATAGGTCAGACACTAATAATAGCATCATGACAATCATTAGCCATCCTGATAGCTCAGATAAAATCTGATTGAACTTAGACGATATTTTCATCATATATATTCCTACTTGACATCATATAATATAGTAAGGAAGGATAAGGCTAATTACATTAAACACTCTATTTAAAATCTATTTATCTTTCACTCCGAGGATAATTATATCCTCGGATACGAGCTTACTAATTATATTTATAAAATAATGATCAGCGATAAAATGTTAACTGCGAGCCATTGCCCTTTCATAAATCGCTTTAACCTGAGTCAATATCTCTTCAGCATTGTCTAGTCCGGCTTTCTTTGCTTCGTTAACCCATTGGCTTTGAAGATCTATTAATTTTGGTGAATTTTCCCATTTATCGATATCTTCATCAGACATGAAAGTGACTTTGACTCCAGAGTCCTTTTGCGTTTGGATAATCTGCTCAAAGGTATCCTCATATACTTTCGAGTATTTTTCTTCAGCAATTTTAGAGGCTTTAAGCAATGCGTCTTGAACATCCTCAGGCATATTCTCAAACGTTCTACGGTTAACCATATGCATGAAAGGAATACCATTCCATAGCGACTTTGACACAAGCACATTTGGTGCCGTTTCGTCGAATTTCATCATATGCGCACCATCAAGGTTCGTGTAACAGCCATCAATCGCGCCCGTTTGCAGAGCCATATAGGTATCACTCCAAGGGATGGATACTGGATGGGCCCCTACATTCCCCAAGAACCGAAGACTCCATTTGTCTCCTGCACGCCATTTTCGTCCAGTAATATCATCAATACTCTCTAATGATGTGGTTCCTACAAAAGCAGCTGGCAAACCTGCAGTAAGTAATAAGGGTTTCACGTTTGCCTTCTTCAGCTCTGCTTCAAAAGCGGGAACCTCTTCATAGATAGTTCGATAAAACCAAACCATATTAGAGAATTTTTTGGGACCTTTCGGCAGTAATTTAAAGATAGTATGAGCCGGTAATTGACCCGGATAGTGGCCAGGATACATGAAACCAATCTGAGTGATGTTATCACCAATACCTTTCAGGATTTCTTTCGAGCCAAATAACGAACCTCCCCAGAACTCTTGAATACTAACTCTATCTCCTAACTGGTTGTTGATCTCTTTCAACCAGACATTCTGCACAAAGTTAGTGCGCATGCCATTATTTGGATCATGATCGGAATACTTTAATTTAATTTCCGCCGCAGAGGTTAATCCCGATGCTGCGATTAGGATTGATGATAATAGAAGTGTTCGTGTTGAGCGTAGTTTACGCAATCCTTTGCTTGTACTCATCAAAAAGCCCCTTTAAAACGTGTGGTTAAATTTTGCTCATGGAATGAACATACCCCTAATATGCACCTCGTGCAATAAAAAATTCAGAAAAATAATTCTTGCAAAAAAAAATGCACAAAGTCAGACTGATTAAAAAACAAACAGGGTGTGATGTGAGAATGACGACTCCATAACTAAAGCAAGATATGCGCCATTAACGGTGAATATGTCATTGATACTTACATAAGGCTGAGTTGGGCCTGAATATTCTTATTGAGATTTAGACCACCGTCGCTTAACACCCCTCTCTTTTACGTACAGTGCTTTGACGATCCAGATTAAGTTTGAGTATTCATACAAACAGAAGCGTTACAGGAAGCGATATCACATAGAAAAGGAATGCGAAAAATGAGCTTGATTGAAGATAAATTTGCAAAACTTGATACCGAACATGCGCCAGGACAGGAAGGGCGATTAGTCAGCGGTATGGCAGTGGGTATTGGTGACACACTCGGAGGCACGCCTGTGGATTTCTCACATGGCGATGTCAATCCAGCAGCCTTTGCACCACCTCCGACTGCTCTGGAAGCTTTTATTGCTGGCGAAGCGCGTGGCGGTAGTCAAGCATACACAGAATACCGAGGTGATAGGACATTACGCGGCATATTATCAGAACGCTTAAGTCTCTTTACGGGCAAAGAACTTGATGGTGAAAATGAGCTGATTTTAACTCCAGGTACGCAAGGCGCTCTCTTTCTTGCTATTGCTTCTTGCGTAGTCGCCGGTGACAAGGTGGCTATCATGCGACCTGATTACTTTGCCAACCGTAAATTGGTTGAGTTTCTAGGGGCGGAAACAGTGCCCGTGGAGATGGATTATCTCAACACAAAAGAAGGCTCAGGGATTTGTCTTGATCAGCTTGAGGCGGCCTTTAAGGCGGGTGCAAAGACATTTTTATTCTCCAATCCAAACAATCCGACAGGTGTCGTCTATTCTGCGGCAGAAATTACTCAGATAGCCTCATTAGCAAACCGTTATGGAAGCACTGTGATCGTTGATCAGCTTTATTCTCGCTTATTGTACTCAGGCGTAAATTATACACACCTTCGAGCAACCGACATTGATACCAACAATGTGGTTACCATCATGGGGCCCTCAAAAACTGAGTCACTTTCAGGCTATCGTTTAGGGGTCGCTTTTGGTGCTAAACACCTGATTGCAAGAATGGAGAAGTTACAGGCTATCGTTTCTTTACGTGCTCCGGGTTACTGCCAGGCGGTATTTAACACCTGGTTTGCTGAACCTGATGGGTGGATTGAGGAGCGCATTCGTCAACATCAGTCTATTCGAGATGACCTTTTGGGTATTTTCCTTG
Source organism: Photobacterium pectinilyticum (assembly GCF_024357955.1). GTDB lineage: Bacteria > Pseudomonadota > Gammaproteobacteria > Enterobacterales > Vibrionaceae > Photobacterium > Photobacterium pectinilyticum. The sequence goes on from NZ_JANEYT010000025.1 coordinate 65,583, forward strand.
CCGTACCCGGCATAAATGTCAGACCCCCTGAGGCGGGGAGCTATCTCTTCCCACAATTACCCAAGCTATCTGTACCACTGTATGATTTTTTGGCCTTTTTACGCTCACAAGCAGCTGTAACAGTCACCCCTGGTACAGAATTTAGTCCCAATCACACGGACAGTATTCGCCTTAATTTTTCTCAGAACCACAGTGCTGCGGTTCACGCCGTGGAACGGATAGCCGGTTTGGTTGATCGTTACCGTGCTTAACAACAAGGAATTCATTTAATGAGCATCAAATCGTTTAGCAGTGATATAGCTCCATCGCCTGCAGGTACGTACAGTATGGCTTTGGAGGCGGGGAACTTTGTCTTTTTGGCGGGCCAAACTCCCCGAGACAGGGATAATATTCGTCATGGAGATAAGCCATTTGCATACCAAGCACGTTTGACATTAGACAACTTAGAGGCAGCAGCTAATGCAGCCGGCCTCTCGCTAAAAAACGCTGTAAAGGTGAGTGTGTTTTTGCGAAATGTTTCTGACGCCAAAGAGTTCGATAGTCTATATGCACAATATGTTGGCACCCCACCTCCGGCTAGAATACTGACTCAATCCAACCTCGTCGGCTTTGACATTGAGGTGGATGCTATTTTATACCGCCCTGCCGATGAAACCTAATTGCTATGCTGCGAGGAAAAAAGTCAAAACTGTTCCCTAAACGCAAAGTAGTCACTTAAGAGGAATTACAGACTGAATAACAGGATACCTAGTTTCAGTGTTCTTACCGTCCTTGGCTGATTTGGCTTCGAGTGTTTGTCAACAAATGGATAAACCTTCTCGCGGAATGCTTTGACATTTCAACGTATTGCCTAGGTGTAGTGGTCAATAATAATTGGCCACCTCATTAGAGCTTGCCCAGTATAATCAACGTTGTCATTGTTATTCTCTTCCTTATGCTTATCCAATTTGGCACAGATCTTTAATCAGGTTTAACAACTGATTCACTTTGTCAACGTCCACAGTCTCCCCCCCTATATGCAACTAGTGTACACGGTTCAAAGGAAACACAAAGTGACACCTGCGAATTATCACCGATGAAATCTGATATTAAACGGAATTTTGTTAACGATAATTTATAACGCCTAGATTCCTTAATATATAACCAACAGCAATTTTCCCCGCCATCAAGTATGTGACCCCACGGCAAATAACAGCATCCTGTAAGCATTGCTTTCAAACATAACGTCAAAAATTGCTAAATGATAGAGGTACGCATGAAGTTCACAAGATGCCGCTGGGAGCGCCAGCATCCCAATGCCCGTAACTTTGGTTTAGGCAGTAGAGATATAGTCTCTGCAGCTCAAAAGGCCTTACAAGAGAAGCAAGGAAATAAGGTTACTGGCATATCAACTACCCACAATCAAATATCACGCTTTAAACAATTTGCTCATTGGATAAAGGCTAAGCATGGTATCGGTGATCTGCGAAAAATAACTCAGTCTCATCTCATGGAGTATGCAGATCACTTGCGTCACCGAGTTGAAGATCCTTCTGACAGGCTCAAATCATATACATCAGCAGCTAACTACCTATCTGCAGTAAACACAGTGTTGGCTCAAGCTCGTGGAGATCAAAATGTACGATTTACAGCAAGCCAAGCAGGCTACCCGGAAAGGGATGATATTCTAAGGGAGAACAAGACAATCACTGATAAGCATCATGAGAATGCACGTTCTATGGTCGAACCAATACTTGCAGCTCAGATGGGGTTAATGCGGCATTTTGGAGCTAGGTTCGAAGGAAGTTGTAAGCTTAACGTCAAAGAGGCCCTGTCATCAGCATTAAAAAATGGCTATATCCGGATAGATTGCGAAAAAAATCAAACACCGCGAACAGTCACCATCCGTCACCCAGAGCAAATCAGTGCGCTTGAAGAAGCTTTGCCCTTCCAAGGTTCCCATCATTCCCTAATCCCACCCAATAAAACTTACGCTGAGTACTCTGGGCATTGCTACCAACAATTTACAAAAATCGACGGGTATCTAGCTCACAGCGAAAGAAGGTTCTTTGCCCAGACGCTGTACTCGGAAACAATTCAGAACCTAACAGGTATTCCTGAAGTCCATTGCCCTGTTGTAGCTCAGACTCCACATGGTCAAGCCCATCACAAATACTTGGCAGAAAAGTTAAACGTATCTTTAAAAGAGGCCAAATCAATAGATAAAAAAGCGAGGAAAGTTGTTAGTAAGGAGCTGGGCCACAAACGAATTTCCATTACCAACTCGTATATAGGGTGAACCTTTGCATCGTGTTGAGTATCAAATCCGCCAACTCAGCGGCGGGATAATGAAAACCGGCAATCACCCTGCCCGCAAACGGGTCAGAAGCAGGATGATAGCCATCATGCTTGATATTACGCAGCATGAGAACATTACAGATATTCGACAGCTTGGACGAGCGCACGTACACCGTTACTGGAACCGGAACTCTCACCTCAGCCCAGCGACCTTACGTGATCATTACTACGCGATCGAAAAGGTATGGCAAGTGTTATTGAGGCGTTCTTCAGCTCCCCCAAACCACAGAGCATAATCAATTTAATCACATAAGCTAACCCTAGCATGAACTAACTCTAGAATGCTTTCCGACATAAATCTTGATCACATTAATCTTGATCATTTTCAAACTCATTTTTGGACATAAGTAAGTCAGTGATATCGCTAATTTAGTGAATGATGGATTAGCTCAGGTATAGCTAAACCACCTTACTACTCATTTTTATATGGTTTATATAGCGGAAAGCAAATCAATGTACTTAAGCAGTTTCCAGTACTTTATGATCGCGTTGACTAAGTGCTGGCACATATTTCTGTGTTATGTCGTTTGTACTCAGTGAGGTTCTATCGCCATATATGCACTTGTAGTTAATCTCGATGACGAACTCGTACAGTGCTGTTCTAATCATCTCAACACCTTCTTTGTCGCTAGACTTCAGCTTCAATTCAAGGTAGGACTCTTTTTGGTTTGCGGGAATGGCATGACTATCGTTAATTTGCACCGTTCGCAGAAATTCAAGCTCTAATAGCTCATTGAGTTCTTTCTTTAGATCTGCTTCACGATATTCAGCACTCCCTGGTACGCCATGCATAACCCTGTGGCTATCGATGAAAGCAGGCCCAATACCATAATTAGCAAGCTCAAGGGTAAATACAATCTCACCATTATGGTGTTCATGCTCTTCAACGAAGGTTAAATAAGGCCTAACAGACAGCCTATCGTGCTTACGCTGTCTCCATGATTGATATACCGTCACAAATAGTGCCATCAACGCAATGGCTATCGTAGCCACTTCATTAAGCTGTAGACCAAGCAGATCAAAAGGCACCTTCTCGACCACACCTGCAGCTGATACTTCATTCACCATATTTTCAGTCCAGTTCGCTAACTTTATCGTTATGGTATCAGATGCTTATAGTGATGTGCTATTGAGACAAAGACTTGTTACCCCTATCGCCGTAACGTGTCGCAGCTGGACAATTCTGAGTTACGTTTTTTACTAATTAAGCAAACGATGAATTAACTAAAGTATTTCAAAATAGTTTTATTCATAATGGTATTAGCTACTTGATATTGGAGAGTGTCGCGCTTAGCCGTTGAATTCGGGCGTAATAGGCATAAAAAAGGCAGCCCAAGCTGCCTCAATAACTCCCTGTAAGACTATCGACGTAGACGCCGTAAACCAGCTAAAGCCAGCATCCCAAATAGGGATAAAAAACCTAGCGAGCCTCCACCAGATGAACCACCGGTATTACCACCGCCATCTCCGGTATTACCATCGCCGTCTCCGGTATTGCCGTCACCGTCACTATTATCAAACTGAGGGTTAACACGGATAACCTCGCTATCAGAAAGCATCAAAGCCCCCTCCCCACCATCACTCTGCACCACATAAGTACAGACATCAAACGGGTCAATAGCATCAACATCCAAGCAAGTCCCCCCTACAATGACCGCATCACCGTCCGTGTAAGCAGCATCAACGGCACCATTCAGGTGCAATGACTGAACAGCAACCTCCGCAGTGCCAGTAACCATCGCCACTGTAGGGAAGTGCCAACCATCGATTGTATCTAATACAAATCCCCAGACCTGCGACGGTGCAAGCATCGAACCAACCGACCTCGTACCATCGTATCTACCAAGATGCGTGGCAACAATATAACCCTCACTGTCAATATAAGGGCCACCACTGTCACCACCAGTAGTACCACCGGACCCAAGATTAAGAACATGGAAAGAAAACTCATAAGAGTCTGTAAATCTGTCAACCTCCATAGCGGAGACGCCAAACCTGCCACCACCGAACCCATGAACACCGACCAATTCCCCATGATCAAGCTCTCGCTTCGATAAAAAGAACGCTTGGTCTGTCGTATGAAGCCCATCGAGCTCCCACAAGGCAACGTCCACAGCTACAGTGGTATAAGCCGGGTGAATATTCAGGCGAAGCACATCAATAGCATCCCTCTCACCCCTGTAGTTCACGTACACTGATATACCTGGGTTATCATGATCGAGGTGGAAATAACAGTGAGCAGCGGTTAACACCCATTTACCAGCGATGAGTGTTCCACTGCAATTGTTACGAACTAAAGATGAATAATCATCCCAATCTTTCTCCTGACCATCAGTGATCGTTAACGACGGTACCCCCACCGACTCAACAGCCAATAAAGGCAGCGAACATATCGCTGCTACCGCACAAACAGCATTCATTAATTGATTACACATATATACATTCCTTTGTTTATATACTAAGCGATTACTTTATCTTAAATAAACTTCAAACCAACAACTAAAGTGTTAATAACCAGTAACTTAAATCACAAAAACTAATTTTTTTTGAAATTATAAGGAAGTGACTATGTGAGTACGGTTTTTAAAAGATGGGGAATTTATAAATCTGAGTAAGGCTGGCATAACCGTTTACTAATCCATTAGCATAATTAATGCTAAATGAAAGCAGTCGCAATTTCATAAAAAGTCCGCTGACAAACTTTGGGGCAGAATGTATGGTACGCCCCGTTTTGCAAGTGAAAAGTCAAAAAACGGAGTTGGTTTGCGCTAATGTAT
>NZ_JANEYT010000026.1 GCF_024357955.1 Photobacterium pectinilyticum
GATACATGGATGTGACTGAAGAAATTAACGAAAACAGGATGTTAAGTCTTCAGCAACAGTTAAAAGGAACATAGCGTTTCTATTACTGCTATCGTCAAATTCGATGGCTAGCGTAAATCACCCCTTTTTAGGCTGATCCCAGATCCCTTCTTCTAGCTGAGCGTGTAGCTCAGGGTAATCCTTGCTATCAAAGGTAGGGACTTTCCCTTGCTTGAGCTGCTGGTTGTAATCCTTGGCCAGTTTCACCACTGTACCGGACAGCAGCACAATAGCTATCAAATTGATTATCGCCATCATCCCCATTGACACATCCGCCATGGCCCAGACCGTCGGCAAATCGGCCACCGCACCGAACATCACCATACCCAGTACCACAAACCGGAACACGGTCAGGCCCGCTTTATGGTTGTGCTCGAGGAAAATCAAGTTGGTTTCGGCATATGAGTAATTGGCCACCAGGGAGGTAAAAGCAAAGAAGAAGATCGCCACGGCAATGAAAATGGCCCCCCAACCGCCCACCTGAGAGCTCAAAGCACGCTGGGTCAACTCAATACCAGTGATCTCGCTATGCGGGACATACTCGCCCGACATCAAGATAATCGCTACCGTCGCCGAACAGATCACAATGGTGTCCATGAATACGCCGAGCATCTGCACATATCCCTGAGAAGCAGGATGTGGTGGATAAGGCGTGGCGGAAGCGGCAGCATTCGGTGCCGACCCCATACCAGCTTCATTGGAGAACAAGCCACGCTTGAGGCCATTGATCATGCCCTGAGCAATAGTGTAGCCCAACGCCCCCGACGCCGCTTCTTCCAGGCCGAACGCACTACGGAAAATCAAACCCAGCACTTCAGGTAGCTTGCCAAGGTTGGTAAACATGATGAACAGGGCAAGCACCAGGTAACACAGGGCCATCGCAGGCACCAGGATCTCGGCAGTACGGGCAATCGTCCGCAGGCCGCCGAAAATAATCACACCGGCCATCACCACCAGCACAACGCCGACATAAGCCGGGTTCCAACCGAAGGCGACATTCATCGCAAGGGTGATCGAATTAGCCTGAACCGAGTTGAAGACCAAGCCAAACGCAATAATAAGGAAGATGGAGAATACAACCCCCATCCAGCGCATGCCCAACCCTTTTTCCATATAATAAGCAGGGCCACCACGGTAGTTACCGTCATCATCTCGGGTCTTGTAGAGCTGAGCTAGCGCGCTTTCGGCAAACGCCGTCGCCATACCCAACATGGCAATCAACCACATCCAGAAAATAGCACCAGGGCCGCCAAGCGTCAGCGCCACAGCAACACCCGCCATGTTACCGGTGCCGACACGGGCTGCCAGGCTGGTACACAGTGCTTGGAATGATGAAATACCTGACTTATCCGACTTACGACTGTTTTTCATCACGCTGAACATATGGCCAAAATGACGGAACTGAATAAACCCCAACCGATAGGTAAAAAACACGCCAACGCCAATCAGCAAATAAATGAGCACTGAGCCCCATAACAGATCGTTCAAAAAATTAATCTGACTTGACACGTCGAACCCTCTAGAAATCAATAAGTAGCTGAAGCCGGCCAATCAGGCCGCAAGCAAAAAGTATCGGTTCAGCCCGCTTGCCAACCTGACAATAATCTGCCGATTAAACAAAACAGTTACTACAACCTTAGTTTTATTATGTGGTAAAAGACAGCGGCACATGAGCCACGCCAGCCAGTGTGGGCCGCTATCCAGCGCAGCTAGATGTAGGCATGATGTTAACAAGAGGCTTAAGAAGATAGCCACCTGCCAACTTAACCTATTACGGTATAACTACAGATGGCAGATGATCATGCAAAGATAACCAGCAAAAATCAACATCCCTTACATGAATATTGCCTATCTCGCATAATACTGGCGAATTGAGTGTCGATCTTTGACTTTTCACACATCTAAGCAACGGCTAACCCTTTCTCTTTCCGGTGCTTTTTTATACAACCCCGCTCGCATTGGGACCTGCCGCACATAAAATATTCATCGTTAAGTAACATTTGCGAAACACATCAATTTTATTTTGGGTCTTGCTATGATATTTAAATAGAACCGATTGTAAGGAAGAGGTGCTCTATGGACAGCTATGCATTCGATGACATTCTTGCAACAGAAACGCCAAGACGCGGTGCTCGTAGCAAGCCGGTAAAACGCAAGTGGCGTGAAATTGAAGCGCTAAAAGATAGGGAAAGGTTGCGCCGTGAATTGGCTGATATTGATATGTTCAAAGATTCATCATACGAAGATATTGATTTCTAGCCTGTAAAGACCAAACGATCAACCAAAGAGCCGGCTCAGCGCCGGCCCTTTCATTTATATTGGTCACTCCGTCGATTATGCTTGCAACCGCTCAGCTAAATGACGGTAACGCTCGGTAACCTGGCCGCCAAATAGCGGGTCGCAATCGCACTTCTCATACTGTTGTGACACCGCCAGCCAATCCTCTTGGGTAAAGTGCTTACGGATCAAAGGTAGAATGTGTTTTTCCTCAAACTCCAAATGAGCAAACTGGCTAACAACAAAAGCATTGAGTTTTTCGGCAAACACATCGAGTGGGATCACCGCGTCCATCAGGATCATATCAACCGTATCGGCAAATTCCTGAGTTAATCTTGCCAGCTCTTCATGCTCTTTTTCCAGGCTTGCTACCTGACCAGCATTATCGGCATAGTGAGCTTGATAATAATGGTAGAGCACATCCTCTTTAGGATGGTGGCAACATTCGGCATGGTTCTGCAGATAATCCACAATGTCTTTGATCAGGCCATAGTTAACCTCTTGCCCATTTCGTATCGCGACCAACTTCTGTTGTAGGATCTTCAACAGTCGGCAAATATAACCATGTTCAGTGTGAATATCATCCAGCATCATTGCATAAACCTCCCAGTCAACTCCATTACTGAAAGTGTATATAAAGATGAAATAACGCACCTTGATCTTGGTTATTTAATGAGCAAATATTTTACATTATCCATACATCTTGACAAGTAAAGCTTAATCTTTCAGCAACCAGTTAATAGCTGGCTTATTCATCTGTCTTAATAGCTGATTAGTTTGAGAGAAATGCTTACAGCCAAAGAATCCTCTGTATGCAGACAATGGTGATGGATGGGCAGAACGCAGCACATGATGGCGTTCGGTATTGATTTTCTTTCCCTTCTTTTGGGCATGTGCGCCCCACAGCAAGAAAATAACGCCCTCGCAATGTTGATCAATCACTTCAATCAGGCGGTCAGTAAACACCTCCCAGCCAATCTTGGCATGCGAGTGGGCGTTACCCTGCTCTACTGTCAGCACAGTGTTGAGCAACAACACACCCTGCTCAGCCCAGCTCTGCAGGTAACCATGATTTGGCGGGACAAAGCCGTCGATATCCGTTATCAGCTCTTTGTACATGTTGGCCAGAGACGGCGGGATCTTCACTCCGGGGCGGACCGAAAAGCTTAAACCATGCGCTTGACCCGGACCGTGATAGGGATCCTGTCCCAAAATCACCACCTTGACCTCTGATAGCGGTGTCGCTATCAGCGCACTGAATACATCCTCTTGGGGGGGATATATATTTTTTCCAGCCGCTCGCTCTAATGCGACATATTGCTCCACTTGCTGGAAATACAGTTTATCGCGTTCGGCTTCTATGACATCTTGCCAGCTCAGTACAGCACTCATTTTCTGCTCCTCTTATACCAAACCCTGTGGTATTACTTTTGCTGCTTATTGTATGGGTTTAGCTGATAAAACAAAGCCCCTACCCACTCAACTGGATAAGAGGCTTATCAAAAGGAGAAGATGTGCACAGTATTCAATCCACTTGATAGCGCGCTTTAGGGGTAATGGGCGTACGCCAATGTCCCCGCCCCTGAATGTGGCGGTGAGCCTGTGGTAATCGTGAGGCGCCATAATTCAAAATCATCATTTCACTATTCATAACCTTTCCCTCTCTTTGCTTTATCACTAAAAGCAACTATGAAAGATTAGTGCCAAAGTTAAGATGAAGAAAAATAACCTTATAAAACAAACAACTTAAAAACATCACCCAATAAAACCCAGCCGACATTGCCCTATATTGGTGCTCGTTGATCCATTATTGCAAATATCATTCGGCTTCAGGAATAAACGAACGCAAGGTTGCGATTTCCTGTTGCCAAATATCTGGATTGATGGTTTCCAGTACCAATGGAATATTATCAAACCGGCTATCTTTCATAAGGTAGCGGAAGCAGTCCCAACCAATTTCGCCTTCCCCTAAACTATGATGGCGGTCAAGGTGACTCCCTAGTCCACCTTTAGAGTCATTAAGGTGCATACCACGCAGGTATTCCATTCCGATAACCTCATCAAACTCAGCAAACGTCTTATCCGTGGCCGTTTCACTGCGCAAGTCATAACCGGCGGCAAAGGCATGGCAAGTATCGATGCAGACCCCAATCCGAGATTTATCTTCAACCTGCTCAATGATGCTAGCCAGTTGCTCGAAGCGCCAGCCGAGGTTGCTGCCCTGCCCTGCTGTATTTTCAATCACCGCGACGACATTGGGTACCTCGGCGTGCGCAAGGTTGATGGACTCGGCAATCAAAGATAGGCAGTCATTCTCTGGCATTTTTTTCAAATGGCTACCAGGATGGAAGTTTAACAAGTGCAACCCCAACTGCTGACAGCGGGCCATTTCATCAATAAACGCATTGCGCGACTTTTCCAGCTTCTCACTCTCTGGTGCTCCAAGGTTTATCAGGTATGAGTCATGGGGAAGAATAGCATCAGGGCTGAAGCCGTATTGCTGGCACCGCGCCTTGAACGCCGTAACCACATCCTGCTCCAGTGGCTTGGCTGCCCATTGGCGCTGATTTTTGGTGAATAGGGCAAACGCATTGGCTCCAAGCTTGTTGGCATTTTCTGGTGAGTTATGTACACCTCCGGCAGCAGATACGTGCGCACCAATTAATTTCATTTTTTTCCTACTTTGACGTTTTTCATTTTAAGCACCGATTGTACGTTATTTATCAACGTCAGCGCTTACAGATTGATCGAGACAAGGATCCATTTTCCGAGAGGTTAGGGGAATGGCGCTCAATTTATGATGTAATTTTACTACAAATGATCCATTAAACTATTTTTTAAATGATAAAACATTAGTTAATCATCAATAAAAGTGCGGCTTATTTGACCTAGCTCAATAAAATCGCCCTTCACAATTTAAGGTTTTTTGTTGTAATTTGATCTGAATCAATACACAATCATCACCACCGAGGTATATAATACGCAACTCAACAAGAAAATTAAAAAACTAACGACATCCCCTGCAAGCGGAGATTGTGAATTATAACTACTAAAAAATATGGCTCATGACGGTTGGAACCTTTTGCTCACAAGGCTTCTCATTATCATAAATACCGACATCCGGTCATATTTTTCACTAGTCATAATTTTGCAAAATCAGGCTTAAACCTCAGGGGTTAGGTCATAAAAATAAGTCTTATACGGAGAAGAAAGTCATGATCCAAGGTATTCAAATCACCAAATCAGCTAACGATGACCTACTAAACTCAATCTGGTTGCTTGATTCAGAGACTAACGAAGCACGCTGTGTTGCCGCTTCTGCTGGCTTCGAAGCAGACCAAGTGATCCCGACTGCGGAACTAGGTGAGTACGAGTCGCGCGAAGTCGCTATCGAAGCACCCGCTAAGATCGAAGGCGGTCAGCACCTGAACGTTAATGTTCTTAAGCGTGAAACACTGGAAGATGCAGCTAACCACCCAGAAAAATACCCACAGCTGACTATCCGTGTATCTGGCTACGCGGTACGCTTCAACTCTCTAACTACCGAGCAGCAGCGCGACGTTATCGCTCGTACTTTCACTAACAGCCTGTAATTACAGCTTCTGTTAGCAAAAACGGCACCTACGAGTGCCGTTTTTTTACGCCCGTCTTTCACCGTTTCAACCCACACCGCTTATACCAAGCTACATAAATATTTGATCAGCCTTGCCTGCCACCCAATATCTGTACCCACAGGCAAAAAGTATTGAACAACCATTAAATTAAGTAAAAAATCAGAAAATAAATCTACACTTCTGTCAATAGCAGACTATTTCCCTGCTACTTTTTTTGCTTGCTAGCACGCAAAACCCGCCAAATGTTACTAGCAGAAGTTCATCACCTTAATTTATGTCAAAGAATTAACCATTATGAAGGGAATACCTGCAAACACTTTTAATTTTGCTGCTAGTACGACATAAAAAGCCCGCTTTTTTGGCATCCCTTACCGGGAAGTGATACAACACCCTCCGCCAAATTAGAACGCATTAAACCCTTAATATTTTTCAAACTCCTCAATCGGAACTTTGACGATGAAACTTATTCTAAAACTTCTTGCAGGTATTGTGGCAGGTATTCTTGTCGGCCTGTTTGCTCCTGATTTACTAGTGCAAATTCTTATTACCATGAAAGCACTGATCAGCCAGCTGATTGGTTTCACTATTCCTTTGTTGATTCTATTTTTTGTTACTAGCGGCATTGCCAACCTACCGAAAAACTCCGGCAAACTACTCGGTAAAACAGTCGGCCTGAGCTATCTATCGACCATGGGGGCTGGTGCAATGGCTTACTTGGTTGCCAGCCAGGTATTGCCATCCGTACTGCATAGCCCGGGTGAGGTTAGCGATGCAGTACGTACCTTATCGCCATTGATTGATCTGAAGATCCCACCAATTATGGGGGTGATGACAGCCCTCGCTGTTGCCTTTATCTTTGGTTTAGGGATCACGGCGACCAATAGCGACACCATGCGCAAATTGAGCGACGAAGGCCGCAACATCATCGAGCTGTTCCTTTCAAAAGTCATGGTGCCATCACTGCCGTTCTACATCTCGGGTGTATTTGCCGATATGACAATACAAGGTACCGTGTTCTCAACCCTGAAAACCTTTACCTTCGTACTCGTACTCATCATTGCTCTGCACTGGTTATGGCTAAGCCTACAGTTCCTAACAACAGGCGCACTGCTGGGCCGTTCACCATTTAAGCTTTTAAAGAACATGCTGCCGGCTTATATAACAGCGATTGGTACCATGTCTTCTGCGGCCAGCCTGCCGGTAACCTTGCGCCAAACTCAAGCAAACGGTGTAAAGAAGCCAATTGCCAACTTCGTGGTGCCGCTTTGTGCCAACATCCACATGTCAGGTTCAGCAATTAGCATCACGTCTGTCTGCGTTGCGGTTATTTTGGTAACTGGGAACGCCACCGTTCCGAGTTTCATTGAAGCTTTGCCGTTTATCGGCATGCTGGGCATCACTATGGTTGCCGCTCCGGGTGCACCGGGTGGTGCCGTCATGGCCGCTGTTGGCTTACTCGGTTCTATGATGGGGTTTACCGAAGCCATGATAGGTCTGCAAATCGCCCTGCACCTGGCACAAGACGGTTTCGGTACCGCGTGTAACATCACCGGTGACGGTGCGCTAGCATTATGGGTCGACAAATTTGCTGACGAAGCGGTGAGTGGGGAGACGGGTGTGACTGGCACTGAAACCGATGCCACTAGCAGCGAGCAAGTCGCCTAATCAAATGCGATAACATCAAGTACTAAAAAAGGGAGCTCGGCTCCCTTTTCGTTTTGCGAGATAAGAGTTCGCCTTACTGGACGCTACGCAGTACCGCCTTCAGCTGGTCAAAGTCGTTATCACGCTCGACCGACAACAACTCCATGGCATTGTGCTTAGCCAATGGAGCTGGCAGGTCGATATCCTTGCCCAGGATCTCATCAACCACTTCTTTGAACTTGGCGGGGTGAGCGGTACACAGGAATAAACCGGTTTCGCCTTCGGCCAGCTGCTCGTTCAATACACGATAGGCAATGGCACCGTGCGGCTCGCACAGGTAACCTTCCTGCTCCATCTGGCGCAACGTCTCAGCCGTCTGCTCATCATCGACAGCCCCGTAGCCAAGTTCATCAAGGCCCCAGCCTTTGAGGCGGCAAAGCTCTTCGATACGCGGCCAGTTGTTAGGCTGGCTCACATCCATAGCATTGGAGATAGTCGGTACCGTTGGTGCCGGCGCCCACTCACCAGTCTGCAGGTAACGCGGAACGGTATCATTGACATTGGTGGCGGCAATGAAGCGTTTCACTGGCAGGCCGATGGCTTTTGCCAGCAGGCCCGCAGTTAAGTTACCGAAATTGCCACTCGGTACCGCGATGACCAGTTCTTCTCGCTGCTCTTTCGGTAATTGAGCAACGGCTTCGAAATAATAGCAAACCTGCGCCATCAAACGGCTAATGTTGATTGAGTTAGCTGAGTTCAGGCCAACTTCCTTACGCAACGCAGCATCATCAAACGCTTGTTTAACCAATGACTGGCAGTCATCAAATGTACCTTCGACAGCAACGGTAGAAATATTACCGCCTAGAGTACAAAACAATTTTTCTTGCAACGGGCTGATCTTACCCTTCGGATACAGGATAACCACCTTGATGTTGTCCATACCGTAGAAGGCGTGGGCCACAGCAGCACCGGTGTCCCCGGATGTCGCTGTCAGGATAGTGATTTTGCCATCGCTGTCAGAAACGGCGGCCAGTGACTGGGCCATAAATCGGCCACCGAAATCCTTGAAGGCCAGTGTCGGGCCATGGAACAGCTCAAGGGCGTACACCCCTTCCTTGACCGACTTAACCGGTGCAGTGAACTGGAACGCATTGCCGACCATCTGGGAGACAGTATCAACGGCCAGCTCCTCACCGATAAACGCCGATAGAATTGCGGTACTCCGGCTGACAAAATCTTGCTCCAGCAACGCATCGACATTGTCGAAAGACGGCAGCTCCGCTGGGAAAAACAAGCCTTGGTTACTTCCGAGACCTTGACGTACCGCCTGGCCGAAAGAAACCTGCTCTTGATGATCTTTTAGGTTATATAGCTTCATGGTTACAGCTCACTTCCTGTTACTTTTGAGCCCTGTCCGTCCAAACGACAGACATGGACAAATCCTTCTTCATTCTGAACATAATGATCTTGCAACCATCGTGCAATACGTTTTGCGACTTCGAGGTCATCACACACGGTAAACATGGTAGGCCCCGAGCCAGAGATCCCACTAGCCAGAGCGCCAGCTTCCAGCGCATACTGCCGTGCATTGCCAAAACCGGGAAGTAAACGTTCACGGTATGGCTCGGCTACCACATCTTTGATCATTTTTGCGGCCAGCGCTGGCTGCTCTGAATGGCAAGCATGGATAAAGCCCCCTAAATAGCGGCCATGGGCAATGACATCCTGACGACGGTACTGGGATGGCAAAATAGCCCGCGCTTCCGCAGTCGGCACCTTGATGCCTGGGTAGGCCATCACCCAGTACCAGTCATCAAAACAAGGAACCGACTGGCTGATAATACCCAGCTCCTCGACCATGAATTGTAAGCCCCCCAAATAGCAGGGGGCTACATTGTCATAATGCAAGCTGCCGGAGATCTCCGCTTCCATCTCGCCCATCAGAGCCAATAACTCAGTCTCATCAAGCGGCTGATAATGAAAGCGGTTAAGCGCATCAAGCGCTGCCACAATAGAGCAGGCGCTCGATCCAAGGCCTGAGCCGATGGGCATGTTCTTTTCTAAAGTCAGGGCCACAGGCTTGAGCGCTACACCTTTCTTATCAAGCTCACGGGCAAACACCTGCCAGCAACGGTAGACAATATTCTCTTCTGCTTGTTTAGGCAGTTTATCGACAAATGCTCCGACGCAGTTCAGCGAGAAAGACTGCTCACCCTCTGCGGCCAAAACTCGATCGCCCAGCAGGGTACCATCGATAGGGGACACCGCGGCGCCCAACACATCAAAACCAACACTGACATTACCAATCGATGCCGGTGCATAAACCACTACACTCATCTTAAACTCCTAGTTTCCAGCCCAGCGTACGCATCAAGTCGGCAAATACCCCTGCGGCCGTCACTTCAGTACCTGCACCGTAACCTCTCAACACCAATGGGATTGGCTGGTAGTAGCGGCTGTAGAAAGCCAGCGCATTCTCACCATCCTTGATTTTAAACATCGGATCATCCGGATTCACGGCAGCCATCTTCACCGCACATTTACCGTCTGTAATTTCACCGACATAGCGCAGTACCTTACCTTCGCTCGCGGCTTCTTCTATCAGTTTGGCAAAGTAGGCATCGGCTTCAGGCAGTCGGGCCATGAAGTCATCAACAGAGCCCTTGGCATCAAAGCCCGGCGGTAGAGCCTGCTCGACAACCACATCTTCCAGTTCCAGAGCCATACCCGCTTCCCTTGCCAGGATAAGTAGCTTACGGGCCACATCCATCCCCGACAGATCGTCGCGTGGATCCGGCTCGGTAAAGCCATTGTTACGTGCAACTGTCGTCGCTTCACTGAAACTCATACCTTCATCCAGCTTGCCGAAAATGAAGGACATTGAACCGGACAGAATACCCGAGAAGCGCTCGAGCTCATCACCGGCAGCCATTAGGTTCTGGAGGTTTTCAATCACCGGTAGGCCTGCACCTACAGTGGTGTCATACATGAACTTACGACGCATTGAACGTGCCGCCTGGCGGAGCTGCTGATAATAGGCCATGCTGGCCGTATTGGCTTTCTTGTTCGGAGTGATCACATGGAAACCTGCCGATAGAAAGTCGACATACTGCTCGGCAATCCCCTGATCGGAGGTACAATCAATCACAATCGGATTGATCACATGGTGTCGCCTTACCAATTGGATCATCCGCGCGAGGCTCAGCGGCTCAGAGGCCTGGCCCATCGAATCACGCCAGTTGTCCAGCGGCAGGCCATTGTTGTCTAGCAACAAGCCCTTACTGTTGGCCAAGCCGCATACCCGGATCACAATACCATTTTCGGCCAATTTGGCCTGCTGACGCTGGATTTGATCCACCAGTTCGCCACCAACACCGCCAACACCGATCACGAACACGTCGAGGAAATGCTGACTATTGAACAGGTTCTCATGACAGGCCTTTACCGACTCTGACACTTTGTTATCCGGGATCACCGCGGAGATCGCCCGCTCAGAAGACCCCTGAGCAATGGCCACAATGTTGACATCCACTTCCGACAGCGAGGTGAAGAAGCGCGACGCCACACCACGGGAGGTACGCATACCGTCACCGACCAATGTCACGATAGCCACGTTGCCCATAAATTCTACCGGCTCAAGCAGGCCTTCTTTCAGCTCCAGTTCGAAATGTTCCCTGAGCGCACGCTGAGCCGCCAGCTTGTCTTCACTCTCGATACAGAAGCTGATGCTGTACTCTGACGAAGACTGAGTGATAAGAACAATCGATACACCGGCCGAAGACATGGCACCAAACACGCGGGCCGCCATACCGACCATACCCTTCATACCCGGACCGGACACATTGACCATGGTCAGATCTTTAAGGGTAGTGATCCCCTTGATATCCAGCTTATCTTCACCGGTATCAAGACCAATCAAGGTACCGTCACCTTGTGGGTTAAAACTGTTTTTGATCAGGCAAGGAATGTGGAACTGAGCAATCGGGGCAATGGTTTTCGGGTGCAAGACAGATGCTCCGAAGTAAGACAGCTCCATCGCTTCTTGGTAACTCAGAGACTTCAGTAGACGTGCATCAGGTACCAAACGGGGATCACAACTATAAACACCATCGACATCGGTCCAGATTTCACAACTCTCTGCGCGCAGGCAGGCAGCCAATACTGCCGCTGAGTAATCAGAGCCATTACGGCCAAGAGTGACCAATTCGCCTTTTTCGTTACCGGCTGTAAAGCCCGGCATGATATTGATATGATCTTTCGGCAATGGATTTTGACGGAAGTTTTGGGTCGAGGCTTCAATATCAACATGAGCTTCCAGATATTCACCGTGCGCCAGCAGGTAAGCAACCGGATCAATCAAGCTGGCCTGATGGCCCTTAGCCTGCAGCAATGACTGCATAATAACAATCGAGAGCCTTTCTCCCTTGCTAATGATTTTGGCGTAAACATTATCAGGGCATAAGCCCAGTAATTTAATACCGTGAACGTATTGCTGTAACTGGCCCAGTGAGCTTGCTAATTTGGTATCCAAAGCCGCTTTATCAAAACCCGGTTCAACCGCTTTAAGTCCTGCCAACAGTTCATTGAATACCGCTTCCAGATCGGCCAATTGTACATCCGCTTCACCAAACTGGATGCTATTTTCAATGACCGATACCAACTTATTAGTGACCTTTCCCGGTGCCGACAGCACCACAGATACCGGCCCTTGCTGAGCATTACTGGCAATGATATCTGCTGCCCGAGAAAACCTGTCAGCATCGGCCAACGATGAACCACCAAACTTAAATACTCGCATTCCCTACTCCCACAACTTCCTAAAACGTACCCCTGGGCGCTACGTTGCCACTCCAGGATGAAATATCTGGTCAAAAAAAAGCCCACATCGTTTTGGGATGTGGGCTCTTTTCTGCAATTCTTTTGCGCATCAGCCCACCCCAGCAACCATGGTGCCGGTAATAATAATGGTGATTGTATTCATGCTGAATGCGTTAAACATAGCTGTCCTAAACAGATACTCGATAATATGTATGCATTTACGTTTACCGTAATCACCTACCGGAGTCAACTTTATTCTTATCGCCTTTTGTTGAAATAACTATCAAAATGCAGCTAATTAGCACGTTATCGCCATACCATAACAGTATAATTAGCATCAAATTATTGCAGTTACCCAAAACTCCATGCATAGTAGAAACGGTGAATAATTAATCAAAATGGAATAGTCCGCCAATTAAAGGCGACACCGTGCCGGTACTTATAGGCTAACTTCACTTCTGTAGAATTAGGGAGCCCGGATGACAGCAGCAATGGAACAACTTGTCGCACATACGATACTGCAAGGTTTCGATGCCATGTATGGTCGATTTTTGGATGTCACCGCCGGTGCACAGGAACGTTTCGAAAGCCAGAATTGGCCGGCGGTCCAGCAGGCGCTCAAAACCCGTATTAAGTTCTACGATCACCATGTTGGCCTTGTTACCAGCCAAATCACCATTATGCTGGGCAAACGCTATGCCAACCATGCCTTCCTGATGGCAGTGAAAAACGCCTACGAAGATCTTCTGCTCGACTATCCCCGCTACGATATTGCCGAGAGCTTTTTCAATTCCGTCTATTGCCGGATCTTCGAGCACCGCAATATCAAACGCGACAAACTCTTTGTTCATAGCTCGCAGGAAGACCGGGTTCCGACCTACCCAACTAACCTAAGCCGTTTGTACAACACCGGCGCGAGTCTCGATACCTTGCTGGCGCGGATCCTTGACGATACGCCATTCAGTCTGGAGTGGGAGGACAAACAACGTGACATCCAACTGCTCGGCGAACGCATCAGCCACCACCTAGCTGCATTCGGTAATCCCCCCCCAGTCATAGAGATGATCCGTGAACCTTTTTTCCGTAACAAGGCGGCTTATCTGGTTGGCCGGATCCGCTTCGACGACCATCACCATCTGCCTATCGTGCTCCCTATTCTCACCACGGACGAAAACAAACTGGTTGTCGATGCCTGCCTAGTGGATGTCGATGCGGCCAGTATCCTGTTTGGTTTCGCCCGCTCTTATTTCATGGTTTACGCGCCCGCACCAGCCGCCTTGGTACGCTTTCTGAACGAACTGATGCCCAACAAGACCAAGGCCGAACTCTATACCGCTATCGGCTGCCAAAAGCACGGTAAAACCGAGTTGTACCGTGAATTCCTGCACCATATCGAACACTCCGATGACCAGTTCGTTTTGGCACCGGGGATCAAAGGGATGGTCATGTCCGTGTTCACCCTGCCGTCCTACGGATTCGTGTTCAAGATTATTAAAGACAAATTTGCACCACAAAAAGAGATAAGCCATGCCGTGGTCAAGGAAAAGTATCGGTTGGTAAAAGAGCATGATCGAGTCGGCCGAATGGCCGATACCCAAGAGTACCGAAACTTCAGCTTTGACCGTGAACGCTTCAGCGATGAATTACTGGAAGAGTTACTTGAAGTTGCCCCTTCAATCGTCAAGGTTACCGAGAAGCAGATCCTGATCAAACACCTCTACATAGAGCGACGTATGATCCCGTTCAACCTCTATGTTGAACAGGCAAACGATGATGATCTGCGCCATGCGGTCGACGAATACGGCAAGGCCATCAAGCAACTGGCAGCCGCCAACATTTTCCCCGGCGATATGCTATTTAAAAACTTCGGCGTGACCCGTCACAAGCGGGTGGTATTCTATGACTACGACGAAATCAGCTATATGACGGAGATGAACTTCCGCCACATCCCGCCTCCACGTTACCCGGAAGATGAAATGGCAGCAGAGCCTTGGTACAGTGTTGGAGTCAATGATGTTTTTCCCGAAGAATTCAGAACCTTCCTGCTGATCAACCCGAAGGTACGGCAGCTGTTCAATGAACTACACAGTGATCTGTTCGAACCCCATTACTGGCAGCAGCTGCAACACAATATCAAAGAAGGGCAATTTGACGATGTTTTCCCGTACAGCAGTCAGCAACGACTGACGGGCCAAAAAAGACAACTAGAAAACTGACAAAATGTCTCAGCAATGAAAAAGCGTTGTTTCAATTATGTACTACTTGACCTAGTATTATTTTGATAAGGATAAACACAAAAAAACACAATAAAAAAACAGGGAAGGTGATGAATGCGTACATGGCTAATCACAATTGCCCTGCTGGTAGTGGCGTTACCAACAACAGCAGCAGAAAGCAGACTATTACAAATACTGGACGATAACTCATCTTCTGGGTGGTTTATGTCATCCCAGTCCAAGGGAGCAGAGCAGTTCGATCTGTGGCAAATCGACAGCGGCTATGCCTATTCTATTTCAGACAATACCGAGGTCTACCTCAGTACCCGACTGAAAAGCGGCAACGAAAGCCAGGCGGCCAGCCGTGGGATGTTATCAGGCGTGAAATATAGCTTCACCCCTAAGCTGAGTTTACAAAGTGCCGTAACTTCTGAAACACAAGACCAAGACACAGTAATGGGTGTAGAGGTAACAAGTAATTATGAAGTCACGGAAAAGCTCAATTTACATGCCACCCTCGACTACGAAGGGCTTGAGCAAATCTACCAGTTCGGTATCGGCTTTCGATTCTAGCGATCGACCACCACTCATCGACAAACGCCTGGCTTTGCCAGGCGTTTTGATATGGTTAAATATCAAGGGCTAGGTATTATACCAACCTACATAAATATTTGATCAGTCTTACAAGTTAAAATCGCTGTTCTCTACGTTAGATATTTTGTAATTAGAGCAACTAGTTACTGCAACATCTGCCTTGATAACAACGATTTTTCCAGTGCAAATACTTGATCAACTACTTATCCAGATTGGTATTAATCACCGAGAGATCCAGTGGCTGTTTGCTAAATACCACCCCATTAAGATCGGCATACAGCATATCACCAGGGTACACCAGGGTATGGGCTACAGTCAGAGTCACATTTTCCTCTCCGGTCTGTCGCTTGACCGTTTTGACCGGACAGGTCGCCAGCGCCTTGACGCCGATATCTAGAGTAGAAATGATCCCGACATCCCGCACCGCACCGTTAATAATGATACCTTCCCAACCATTTTTCTGGGCCAGTATCGCCAGTTGATCACCCAACAGCGCTTTGCTGCAAGAGGCGTGGCCATCAATAAACAACACCTTCCCTTTACCGTTACGGGAAAGTATATCGCGCACCATGCTGTTATCTTCAAAGCAACGCAAGGTCACCACCTCGCCGTAGAATACGCTATGCCCGCCATAGTTCTGTAAGCTCAGCGGCAACCAGCGTACATCCTGTTCAAAGTTATCGCACAAATCCGGGGTCAAATCTTTCATTGCAGGCTCCTTTATTATCTTTGTGGTCTTCCCTCTCTGGGCCGAGTCATCCCCCGATCCTTGGGGCTACGTTAAGTGTAGAGAAAGCTAGACCAATCACCCAATCTTTGTGTCTGTACGCCTTCGAGCAAAACCGGCACTAAAAACAGCTCGTTATCTTCCACCCAGTAAATGGCATTCTGCTCCCAGCGAGCAGCTTCCCGGCATGCCGCCTCTTGGGTCATGGGAACCACAAAGCCCAGCTCCTGCCATTGCCCATCAGGTGAACGGCAGCTTACGGGCAATATCTCAGCGCATTGCATCCTAAGTGACAGTTCCAGCTGGCGATGGCGAACTAGGTTGCGTTTATCACTAAGAACAATGCTTCTCGGGTTAAATGCTGTTAGAATTGCAAAGTAATGGTAAGCAGGGTGTTACCCGATGTTAAAGACGATCGACTGATAGCTACACCACAGCGAGTTTTTTTCACACATAAAGAACGACACCCAAAAGACGATGCACTTTTTTGTAGCGAATGTTAAGCAAAGTGAAGAGTCGTAATGCGCTTCACTCTGTTTGATGTAAATCAATAAAGTGCCCGAAAGCAGCCCGGAAACAAAACGCTTATATTGTTAGCGAGCTGTTAAGTGAATACAATCGTCGCCATCCCACGGAAATTGTAGCCAATGCCCCTTAGTTTGGGCTTTTTCAGCGAAAATCATCATTGCTTGATGAGCTGGATAAATGGATGGCGTACCAACAGGTTTTGTGAGCAATACAATAAAGCACGTATTTCTCCCAAGTTTTTGCCTGTATGTGAATTTTTTATATAGAATTTTACTATTCTGTTTTTGACCAGATTCCGTTTTGAGAAATTAGGTACTGCCAATGCAAACCCCTCACATTCTAATTGTAGAAGACGAGCACGTAACACGTAACACCCTTAAAAGCATCTTTGAGGCAGAGGGTTACACTGTTTTCGAAGCCAATGATGGCGCAGAAATGCACCAGATGCTTTCTGAGCACCCTGTTCATTTGGTGATCATGGATATCAACCTACCAGGTAAAAATGGCCTGCTTCTTGCGCGCGAGCTTCGCGAGCAGGGCGATATGGCGTTGATGTTCCTGACTGGCCGTGACAACGAAGTAGACAAAATCCTCGGTTTAGAAATCGGTGCCGATGACTACATCACCAAGCCGTTCAACCCTCGTGAGCTGACTATCCGTGCTCGTAACCTGCTAACTCGTGCCATGAACCAAGGCTTGCCAACGGAAGACAAGCGCATGGTTGAGCGTTACGAGTTCAACGACTGGTCGCTAGAAATCAACAGCCGCTCTCTGGTTAGCCCAAGCGGCGATCAGTTTAAGCTGCCACGCTCTGAGTTCCGTGCCCTGCTTCACTTCTGTGAAAACCCAGGTAAGATCCAGACACGTGCCGAGCTACTGAAGAAAATGACCGGCCGTGAGCTTAAGCCACACGACCGTACCGTTGACGTAACGATCCGCCGTATCCGCAAACATTTCGAATCAGTGTCTGATACCCCGGAAATTATCGCGACGATCCACGGTGAAGGTTATCGTTTTTGCGGCGATCTGGAAGAAGAATAATTCCATATCCAACGCACACATAACAAAAAAGGCTCCTTCCGGAGCCTTCTTTGTATTCGCTGAAGTAAAGCCGTTGTTCACAGTCCCACCCGATCAGAACACCTGGCTGATCAACACACCGCGCTGAATTAACACCTGCTCTTGACCTTGATAGAGTACCGTTACCGCAATATCAGCCTTGCTGCCCGGTAGCCATTCAGGCCCCCCACGCAAGCTTACTTCCAAGCTCATTTCGCCTTCCGATCGAACGTCAAGGTTCTCCTGCCCCAACCATTGCTGCTCTTCCTGCGCTACCATCACCTGCAGTATTTCCACCCCTTTAGGTAGTGGCTTCATATCACGCGTCAGCAAGCGAATGGAGGCATGCAACTTATTGGCAGGTTGACTACCGTCGTCACCGATCACCGGCATACTATTGAGCCACAATTCACTGCCCAGATAGACGGTAGCATCCGACAACACCAGCTCTTGCGGTGACTGCCAGATATCAACTTCTGCTGGTAAAGTGGCCGGCACATCCTCAATCTGAGGCTCTACCTGCTCGGCTTGTTCCTCGGCAGCAGTTGGCTGCTGACCTTCCGCCTCTTTGTCTTTTGTCATGTCACCGCATCCAGCAACGAAAAGAATCCCCGCAGCTAACAGCAATGTTTTTGCATCAGTTCGCATCATGCTTACTCCTGCTGGGCTAGCCAGTCTTTGAGCACCTTAAGATCATTGTGGTAGCCATCTTTGATTTCATCGACCCAATCATTGATATTCTCCCACCAAGCTGGCAATTCAGGAGACTGAGCCTTCTGGGCGACCTGCTGGATATGCTTGAGGCCAATAGAGCCCGCCGCGCCTTTTATCTTGTGCGCTTCAAACTTGATGCCATCCTGATCCTTGGCTGTCATGTTCGAGTCGAGGATCGCAATGTATTCCGGCATCTTGTCCTCAAACATCGCGATGCTGTCATACACCGGCTTAGTACCGACAATTTCCACATAGGACGTCAGCATTTCCAAATCCAGCAAGGTGTTGACCATCTCATCGCTGACTATCTGCGAGTTTTTATTTTCTATCACCAGCTCTTCTCCTTCTTCCTCATCCAATGGGCAAGTCAGTACCAAACGCTGGATCACTTCCGTAATAGCCTTGACGCTCAGCGGCTTGCTAAGTGCATCATCCATACCTTTGGCCAAATATTCACTCTTATCTTTAATCACATTAGCGGTCAGTGCCACCAGTGCTGGTAGATAATCAAACCGCTCGCGCAGTTTGGCTGCCACATCAAAGCCTGTCATATCCGGCAGCTGAATATCAAGCAGCACCAAATCATAGGCTTCAGGATCAAACATCGATAGCGCCTCATCACCACGCATCGCTACCGTCACTTCGTGACCCAAGCTTTCCAGCAACGCCTTGGCAACGGTAATGTTGAGCTCGATATCCTCAACCATAAAGATATTAAGGCTGATCTGCGGGGTGACTGGCAAGGCTTCCTCTTCCACCGCCAGCTCTACCAGTGGGACGGTAATCGTCACGGTAAACGTACTGCCCTCACCGACTTCCGAGCTGACCGTAATATCGCCGCCCATCATCTGTACCAACTGACGCGAAACCGACAATCCTATTCCGGTACCGACCGCATGCAGATTATCGTCCTCATCCTTCACCTGGTAATACATGGCAAAAATTTTGTCGAGCTCTGTCGCCGGGATCCCTATCCCACTATCTTCAACCTCGAAGGTAATATGAGCTTGCTGATCATCCACTTCACTACTGACCGACATCACCACACCGCCATCCTTGGTGAACTTGGTCGCATTGCTGATCAGATTCCACAGCACCTGGCGCAACCGGGTACCATCAACTTCAATGCACTCCGGCAATTCTGACAGCCTTTCTAAATCAAAGCGCAAGCCTTTCTGGCTCGCCATCAAGGCCGAGATATTCTCCATCTCGGCGACAAAGTCATGAAAGTCCAGAGGCTTGGGCATCAACTCAAGGCGACGGCGGTCTGATTTATCCATGTCAATGATATCATTAAAGATGTGCCCCAAAGTGATCGCGCTGACATGAATAGTGCGCATGTAGTCACTCTGCTCTTGGTCGAGCTTGGTCTCCAGCAACATCCGGCTCAGGCCAACAATGCCATTAAGTGGCGTGCGTAATTCGTGGCTGATGGTCGAAATGAATGCAGTCTTGTCTCGACTCGCTTTTTCCTGGGCATCTTGGTATTGCTTTCGCTCGGTAATGTCACGGCCAAAACCCATCAAGCCCAAGCGACGTCCATCACGGCTATAGAAAGGCACCTTGCGCAGTTCAAATATAGCCTTGCGACCATCAGGATACTCCAACCACTGCTCATAGGTCAGTGGGACATTATTCTGAAATACTTGCTGATCGGTCTCAGTAATTTTACGGGCGATCTCTTCGCTGTATACATCTCTAGGGGTAAGGCCAACCAGTTGCTTCTCGGTCCGGTTGGTCAGCTCTTCCATCGCCCGGTTACAACCTGAGAACTGGCCCTTTTCATTGCGGTGATAGATCAGATCCGGCGAGGCGTCGAGAAAAGACTTGAGCAAGGCGCTTTGTTCAGCCAGCTCTAGCTGAGCATTTTCGCGTTGGTAGACCTCGTTTTCCAGATCCCGTATCGCTTCCTGGCGGGCCTCTTCGGCTTTTTCCCGCTCTTCGATTTCTTGACTCAACTTGCTAATATTATCCTGCAGCTGCTTATTGAGCTGCATATCTCGTGAGCGCATTACTTCAAGCTTGGTGACCAGCTTTGACAAACGCTGACGGGACTCTTCGAGCTGATCCACCACCACCGAGAGAAAATAAACAGCCCAAGGAGTGATCAGCAAGCCGAAGAAGACAGAGCGGACAATATCAATATCTAGCACTTCCCCCTGCAACACCAAGGTGACGCCTATTTGCACCACAACGGCAAGGGCGACGAGGGCCAATGCCAGTAACAAACTAAACCTTACCAGTCCGAGTTTGACTAGCAGATCAACGTAATATTGTGCCAGTACTTTGATTTGTTTCATTATTGCTTCCTAATCACTGCCGCTGTCCCATCATAGGGGCGAGCGACCGAGAACCCAAGCAGGCATTTCCCATTCGCCTGCCGTCCTTCACACTTTGATTGCTCGGTGATACCAAGAGCCGCTATGGGCTAGCCAGCCTCTTTCTCAGACATCGTCATGGTACAGTTCCGCCCTGCTGCTTTGGCTTTATATAACGCCACATCAGCCAGTTCCACCAGCTCTCCATAATCCTGGCTAGGTTGAGGGATCAGCGTCGCCACGCCCAGACTCACCGTCAGCGTAGTTGCAATATCAGAATAGCGATGGGTCAGCCCCTTTTCGGCCAGAGCCTGATGGATTGCCGTCGCGACAACCTCACCGCCATCCAAGCTGGTGTTGGGCAACAGAAACGCAAACTCCTCGCCGCCGTAACGGGCGACCTCATCGGTCTCGCGTTTGACCACACTGCGCAGTACCTTGGCCACTTCACGAAGAGCAAAGTCCCCTTGCTGATGACCGTAGTTATCGTTAAAGGCCTTAAAGTAGTCAATGTCACACAGGATCAAGGTCAGCGGGTTCTTTTCGCGGATATGGCTATACCACATTTTTCGCAGCTGCTCATCGAAACTACGGCGGTTGGCGACTTTGGTCAAGCTATCGATAAAGCTGAGTTCCTGCAGTTCCATAATGGCATCAGCCAGTTGCTGCTCGGCCATTTTGCGCTCAGTCACGTCCCGCGCCATCATCAGCACACCGGTGGTACCATCAGTTGGATCCCGGTAAGGTGATTTGAGCACCTCGTACCAAATTGGCGTTCCGTCCTCGAGAATAACGTAATCATCCGTTTTAACACTGATCCCCTGCTGGATCACCTGCTGATCTGTCTGGCGGAAAAGTGCCAGCTTATCGGGCTCCAGTACATCAGCAGAAGATTTCCCTAGCAGGGATTGCTGAGTGTAGCCGAGCGAGCGGGCAAACGGCTCATTACAGCCGACATATACACCGTGTTCATTATATAAGGCGATAGGATCCCGGCTGGCACTGAGGATGGTATCGAGCAGCGTATTGCGCTGGGCCAACTCCTGCTCCGTCACTTCCCGTTTTTCAATCTCACTTTTCAGCACTTCCTGCATCTCATGCCAGTCAGTCACATCGTGGCTAATACTGAGAGTACCAATGGCCTCCCCACTATCGCCTAGTAATAAATTACAATTGGTCTCCAACAGTCGACTCGAGCCATCCGGCGCAGTGGTCCAGGTGTGGAAAGCGCTGTTACTGAGCGAGCCGATCCCTAACTCTTCGGCAATCCCTTCATCTACACGCCCGCGCCAAAAGCGGTCAAACGCCTTATTGGTACCGATAAGAACACCCGATTTATCTTTGAAATACACCAGCTCGGACAAAGAGTTAAGAACCTGATGGAAGATCCGCTGCTCATTTTCCATCTTCACTTTTTCACCATGATTGGAACGGGACGAATCGATAAACAGCAGCCAACAAGACTGCCACTGGCAACGGATCGACAGGCCTGATATCAACAAAGGGATCAACGTGTCGTTGCACTGAAACCTAGCCTCATTCACTTCCTTGAAGCTTTTCAGGCCGGCAAAGGGGCGAAGGCGGTCACACACCATCTGATCACAGAGGCCATCAGGGTAGAGGTAACGATCGTTGAGCTTACGGACCCCGAGTAACTGGCGACAGGGCTTGTTGCCATAAACCAAGTGGCCGTCTTTCTTACGGACTACAGCAACGGCAATGGGCATGAGGGTCAGTTGACCGTGTAAACGGCGGAAAGAGCCAGCTTCAAGGTGATGCAGCAGCAAGGCCAGCAAGCCACCACCGATAGCCAGTACGAGGATCAACAACGAAAAAAGCAAAGCCGAGTTATCGGCCTGAAACCAATGGGAAGAGGATGAAGCATAAGAGGTTGGCGCAAAAACCGCCAAGCCCGTGGGCGCCAAGCGGCCGATAAATCCCCACAGCTGGCATCCCCCGCAGCGGGCCAGTAGGGTTAACATTGTAAGCGACAAAGGACTAACAGAGCGTTCCTGACAGGAAGTATGCATTGATTTTCGTAGTTAACATCATTTTACTCGTAATCTAACACACTTACTGCTGCAACCGCTATGACAGCCCTGCCGTCTGGCCCCATGTTTTAGCTTGTTTGACGTACCGGCGGCGTATATTCAAATGGCTTACCCAGCGCAGTGCCCTGGCCACCATGCTGATCCAAATTACGGCCGATCTCTGTCATCGCCAACCAACGGTTTTCACACCACTCGGGGGCAAGTAACGTTGGCTTACGGGCGCTGGCTGAGACCCGGTGGTAAACCACCTCAGGCGGGGTCAGGCGGATCATTTCTGCCGAGATTTCGGTGTAATCCTCAAGGCTCAGTTCGGCCAGTCGACCGGCTTTCCACGACAGTCCCATAATGCTCCCCTCAACAATATGCAGTGGGTGCAGCTTGATACCATCCACACCGGCATCAACCACCTTACGAACAGTATCGAGGTTATCCTCACGGGTATCCCCCGGCAAACCGACAATCAGATGGGCACAGACTTTCAGCCCCAATGCCCGCGCCCGCTTGGTAATGGCCTCGTAGCACGCAAAGTCATGGCCTCGGTTAATCCGCTTGAGGGTTTTGTCGTTGGCGGTCTGCAAGCCCAACTCTAGCCAGATCTCATAACCTTGTTCACGGTAACCCGCCAGTAGCTTAAGCACTTCATCAGGCACACAGTCAGGTCGGGTACCGACACACAATCCAACAATGTCAGCAGCTTCCAAGGCTTCTTCATACATGGCTTTTAATGTCTGCACCTCTGCGTAGGTGCTGGTATAGGCCTGGAAATAGGCGAGGTAACGCTTGGCACGGTCAACTTCGCCTGCACGTTGAGACAACTGCTCGGTGATCGGTTTGTGCTGAGCCTGCTCATCAGCAAAAGAGGCGACATTGCAAAAGGTGCAACCGCCACGGCCAATAGTACCGTCACGGTTTGGGCAGCTGAAGCCACCATGCAAGGTCAGTTTATGCACCTTTTCTCCGTAGCGACGCTGTAGGTCTTGGCCTAATGTGTTCACGAGCTCATGCAGCTGCATCTTGTCACCTAGTCATTTAAGGGGTCGAAAAAAGCGGCACAGGTTAGCACCATTGGTTTTGTCAAAAGTTGTGCGAGAACAATAAAGGCGTTTTTTTCACCACGTTTAGGCTGAGAAAAAGAATGAAAATTAGCAACAACATCACCTTGTACTACTTTGGTCTAGCACTCATTCAAGTAACCACACAAAAACCAAGATCCAAAGTTTCGCTATGCACATAGATAGCTATTTTCGAATAGATACGCATCCAATTAAGCAATTAATTCATACTGATGCTGAGATGTTACTGGCAATGGATAATTTTTGTTGGTAATTAACCAATCAAAATTGTAGGATAGTTACAGCTGTGTGCAATTTATGAACAACAAAAGTAACTAAACTCTACAAATATTTAGTGGTTTATGTTGCTCCCCCTCAAAACTGCAGCGCTTTTGCATACCAGAGCATGAGTGCTACAGAATGAAGTTTGCTATTGATTGACTACATCATCCCACAGCAAACCCATCCTCAACGGCCGGACAGGAGTCCACTTAGGCCAAAAGGATGTATAACCAAAATTAGGGATAACTCAGGTGCCAGGATTGGTACCTGTTGAAACTGGAAGGAAGTATCTATGACAGATCAAGAGCTGAATGCTCAGGGACTTTATGTGCCTGAAATGGAGCACGATGCCTGTGGTATCGGCTTTGTGGCCCACCTAAAGAACCGTAAGTCCCACGAAATTGTCACCCAAGCCCTTGATATGCTAGCTCGGATGGAACACCGAGGCGGTCAAGGCTGTGACCCGTGCAGTGGTGACGGTGCCGGTATATTGCTGCAAAAGCCCCATGAATTCCTGCTTGAAGAAACCGTCAAGCAAGGGATCCGTCTGCCAGCATTCGAGCAATACGGCGTGGGTGTGGTGCTATTTCCCAAAGATGAATACAAACGTCAGCAATGCCGTGACATCCTGGAGCGTAATGCCAAACGACTTGACCTAGAAGTGATTGGTTACCGTGTGCTGCCCGTTGATAATTCAATGATTGGCGAAGATCCGCTAAGCACCGAGCCCCAGTTTGAACATGTCTTTATTACTGGCGGTGCCAGCATGGAGCCAGCGGTACTTGAGCGCAAGCTTTACGTATTGCGTAACTACACGGTTCGAGTCTGCCTTGAGAGCATCTCCAACATCGGTGATGACTTCTATATCAACTCCCTGTCATACAAGACATTAGTCTATAAGGGCCAGCTAACGACCGAGCAAGTACCGCAGTACTTCCTTGATCTACAGAACCCATCGATGGTCACCGCACTGGCGCTGGTACACTCCCGCTTTTCGACCAATACCTTTCCAAGGTGGCGTCTAGCCCAACCTTTCCGTTACATCGCCCATAACGGTGAAATCAACACTGTACGCGGTAACCTAAACTGGATGAAGGCCCGTGAAGCGATTCTTGAGTCAGAGCTATTTAGCCAGCAAGAAATCGACATGCTGCTGCCAATCTGTCAGGAAGGCAGCTCGGATTCATCCAACTTCGATATGGCACTGGAACTCTTGGTTCTGTCTGGCCGTAGCCTGCCACATGCGCTGATGATGTTGATCCCGGAAGCATGGCAAGAAAATAAAAAGATGGATCCGAAGCGCCGTGCCTTCTACCAGTACCATGCCAATGTCATGGAGCCCTGGGATGGCCCGGCGTCTGTTTGTTTCACCGACGGCGTTCAGGTTGGTGCAACCCTTGACCGTAATGGCCTGCGCCCATCGCGCTATACCGTGACCAAAGATGACTTCCTCGTCATGGCATCAGAATCGGGCGTGGTTGAAATCGAGCCTGAGAATGTGCAGTTCCGCGGCCGCCTGCAGCCGGGCCGTATCTTCGTTGCCGACCTAGAACAAGGTCGTATTATCTCTGACGAAGAGGTCAAAGACACCATTGCTTCTGCTCAACCTTATGAACAGTGGGTCAAAGACAACCTGCTGACGCTGAAAAGCCTGCCGGAAGCGGACAATATGCACCACCAGCCAACACCTGAGCGCCTGCTGCACCACCAGCAAGCCTTCGGGATGAGCTCGGAGGAAGTCAACGAAATCATCGTGCCGCTGGCAAAAACTGGCTACGAGCCACTCAGCGCCATGGGTGCCGACTGGCCGCTGGCCGTGCTATCACACCAATCACAGCACCTGTCGAACTACTTCAAGCAGTTGTTTGCCCAGGTCACCAACCCGCCGATCGACCCGATCCGCGAGCGCATGGTGATGTCACTCAACACCTACCTGGGTAAAGATCACAACCTGCTGACCGAGACACCAGAGCACTGCCAAAAGGTTGAAATTGAATCGCCGGTTCTGAGCAATGCCGAGCTTGAAAAGCTCCGTGCTATCGATAACGAGTACTTGCAGGCCAAGACGCTGGATATCGTATTCCGTGCCAGCGGTGAGGAAGGCAAACTGGAGCGTGCGCTGAAGCGTATCTGCCAGTATTCGGAAGATGCAGTGATTGACGGTTACTCAGTCATCATCCTGACCGACCGTGCCGTAAACTCAAACCACGCCGCTATTCCTGCGATGCTGGCTGTCGGCGCTGTCCACCACCATCTGATCCGTAAAGGCCTGCGTGCCAAGTGTGACATCGTGGTCGAAACCGGTGATGCTCGTGAAACTCACCACTTTGCCACTCTGATCGGCTATGGCGCCAATGCCGTGAACCCGTATCTCGTGACGGAAACCATTGTTGACCTACAGCGCAAGCGTAAACTTGATCCGGAAGTCCCCACCGAAGAGCTGTTCAACAATTACCGCAAAGGGGTGAATGGTGGCCTGCTGAAGATCTTCTCCAAAATGGGGATCTCAACCCTGCAGTCCTACCACGGCGCACAAATATTCGAAGCACTGGGTATCAGCAAATCAGTTGTCGATAAGTACTTCATCGGTACGGTTTCCCGTATCCAGGGCCTGACCATCGATGACATCGCCAAGGAAGTCCTGATTCGTCACCGTTTGGGCTACCCAACACGCGAAGTGCCAATCCAGATGCTGGATGTCGGTGGTGTCTATCAGTGGAAACAGCGTGGTGAAAAACACCTGTTCAACCCAGAAACCATCTCTTTGCTGCAGCAATCAACCCGTAACAAGGACTTTGCCCAGTTCAAAGAATACGCCAATGCCGTCGACGCCCAGGGCGACGATGCAGCCACGTTGCGTAGCCAACTTGAATTTATCAAGAATCCAGCCGGCTCTATTCCACTGGAAGACGTCGAGCCAATCGAGAGCATCCTCAAGCGTTTTGCGACCGGAGCCATGAGCTTTGGCTCAATATCTTACGAAGCGCACTCGACCCTTGCAGTGGCAATGAACCGTATCGGTGCCAAGTCTAACTCGGGCGAAGGCGGTGAAGATCCTGCTCGCTTCGAGAAAAAAGACAACGGTGACTGGGAGCGTTCAGCCATCAAGCAGGTGGCGTCTGGCCGCTTCGGTGTGACCTCTTACTACCTGACCAACTCTGACGAAATTCAGATCAAGATGGCACAGGGTGCCAAGCCGGGTGAAGGCGGTCAGTTACCAGGCGACAAGGTGGATGACTGGATCGGGGCAACCCGTCACTCAACACCGGGCGTCGGTTTGATTTCACCTCCGCCACACCACGATATCTACTCTATCGAGGATTTGGCGCAGCTGATCTATGATCTGAAAAACGCCAACCGTGCCGGCCGAGTCAACGTCAAACTGGTATCGGAAGCCGGTGTCGGTACGATTGCCTCAGGTGTTGCCAAAGCGAAAGCAGATGTCGTGCTAATTGCTGGCTTCGATGGCGGTACCGGTGCATCACCAATGTCATCAATTCGCCATACAGGTCTACCGTGGGAGCTTGGCTTGGCCGAAACCCACCAGACCCTACTGAAAAACGGCCTGCGTAACCGTATCGTGGTCCAAACCGATGGCCAAATGAAGACACCGCGTGACCTTGCCGTCGCTACTCTGCTGGGTGCCGAGGAATGGGGTGTCGCAACCGCTGCCCTCGTGGTTGAAGGTTGTATCATGATGCGTAAGTGTCACAAGAATACTTGTCCGGTCGGTATCGCAACCCAGAACAAAACTCTACGCGAGCGCTTCGACGGCCGCGTTGAAGATGTCGTCACCTTCTTCCAGTACATGGCACAAGGTCTGCGTGAAATCATGGCAGAGCTTGGCTTCCGGACTATCGAGGAGATGGTGGGCCAGTCAAACAAGTTGAAGATCCGTGAAAACATCGGCCACTGGAAGTACCAGAACCTAGACCTGAGTCCGGTACTGTTTGTCGAACCAGCCCGTAACGAAGACGGCGTATACAACCAGCGTGAGCAGAATCACAACCTGGAAGCCGTACTCGACCGTAAGCTGATTGAAGCGGCAACGCCTGCCCTGTATGAAGGCAAGCAAGTGGATGCCGAGTTTGACATCATTAATACCGACCGCAGTGCCGGTACCATGCTGTCGAACGAGATCTCCAAGATTTACAAGGATAAAGGCCTACCGCAGCCGATGAACGTCAAGTTCACCGGTTCAGCTGGCCAGAGCTTCGGTGCCTTCTTGGCTAAAAACGTCAAGTTCGAGGTCGAAGGCGATGCCAACGACTACTGGGGCAAGGGCCTGTCGGGCGGTACGCTGGTACTTTATCCTGATGCCAAGTCTGACATCATCCCGGAAGATAACATCGTGGTGGGTAACGTCTGTTTCTACGGCGCGACCTCGGGCGAGTCTTACATCCGCGGAATGGCTGGCGAGCGCTTCTGTGTTCGTAACTCCGGTGCCAAAGTTGTCGTTGAAGGCGTGGGTGACCATGGTTGTGAATACATGACTGGCGGTGTGGCCGTTATTCTTGGCCAAACAGGCCGTAACTTCGCAGCCGGTATGAGTGGCGGTGTAGCGTATGTTTGGGATCAGTTCGAAGACTTCGACACCAAGCTCAACCCAGAGCTGGTTGATCTCGACCCGCTTGAGCAAGAAGACAAAGAGCTATTGTTCGACATGCTCACCAAGCACGCTGAACTAACCGGTAGTACTGTGGCAGAAACCTTCCTGTCTAACTTCGAGGCCAATCTCGAGAAGATGGTGAAAGTCATGCCGAGGGACTACAAGGCAGTGCTACAGAAGCGCAAGGAAGAAGCACTAAACAAGGAAGAGTTGGAGGCCGTCAATGGGTAAGCCTACAGGATTTTTAGAGTTTGGCCGCGAGCTGCCAAAGAAGCTGGATCCGAGCGTCCGCATAGAGGACAACAAGGAGTTTGTTCTCAACGAGGAGTTCGGCGACAAGATCAATACGCAGGCTTCACGCTGTATGGATTGTGGCGTTCCGTTTTGCCACAACTCCTGCCCGATCGGTAACATCATCCCGGAGTTCAATGACGCGGTTTACCGCGACAGCTGGGAGGAAGCGTGGAATATCTTGAGTTCGACCAATAACTTCCCGGAATTTACTGGCCGTGTGTGCCCAGCCCCTTGTGAAAGTGGCTGTGTACTGGGTATCAACCAAGACCCAATCACAATTTGTAATATCGAGAAGACTATTGTCGAAACGGCGTACCGCGAAGGATACGCCAAACCCAAGACACCACGCTCTCGTACCGGAAAAACCGTTGCGATTATCGGCTCTGGCCCTGCCGGCCTTGCCGCGGCGGAACAGCTTAACAGCGCTGGCCACTGCGTCACTGTCTTCGAACGTGATGAAAAAGTCGGCGGCCTACTGCGCTTCGGCATTCCTGATTTCAAGCTGGGCATGGACATCATTGATCGCAAAATTGGCCTGATGGCGGATGCCGGGATCAAATTTGAAGTCAACGCCCATATCGGTGTGGACATTAACGCCCAGCAACTGCGTCAGGAGTTTGATGTCATACTGCTAACCGGTGGCTCAACCGTACCACGCAACCTGCCTATTCCAGGCCGTGAGCTCAAAGGCGTGCACTTTGCGATGGAGTTTCTGGCTCAGAACAACCGTCGAGCCAACGACATGGATCTGAAAGCCGATGAAATCCATGCCAACGGCAAGCATGTGGTAGTGATCGGGGGGGGGGATACCGGATCTGACTGTGTCGGTACCTCTAACCGTCACAGGGCGGCAAGCATTACCCAAGTCGAAATTATGCCTATCCCGCCAGAGAAGCGACCGGCCAACCAGCCATGGCCTTCTTACCCGATGATCATGAAAACCTCTACCTCCCATGAGGAAGGGTGTGATCGTCACTGGAATATCCTGACCAAGGAGTTCATCGGCGATGATGCTGGCAACGTGAAAGCACTGCGTATTGCCGATATCCAGTGGGAAGAAGCAAAACCGGGCGAGCGTCCGGGCTTTACAGAAGTTGCCGGCTCTGAACGTATCATCCCTTGTGATCTGGCGTTCTTGGCAATGGGCTTCCTGCACCCGGAACCAACCGGTGTCCTCGCCCAACTGGATATCAAACTCGATGACAGTGGTAATGTTGCAACGCAAGGGTTTGCGACCAACCAAAAAGGCGTATTTGCTGCCGGTGATATGCGTACAGGCCAGTCACTGGTTGTTCGTTGTATCAACGAAGGCCGCGAGTCAGCCCGAGAGATTGATACCTACCTAATGGGTAACAGCAACCTTGAAGCCAGGGCTGATTCCTTGATGCTATCGGATGCCTCTTAGGGCGAACGCGAACTATTTTCAGAAAATGTAATCCAAACCGGCCCAAGTGGCCGGTTTTTTATTCCCGAGAAGATCCCTCTATCATAATTATTCACTGTAACCCGCCCTAATTTCCCCGCAATATCGGTGCCCGCTCACAATGTTAATTTAATGTTTATAGTTTGACCTTTATGTAAATAGCCGTTAACTTGAAAGGTCGCTGGAAGCAAAAGGTGCCTTTGCTGCCCCGATAATCAAAAGAAACCACCAGTGGTGCGCGCAAAGGTTGTCATCGATGGTCAGGATGACCGTCAAAAAATGCAGTATTCCTGCTTATTCAGGCAGATGCTAGGGAGAGTTGCAATGACACTGTATAACCCCATGCTGGATAAAGATAACTGTGGTTTTGGGTTAATTGCCCACACCGAAGGAGAAACCAGCCACAAGCTTGTCCGGACCGCCATTTCCGCCCTTGACCGTATGACCCACCGTGGCGGGATCGCCGCCGATGGCAAAACCGGTGATGGCTGTGGGCTGCTGATGAAAAAGCCCGAAAGCTTTTACCGTATTGTTGCCGATGAAAAAGGTTGGAAACTGTCGCGTGAATTCGCCCTCGGCATGCTGTTCCTCAGTCAGGATCCGGTACTTGCCGAACAGGCCCGGACCATTATCAGCGAAGAGCTCGCCAAGGAAACCTTGTCACTGGCTGGCTGGCGGCAAGTCCCCATCAACTCACAAGTACTGGGCCCAATCGCGACCGAAACTCTCCCCAATATCGAGCAGGTGTTCATCAATGCCCCTGCAGGCTGGAAGCCACGCGATATCGACCGTCGGCTTTACATTGCCCGGCGCCGGATCGAAAAACGCATCACCGCCGACCCCGACTTTTATATCTGTAGCCTGTCGACCCAAGTGACGGTTTACAAAGGGTTATGCATGCCAGCGGATCTGCCCCGTTTCTACCAGGATTTGGGAGACATCCGGCTCGAGTCATCGATTTGCCTGTTCCACCAGCGTTTTTCAACCAACACCCAGCCTCGCTGGCCGTTGGCACAGCCGTTTCGCTACCTGGCCCACAACGGTGAGATCAACACCATTGCCGGTAATCGCCAATGGGCCCGGGCACGCGCCTACAAATTCGCCTCGCCGTTACTGCCGGATCTGCAAACCGCGGCTCCGTTTGTCAACGAAACCGGCTCGGACTCCTCTAGCCTTGATAACATGCTCGAGCTGTTCCTGTCCGGCGGCATGGATCTGTTCCGCGCGATGCGGATGCTCGTCCCGCCGGCTTGGCAGAACCACCCGGACATGGATCCCGAATTACGGGCTTTTTATGACTTTAACTCCATGCACATGGAGCCATGGGATGGTCCAGCCGGTATCGTGATGTCCGACGGTCGCTATGCGGCCTGTAATCTCGACCGTAACGGCCTGCGTCCGGCAAGATACATCATCACCAAGGACAAGTTGATCACCCTCGCATCCGAGGTCGGGATTTGGGACTACGCCCCCGATGAAGTCGCCGAAAAAGGCCGGGTAGGCCCCGGTGAGTTATTGGTGATCGACACCAAGTTCGGTAAAATCTGGCATTCTGCCGACATTGATAACGACCTGATGGGACGCCACCCTTACAAAGAATGGATGGATAGTCATGTCAAACGTTTGGTTCCTTTCGAAGAGCTAGGCGACGAACAAGTCGGCAGTCGCTCGTTCGATGATACCGAACTCGGCACCAGCCAAAAACAATTTGCCATGAACCGTGAGGAAATTGATCAGGTTTTACGGGTGATCGGTGAAAACGGGCAGGAGGCCACTGGCTCAATGGGCGATGATGCGCCGATGGCAGTATTGTCGTCACGCGAACGGGCTGTCACCGATTACTTCCGTCAGATGTTTGCTCAGGTCACTAACCCACCGATTGACCCGCTCAGAGAAAAGCACGTGATGTCACTGGCAACCTGTATCGGCCGTGAAATTAATGTGTTCTGCGAAACCGATAGTCACGCCTACCGGGTCTCCTTTGGCTCGCCAGTACTGCTCTATTCCGACTTGGTGCAACTGCTGGAGCTCGACAACCAGCACTACCGCAACAGTATTATCGACATCAACTTCAACCCCGACGAGAAAGATCTCAAGCAGGCAATCATTGATATCTGCGATCAGGCTGAACGCTTGGTCCGCAGCGGTACGGTACTCATTGTCCTGTCAGACCGCGGCATTAATGCCAGCAAGCTCCCCATTCCAGCCGCGATGGTTGTGGGAGCGGTCCAAAATCGACTGGTCACCCAACAGCTGCGCTGTGATACCAACATTGTTGTCGAAACCGCTACTGCGCGCGACCCACACCAATTTGCCGTGTTGCTTGGCTTCGGGGCCACCGCAGTATACCCATACCTTGCCTATGAGACCCTTGGCCAATTGGTTGATAGTAATGCTATTACCAAGCCATATCGCGACGTGATGCTCAACTTCCGCAATGGTATCAACAAGGGCTTGTACAAAATCATGTCCAAAATGGGGATCTCGACCATTGCTTCCTACCGCTGCGCCATGCTATTCGAGGCAGTAGGCCTTGATGATGACATTGTCGATCTCTGTTTCCACGGCGTATCAAGCCGGATCCAGGGCGCAGGGTTTGCCGACTTCCAGCAAGATTTATTCAATCTTTCTCGCCGAGCATGGCTCAAACGCAAGCCTATCGAACATGGTGGTTTACTGAAATACGTCCACGGCGGTGAATTCCATGCCTACAACCCGGATGTTATCGGCACCTTACAACACGCTGTCAAATCAGGTGACTATAACGACTACCAAGCTTTTGCCAAGCAAGTGAACGAGCGGCCTGTCGCCGCGATTCGCGACTTACTCAAACTCAAACCGGACCAAGCCCCTATTGCTATCGACAAGGTCGAAGAAGCGTCGGCGCTCTATCCGCGGTTTGACTCTGCTGCCATGTCCATCGGCGCCCTGAGTCCAGAAGCGCACGAAGCGCTGGCCATTGCGATGAACCGCTTGGGGGGCAGCTCCAATTCAGGTGAAGGCGGTGAGGATCCGCGTCGCTTCAACAGCGAGCGAAATTCCCGTATCAAGCAGGTGGCGTCAGGTCGCTTTGGCGTCACCCCACACTATCTAGTCAATGCTGATGTTATCCAGATCAAAGTGGCACAAGGTGCCAAGCCCGGTGAAGGCGGACAGCTGCCGGGCCACAAGGTCACCACCGAAATAGCCAAGCTCCGTTATGCGGTGCCGGGTGTCACCCTGATCTCGCCACCGCCCCACCATGATATTTACTCAATTGAAGATCTGGCCCAGCTGATCTTCGATCTCAAGCAGGTTAACCCTACCGCCATGGTCTCGGTCAAATTGGTATCCGAGCCCGGAGTCGGTACCATCGCCACCGGGGTCGCCAAGGCCTACGCCGATCTTATTACCATTTCCGGCTACGATGGCGGTACCGGTGCCAGCCCACTGACCTCAGTCAAATATGCCGGTAGCCCGTGGGAGTTGGGCCTTGCCGAAACCCAACAGGCCTTGGTTGCCAACGGTCTGCGCCACAAGATCCGCCTGCAGGTGGATGGTGGCCTGAAAACCGGGCTGGATGTGGTTAAGGCGGCTATTCTCGGGGCTGAGAGCTTTGGTTTTGGTACCGCGCCGATGGTAGCGCTAGGGTGTAAATACCTGCGGATCTGCCACCTCAACAACTGTGCCACCGGGGTTGCGACGCAGGATGAAACCCTGCGCCGTGAGTTTTTCAAAGGCTTGCCAGAGCAAGTCATGAACTACTTCATAGGCCTGGGCCAAGAAGTCCGAGAGCTCCTTGCCGAACTGGGCGTCGAAAAGCTGACCGACTTGATTGGCCGCACCGAGCTGCTCGAGGTCATCGACGGCTATACCGCCAAGCAGAGCAAGTTGGATCTCACCCCGGTATTGGCAACCTCAGAGCCATTGAAAGGCAAGACGCTATACTGTAGCGAAAGTAACACGCCATTCGACAATGCACCGCTCAATATCACCCTATTCGAGCAGGCGCTGCCTGCGATCGAAGCGCGCAGCGGTGCCGATATCTTCGAGGATATTCGCAACACCGACCGCTCGGTGGGGGCAAGATTGTCGGGGGAAATTGCCAAGCGCTGGGGTAATCAAGGCATGGCCTCAACACCAATCAACCTCCACCTGACCGGCACCGCTGGCCAGTCATTCGGCGTTTGGAATGCTGGCGGACTTAACTTGCTCCTCACCGGTGATGCCAACGACTATGTCGGTAAAGGGATGACCGGCGGAAAAATCGTGATTCGCCCGCCTATTGGCTCGGCATTCAAGTCCAACCACGCGACCATCATCGGCAACACCTGCCTGTATGGCGCAACGGGCGGTAAGCTGTTTGCCGCCGGTAAAGCCGGTGAGCGATTTGCGGTCAGGAACTCAGGCACCATTGCCGTTATCGAAGGCGCTGGAGACAATGCCTGCGAATACATGACCGGGGGGATTGTGGCGATTCTCGGCAAGACCGGAGTCAACTTCGGGGCTGGGATGACCGGTGGCTTTGCCTACATCCTGGACGAAGACGGCGACTTTGCCGGACGGGTCAATCCTGAGCTGGTCGAAGCCCTGCCGCTAGCCAAGTTGAAGATACACCAGGAGCATCTTCGCGGACTGATTGACCAACACTTAGAATTAACCGGCTCAGATCGGGCACAGGAAATATTGGCCGAATTCGACCAATGGATCCCGCGCTTCTATCTGGCGAAACCAAAGGCTGCCGATGTCAACACCTTGCTCGGCCACCAAAGTCGCTCAGCCGCCGAGCTGCGCGTACAAGCACAATAGGGAGGGAGTCCGATGAGCCAGAACATATACCAATTTATCGATGTTGCGCGTATCGACCCACCCAAGAAGCCACTCAAAGTGCGCAAGATTGAGTTTGTCGAGATCTACGAGCCCTTCACCCAGCAACAGGCCAGCGCCCAAGCAGACCGCTGCCTCGATTGCGGTAACCCGTATTGTGAATGGAAGTGCCCAGTTCACAACTATATCCCCCAGTGGCTCAAGCTCGCCAATGAAGGCAGGATCATCGAAGCGGTTGAGCTAGCGCACCAGACCAACACCTTGCCCGAAGTCTGTGGCCGGGTCTGCCCGCAGGACCGACTGTGTGAAGGATCTTGCACCCTGAATGATGACTTCGGTGCCGTCACTATCGGTAATGTTGAGAAATATATCACTGACAAAGCATTCGAGATGGGCTGGAAGCCGGACATGTCCCATGTCGAGTGGACCGACAAGAAGGTAGCGATCATAGGGGCTGGCCCTGCAGGCCTGTCCTGTGCTGATATCTTGGTACGCAACGGGGTCAAACCCGTGGTATTCGACCGCTATCCGGAAATTGGCGGACTGCTGACCTTCGGCATCCCGTCGTTCAAGCTGGAAAAAAAGGTGATGATCAACCGCCGGAAGGTATTCTCCGACATGGGGGTCGAGTTCCGCCTCAATACCGACGTTGGTAAAGATATCGAGCTAGCCGATTTGATTGCTGAGTATGATGCCGTATTCCTCGGTGTCGGGACCTACCAAAACATGCGAGCAGGCCTGGACAACGAAGAGGCGCCAGGTGTCTTCGATGCGCTGCCGTTCTTGGTGTCCAACACCTACCGGGTAATGGGGCTTGAGGGCGAACAACCGTTTATTGATATGGCAGGTAAAAACGTGGTGGTCCTCGGAGGGGGAGATACCGCCATGGACTGCGTCCGGACCTCGGTACGCCAGGGAGCCAACAAGGTTATCTGCGCTTACCGTCGCGATGAAGCCAATATGCCTGGCTCAAAACGTGAGGTAAAAAACGCCCGCGAGGAAGGCGTGAAATTCCAGTTCAACCTGCAGCCGACCGGTTTGGAAATCGATAGCAATGGCCATATCTGCGGCGTCAAGATGGTCAAGACGGCTCTCGGTGACCCCGATGACGCAGGCCGCCGCCGTCCAGAGCCCGTGCCGGACAGTGAGCATACCCTACCCGCCGATGCGGTTATCATGGCCTTCGGCTTCCAACCCCACGCCATGCCCTGGCTATCCGAGTTCGGGGTTGATCTCGATCAGTGGGGCCGGATCCAAGCACCTGAAAACGGGAGTTATGCCTTCCAAACCACCAACCCGAAGATTTTTGCCGGCGGTGATGCTGTCCGTGGCTCGGATTTGGTGGTAACCGCCATTGACGAAGGACGCCGCGCCGCAGATGGGATCCTTGACTACCTCAATGTGTAACTAACCGGGTTGGCAGCTTGGCATTGTGGCTGTCCACCATGTTACAATTGAGCCACTCCCACGCCCCCTCAATGGGGGCTTGTTACCAAATAAGAGACTGTATTGATGAAAATCGGCATTATCGGCGCGATGGAGCAAGAAGTTGCCATCCTTAAAGATCAACTGGCTAACTGCAACACTCACCACAAGGCAGGCTGTACTTTTTACACCGGTACACTCAATGGACATGATGTGGTTCTGCTTCAATCTGGCATCGGTAAAGTTGCTGCCGCTGTGGGTAGCGCTGTACTGCTAGAGATCTTCCAGCCAGATGTCGTGCTAAACACAGGCTCTGCCGGTGGTTTCGACAGCAGCTTGAACGTCGGTGATGTAGTGATCTCGACAGAAGTCCGTTACCACGATGCCGACGTCACGGCATTCGGTTACGAAATCGGTCAAATGGCACAACAACCAGCCGCTTTCGTATCTGATACCAAGTTGATGGACGTGGCCGAGCAAGCACTGGCAACCATGGGCGATATCCACGCAGTACGTGGCCTGATCTGCACTGGCGATGCCTTCGTCTGCTCAGCAGAAAAACAAGCCTTCATCCGTGACAACTTCCCTACAGTTATCGCTGTTGAGATGGAAGCGGCGGCGATTGCCCAGGCTTGTCACCAGTTCAACGTGCCGTTCGTGGTTGTTCGTGCAATTTCTGATGTCGCCGACAAAGAATCGCCAATGAGCTTTGAAGAGTTCCTACCGGTAGCAGCACAAAGCTCATCGGTAATGGTTGCCAAGATGGTTGACCTACTGAACCAGTAAGATGACCGACGCCATTGCACTTATCGCCGGTAACAGCACCCTACTCGCTTTGTGGGGTGCACTGGCATTGCAATGGCTCTTTCCGATTCCCTCACAGCTCAGCCCATTGCAAATCTGGCGCCAGCTTGCTTTAACTCTTGCCAGCAAAGTCAATAAACCTAGTGATGCCCCGCAACAAAAGCGCTTGTCTGGCCTGCTCTCTTGGTCGCTGCTATGGCTGACCGTGTTGATTGTCCTTATTTGCCTTTACCAGTTGGTCTGGATAGATGTCACTTTCCACTTATTATTGCTGTGGGTTGCTCTGGACTGGCGCAATATGCATAAGTTCAGCAAACAGTTTGTCCACGCCTATAGCCGAGAGGACAAGCTGCAATGCCGGGCGCTGCTTGACTCCAAATTAAACCGCTATACCGGCAACCTGTCATTGCTAGGGCTGGGTAAAGCCGGCGCCGAAACCTTGTTGGTAGGATACGGGCGCTTGGTCATTGGCGTCTTGTTCTGGTACGCCCTGGCAGGCGGGATCGGGGCTATCTTGTATCGCTTAGCCGTCGAACTAAGCCGCTGCTGGTCCCCCAGCAGGCAGCAGTTCCGCCATTTTGGCCAACCGGCTACCACAGCCCTTGCCATACTGGATATTGTTCCACTTCGCCTATTTGCGCTATTTCTGATGATTGGCCACAACGGGAGAGTGGCATTGCGGGGGCTCAGACAACAGGGGGAAAGCTGGCAACTTCCCGGCCCAGGCTGGCTATTAGCGGCGACTGGCCACAAACTGTCGCTGTCACTGGGTGGCCCGGTTATTTATGATCAGATAAAAATGGAGCGGCCCAAACTGGGTGGCAAAATAGCCCCAGCAGCATTGCACCTGAGTCAAATTGATCGCCTCGCTAACCAGCGACTATGGATCTGGATTTCCGTCCAAAGCCTGCTATTGCTAATGCTACAAGGAGCTGTTTAAGTGCGATTAGCTGTTTTCTG
Organism: Photobacterium pectinilyticum; assembly: GCF_024357955.1. Lineage (GTDB taxonomy): Bacteria > Pseudomonadota > Gammaproteobacteria > Enterobacterales > Vibrionaceae > Photobacterium > Photobacterium pectinilyticum. The sequence goes on from NZ_JANEYT010000026.1 coordinate 38,255, forward strand.
TCTACTGTTAATTCCGGCCTTCCTCACAGCGGCCCAGCCCGTAAAAACCATCATCAGCCTGTCGCCACACACGACCGAGATGGCCTATGCTGCGGGGCTGGGTGATAAGCTCATCGCTGCCAGCGACTACAGTGACTATCCGGAAGCCGCCAGGTCCCTCGAACGAGTGGCCAACTATCGCGGTATCAAAATGGAGCGGATCGTCACCCTGCAGCCGGATCTGATCTTGGCCTGGAAAGGGGGAAACCCTACCCGCGAAATGACCAGGCTGGAACAGCTGGGCTTCAAAGTATTCTATTCCGACCCCAAGTCACTAGAAGATATTGCCAGCACCCTAGAACAGTTGGGGCAATATGCCGATTCACCCAAGCAGGCCCAGCTCAATGCCAATGACTTCCGCCAACGGCTAAACACTCTGCGTTTAGCGTATCAGAAAAAAAACACAGTCAGCTATTTCTACCAGCTCAGCAACAACCCGATGATCACCATAGCGGGTGACAACTGGCCAAGCCAAGTATTTGCCGTCTGTGGCGGGTCAAACATCTTTGCCAACAGTGCCGCAGCCTATCCGCAGATCTCAACCGAGCAGGTCATTGTCCGCCAGCCGGAGGTAATCTTCGGCACCTCGCATGCCGCAGCCGATCCTTCAGTATGGGACAATTGGCGCCAACAGTTACCCGCCGTTGAAAAACAGCACATTTTTACGGTTACATCAGACTGGCTGAACCGGCCAACTCCCCGGACAATTATGGCTGCCGAGGAGATCTGCCAGTACCTAGATCAGGTACGACAGAGCCGCTTGTAACACGCTATCAACAATCAATGTGAGTCACCTCACAAAGCGGTATCAGCGAGTTGTCAGCCAGTTTATTCGTCGTACAATCTGCGCGATCACCCTATATTCTCTGACTCAGCAGGTATCATGATGCTCATTTATGTTCTCGATATGTTCGGAACGGCCGTATTTGCCGCCTCGGGCGTATTACTGGCAGGCAGACTCCGGATGGACCCGTTCGGGGTCGTGGTGCTGGCCAGCGTCACCGCAATCGGCGGGGGGACTATCCGCGATATGGCTCTGGGGGCCACGCCTGTTTTCTGGATCACCGATACCAACTACCTCTGGGTGATTTTCATTACCTGCTTGATCAGCATGCTGGCAATTCGCCGTCCACGACAGATGCCGTGGTGGATATTGCCAGTATCCGATGCCATCGGCCTTGCGGTATTTGTAGCGATTGGTGTCGAGAAGGCACTGCGCTTCGGTGCGACACCGATGGTCGCGGTGATCATGGGCGTCATGACTGGTTGTGGCGGCGGGGTGATCCGCGATGTACTGGCCAGGGAGATCCCAATGGTATTGCGAACCGAGGTGTATGCCACTGCCTGTATCCTCGGCGGGATTATCCACACTGTGTCCCTGTCAGCAAATGTCGACAGTGCGGTTGCAACCCTAGCAGGCATTATCACCACGCTGACGATCCGCCTGGCAGCGATACGCTGGCACCTTTCACTGCCAACCTTCGCCATAAGGCATTGATATAAATAGAAACATCAAGTTAAATAGCTTATGCAATTTCACAAAAACCGTCACTCTGGCGGTTTTTTTTGCCTGATCACAATGAATCAAACCATTAAGTAAGAAAATAACTTTACTTACCCAGAGGGCGAGCTACATTTAAATAAGCAAAAAACTTTATTTAACAAAGGCCTTATTTAACAAAGGCCTTATTTAACAAAGGCCTTATTTAACGAAAAGCCGAGGTGCCTATGCTCCCCTATGTAGAACATGCCAATATTACCGTCGGTAATATAGACCGCACTGTCGAATTTATCCAAACCGCCCTACCGTCATTCGCCATCCGCCATTGCGGCCAAGGCGATCTCTACCGCTGGTGCCATATCGGTACCGAACTAAGCTACCTTGCCCTGCAGGAAGTTGTCGAACGAGAGTCAGTCGATCGCACACCGTACCGAGACAGTGGCATTAATCATATTGGTTTGGTGACTGATGATATCGAAAGTGTCAAAGCACGCTTACTGGCCGCCGGGTATAAAGAAAATGAGATGGAGACGTCGCACCCTTGGCGAAAGCGCATTTATTTTTGGGATCCCAATGGGATAGAGTGGGAGTTCATTGAATACCTGAGCCAGGATGACACTCAGCGTAACGACTATAGCATATAGGCTATTGGCTATTGGCTATTGGCTATTGGCTATTGGCTATTGGCAGTTTGATCAAAAAAGGCGCCTGAGGCGCCTTTTTAATATGGGTTCGTGTAGACCTTGATTACTTCAGGGTTACACGGGCAAACTTACGCTTACCAACCTGGTAAACCGCAGTACCAGCCGCTGGAACCAGCTTGGTATCTTCAACCTTGTCGCCATCGATTTTCGCTGCACCCTGACGGATCATACGCATCGCATCAGACGTGGAGTTAACCAAGCCCGCATCTTTCAACAGGTTACCAATTGCAATACCAGCTTCGAATTCGAACTCTGGCATTTCCTCTGGCATCGCACCTTTCTGGAAACGGTTGATGAACTCTTGCTCGGCAGCATCAGCATCAGCTTCGCTGTGGAAGCGGGCAATGATTTCTTTCGCCAGCAAGATCTTCACATCACGTGGGTTCTTGCCACTAGCAATATCCGCTTGGAACTGGTCAATTTCTGCCAGCGGGCGGAAAGACAGACATTCGAAATAGTTCCACATCAGATCATCAGAAATCGACATGATTTTACCGAACATCTCGCTAGGTACATCCGTCACACCAATGTAGTTATGTGCTGACTTGGACATCTTTTTAACGCCATCCAGACCCACCAATAGTGGCATGGTCAGAACAACTTGCGGCTTTTGGCCATTGGCTTTCTGCAGCTCACGACCCATCAGCAGGTTGAACTTCTGATCAGTACCACCCAGCTCAACATCGGTCTCCATCGCGACGGAGTCATAGCCCTGAAGCAATGGGTACATGAACTCGTGAATCGCAATAGGACGGCCTTCGTTGTAGCGCTTTTTGAAGTCATCACGCTCAAGCATACGGGCAACAGTTTGGTTTGCAGCCAGACGGATCATACCTTCCGCGCCTAGCTCAGACAGCCAGCTCGAGTTAAATTCAATCTTGGTCTTGGCCGGATCCAAAATTTTGAATACCTGCTCTTTGTAAGTTTCAGCGTTACGCAGAACGTCTTCGCGAGTTAGCGGTGGGCGGGTAGTATTTTTGCCTGTTGGATCACCTACCATACCGGTGAAGTCACCGATCAGGAACGTGACATCATGGCCTAGCTCCTGGAACGTGCGCAGTTTATTCAGGATCACGGTGTGACCCAAGTGAATATCCGGTGCAGTTGGATCGGCACCCAGTTTGATTCGTAGAGGACGGTTCTCTTTCAGCTTGGCAATCAGCTCCTCTTCCGGAATCAACTCATCCACACCACGCTTAATCTCAGCTAAAGCTTGTTCAATGCTGGCCATTCTTGTTCGCTCCCACAGAATTGGCAAAAAAGTAATAATCCTCAATCTTACTTGAATAGCGATGTTATTTGAAACCAGTTAGACTAAGGGTTGTCTTATTTTTTACGAAATAGCAAAAAAACACCACATGCAAGTACCGATACTCCGCCAGTTGCCAAAGATGCACCAAACTCTTATCACCGTGATCAGCGCGCTGCTCGTGGTGTTACTATTATGGCCGAGTTCAGAAAGCAGCGGCCACCCCGAGCGAAAATTCGAAATAGGTAAACTCTACCCGCTCGAGATCTCCCTCGATACTAATCAGCTGCGACCTATGGCGAGCGACGAAAAGCCAGCTATCCCGGCACTGAGATGGAAAGAGCACGAAGTGCAGTCTGGCGAAAGCCTCGCGGTGGTATTTAATAAGGTTGGCCTGTCTCCAGCGACACTTTACCACTTGGTCAATGCCGACGAGGGCACAAAGAGCTTAACGACCCTACGTCCGGGCGACAAACTGCGTTTCGGTTTTGACGAAGACAACCAGCTCGTTCAGCTGATCCAGCCGAAAAGTGCGACCGATAGCTTGGTGATCACCCGCACCGCTGACACCTTCTACTCGAATAAAGAGAGCAAGGACGTCGACCTACAGATCAATTTTGCTCAGGCCGTGATCACTTCCAGCTTCTGGAATGCCGCCGACAAAGCCGGGCTAACCGCCAACCAAATAATGGAAATTGCCGGGATCTTCGGCTGGGATATCGACTTTGCCTTGGACATACGCTCCGGTGATACTTTCTCGGTACTCTTTGAAGAGCGCTTAGTTGAAGGTGAACCAATTGGCCGGGGCAACATTCTGGCTGCGACCTTCACCAACCTAGGTCAAACATTCACAGCGATTCGCAGCGAAGACGGTCAGTACTATAACGAAAAAGGACAGGCAATGCGCAAGGCCTTCCTACGCTCGCCAATCAATTTCCGTTACGTCAGTTCGAACTTCAACCCTAATCGTCTCCATCCGGTAACCGGGCAAGTTCGCGCCCACCGCGGTACTGACTACGTCGCCCCGGTCGGCACCCCGATTTGGGCGGCAGGCGATGGGGTGGTGATGCAATCGAGCTACAACAAATTCAATGGTAACTATGTATTCATCCGCCATAGCTCTACCTACATCACCAAGTACCTGCACCTGACCAAACGTAAAGTCAAAACCGGCCAGCGTGTCAAGCAGGGACAAACCATCGGTACCTTGGGCAGTACCGGCCGCGTGACTGGTGCCCACCTGCATTATGAATTCTTGGTCAACGGTGTACACAAAAATCCGAGAACGGTAAAACTGCCTCAGGCCCGCTCACTGAGCGGCAAGGAAAAGTCCCAATTCCAGAAATTTGCCAAAGAACGTATGGCGCAGCTGAACCACTTCAGCCAGTTTATTGCCGACAACAGTCCGCTGCTAGGCAACCGCACCTAACCGGTTGTGGCTGAGATCCACATTACCCAATAAAAAAAACCGCTCCAATAGGAGCGGCTTTCTAATCGCCATTTTTCAGCTATTACTCAAGCAGCATTACTGCTTCAAGCGCAATTAAACGCTGAACGATGCACCGCAACCACAAGTGGTTGTCGCGTTCGGGTTGTTCACGAAGAAACGGGAACCTTCCAGCCCTTCCGTGTAATCAACCGTGCCACCGATCAGGTACTGCAGGCTCATCGGGTCAACAACCAGTGTGACTCCGCTATTTTCAATCGTGGTATCGCCTTCATTGACTTTTTCGTCAAATGTGAAGCCGTATTGGAAACCACTGCAACCACCGCCGGTGATGTAAACACGCAGCTTCAGCTCCGGGTTTTCTTCCTCGGCAATAAGCGCTTTCACTTTATTTGCTGCAACATCGGAAAAACTCAGCGGCAGATTAGCATCGCTCATTTAAAACCTCTCAATACTTTCGGTTATGCCCGCCATTATCTAATACCTGACTATCTCGTTCAAGTATTGACCACCGTAGACTGCTCTCGTTGAGCCTTTTTTTCCTTTTCTATAGTCCGATGCAGAAGTTGGGAGTAAATGGGTTGACCACCCAATACCTGTGCCAGCATCGTTGCCCCAAGGGTCGTAATAATTAATGGCAAGATCAAATCGTAGTTATTGGTCATTTCGATCACCAACAAAATCCCGGTGATAGGGGCCCGGACGGTAGCGGCAAACAACGCGCCCATGCCGGCAATCGCAAACATACCCGGCTGAAGACCGAGATCCGGAAATAAATGCTGGGCGATAGCGCCAAAGAAAGTACCAAACAAGGTGCCCAAAGCTAGCATCGGAGCGAAGATCCCACCGGGCGCCCCAGAGCCAAAACACAGCAACGTGGTTGCCACTCGAGCCAGAAATAGAATCAACAGTACACTGATCCCGTACTCACCATTTGTCGCACTGGGGATCAAGCTGATCCCTCCTCCGGTCAACTCCGGGACATAAAGCAACAGTAAACCGAATGTTCCGCCGAGCAAGGTACCGGTTAGTAAATAGCGGCGACGATCATTACAATGGATACGGGCAAACATATCTTGGCTCAGGGTGATTAGCTTATTGAAAGTCACACCGAAAATGCCGAAGGCCATCCCGAGCAACAAAAACAACCACAGCGAACGCAGCAACGGTGCATCGTATTGCGGCATGGTGATCACAGCTTGCTGGCCAGAAATACTGCGGAACACAATATTGGCCACAATGGCCGAGATCATCACACACTTAATCGAAATCAGACTGTAGCGAAATTGCGGCCGCATTTCCTCAACCACGAACATAATGGCAGCCAACGGTGCATTGAACGCCGCGGCCAGGCCGCCTGCGGCGCCCGAGGCCAATAGTGCATGGCGGCCTTCTTTATCTTTAAGTCGGAATAAGTCTGACACCATCCGACCTATGTTCCCCCCCATCTGTACCGATGGCCCTTCCCGGCCCAGCACCATACCCGAACCCAGCGCCCCCAGACCACCAATGAACTTAACCGGTAATACCCGCCACCAGCGTACCGGCCGAATGTCATCCATCGCCCCTTCGATCTCCGGGATCCCCGATCCTGCCGCCTCCGGCGCAAACCGGTGGACAAGGAAATAGCCCACCAAAGCCAGTAGGGCGCTGATCAGAAACGCTGACAACCACAGCGGCAGCATACCGCTGATCTCATGGCGCAGCCATTCTGTGCGCTGCTCCGACACCCAGTGCACCGCAATTTCAAACAAGGTCGATAATAAGCCCGCCCCCAGCCCCACCAGCGCAGAAAGGAAAAGGACGGATACAGGGGTTTTGTCACGCGATAAAAAGCGCCGTACCAGCCCGCTAGGTTGCAGTCTTTCAGGCGCAGGAGTACCTTGGTTTTTCTCTGTCATCAAAAATGCCGTAATCGTGAAATCATCCCGGAGCCGGGGGAGCGTTAGAAAGGGGCGCTCTAAAATATGGGGAAGGCGCCTCAAACTAGCATAGCTGACCGATTGTTTTTTTTACATATTCAATGTTGGAAACTAGCTTTGCAGTGATGCACAGCACTTTTATCCCCCCACCAGCCTTGCGCCAGATCAGAGTTCCTGCGCCACCAATTGAAAGCCCTACAGAGCCTAGGTACAATGCCGACAGTTCAAATAGGACAACCTTCAATAACAGGACATCATAATGAGCAAGTCAGCTGATTTATTTGCCAAAGCACAACAGACCATCCCGGGTGGCGTTAACTCACCGGTTCGTGCCTTTGCAGGGGTAGGCGGCAGCCCGCTATTTATCGAGCGCGCAGACGGCGCCTATATCTTCGATGCCGATGGCAAAGCCTATATTGACTATGTTGGCTCATGGGGTCCGATGATTCTTGGTCATAACCATGTCGCGATCCGCGATGCGGTGATCAAGGCAGCACAGCAAGGCCTGAGCTTTGGTGCGCCAACCGAGATGGAAATCACCATGGCAGAGATGGTGTCCCAACTAGTTCCATCTATGGAAATGGTTCGTATGGTGAGCTCGGGTACCGAAGCAACCATGAGCGCCATCCGTCTGGCCCGTGGCTTCACCAACCGCGATAAGATCATCAAGTTCGAAGGTTGCTACCACGGCCACGCAGACTGCCTATTGGTAAAAGCAGGCTCTGGTGCGCTGACACTGGGCCAGCCAAGCTCTCCAGGTGTACCGGCTGATTTTGCCAAGCACACCCTGACTTGTACCTTCAACAACCTAGACTCAGTACGCGAAGCTTTTGTCGAGAATCCAGAACAAATCGCTTGTATCATTGTTGAACCAGTCGCTGGCAACATGAACTGTATCCCACCGGTACCGGGTTTCCTTGAAGGCCTACGTGAGATCTGTGACGAGTTTGGCGCGCTATTGATCCTTGATGAAGTGATGACGGGCTTCCGTGTTTCACACGGCGGTGCCCAGGGTTACTACAACATCAAACCGGACCTAACCACGCTGGGTAAAGTCATCGGCGGCGGTATGCCAGTCGGTGCTTTCGGCGGACGTCGTGAAGTGATGAAATATGTCGCCCCGACAGGCCCGGTTTACCAAGCGGGTACACTGTCTGGTAACCCTGTTGCTATGGCTGCAGGTCACGCCTGCCTAACCGTTCTAACTCAAGAAGGCCATGAACAACAGCTTGCCAACACCACCCAGCGCCTAGCGGAAGGCTTCCAGGCACTTGCTGACAAATACGGTATCCCGCTGAACACCAATCAAGTGGGTGCGATGTTCGGTTTCTTCTTTACCGATCAGGACGCAGTGAACTGCTATGACGATGTAGCCAAATGTGATGTCGAGCGTTTCAAACGTTTCTTTAACCTGATGCTGGAAAAAGGTGTTTACCTAGCCCCATCAGCATTCGAAGCCTGCTTCACTTCCCTAGCCCACGGTGACAAGGAAATTGAAGCTACGCTAAGTGCAGCTGAGTATGCCTTCAAGACCTTGGCAGAAGAAGCTGCTGCGTAATTCACAGTAAGCATAAATACTGCCAGCGACCATAGACACAAGCCGCTTTCTGAGCGGCTTGTTGCTTCCTCGACAATGGCTACTGCCAAAAGAATAATGTTAGCAGTATCAGTGCCAGCAACACCCAAGCAGCGAATGGAGCCCGCCGTTTTTTCTTGGTCTCACAGCCACAATCACAACACCCCATAAACACGCTTCCCCGCTTGTAAAATCAGACAGATATTATCACCAATGTGATTGCTATACAGGCAATGTGGTGCAATCATAATACCCAAACTGCAACAACAACAGCCCCACTAAAACAATCAAAAAGGGATATACAGTGCCCAAACCATTCAAAATTGAATCGCGCCACTGGATGCTTGTCGCCGCGTTGGCTATGGCCGCCTACGCCAGTTATACATTGATAGAACCCTATATCGGCCCTATCGTGATGGCTTTTATTATTTCACTGCTTTATTACCCACTGCATGAAAAGCTGGACAGGGTGATGCCTCGATCCCCCAACCTGTCATCGGTACTGTCTTGTACCTTGCTGACTTTTATCATCGTGATCCCAATGCTGGTGGTATTCAGCTCAATCATCCATCAGGGCACCACCTTTTCCAAGGAAAGCTATACGTGGCTGACCTCCGGTGGCGTTCAGGAAGTCTTGGCCCATCCCTATGTGGTCAAGTTACTTACCCTTGTTGAAAAATACTCACCGTTCGAGCCGGTCGATACCCAGGTAATGGTCCAGAAAATAGCAGCAGCCTCATCAAAGTTTGGCGCCCAATTGCTCAATGTCAGCGCCCGCTTACTAGGTGATGCCACCAATTTCCTGATCAACTTTATGCTGATGCTGTTTGTCTTGTTCTTCCTGCTCCGCGACCATGACAAGATAGTTCAGACTATCCGCCATGTACTGCCACTGTCACGCAGCCAGGAAGATGCAGTACTCAATGAAGTCGAGCAAGTGGCCAAGTCCGCGGTATTAGGCTCTTTCCTAACCGCCCTTGCCCAAGGCTTTGCCGGTGGTTTCGCCATGTGGATGGCGGGCTTCCAGGGGTTATTCTGGGGTTCGATGATGGCTTTCGCCTCGTTGATCCCTGTGGTCGGCACCGCGCTGATCTGGCTACCGGCCAGTATTTACCTACTGCTAATAGGTCAGTGGGAGTGGGCTGTATTCCTGATTGGCTGGGGCGCCATCGTGGTTGGCTCAATCGACAATTTCCTGCGCCCACTACTGATGCAGGGCAGCTCAGGCATGAGTACACTGTTGATCTTTTTCTCGATCATTGGAGGTTTGCATATGTTTGGTTTAATCGGTCTGATCTACGGTCCGATCATCTTTGCCGTCACCTTGGTACTGTTCAAGCTCTATGAGGCCGAATTCCAAGACTTCCTGCACAACCAAGACCAGCACTAACCTATTTGGCTGGGGCGATAGCCCCAGCTCGCTTTTCTTATGAGTGAATTTGTGGAACAATTCGCGCCCCAACACTGCTTTCATCCATTCTTGAGGTCGTTATGTCATACAGTGCTGCCAGTCAGGTTGCTGCCCGCCAATTGGAATTTTTTGAAAACCGCAAGGTTTTGGTGGCCGGCGAGCTAGCCGACACTTTTCCCGTCGAGCTATCGCAAACCGCCTCGTCGGTAACGATCTTCACCACCAATTTCGGCTACGCCCGCCGCATGTCAGCTCACACTGCCATTCGAACCGTTTTCGGTGCAGAGTTCAGCGACGATGCCGACATCGACATGATCCTATTGTATTGGCCGAAAGCCAAAGCCGAAGCCGAATACCTGCTGGCCATGTTGTTGGCAAAGTTTGGGCCGGAAACTGAAATCTGTGTGGTGGGCGAAAATCGCAGTGGTGTTCGTAGTATCGAAAAGATGTTCGCTTCATATGGTGCGGTAACCAAGTATGACTCGGCTCGCCGCTGCAGCTTTTACTGGGGACGGTGTGAACAAGCGCCATCAACATTCGAAATTAAAGATTGGTTCCGCAGCTATCCGCTGTCAATTGCAGGCACCGAACTAACCATCCGCTCGCTGCCGGGCGTATTCAGCCACGGTGAATTTGACCAGGGCTCAAAGCTATTGCTGGAAACCCTGCCGTCACTGCGTGGCCGCGTTCTGGACTTCGGTTGTGGTGCCGGGGTCATTGGTGCCGTGATGAAAACAAAGAACCCGTCTATCGAGCTGGAACTGTGTGATATCAGCGCCCTGGCCATTGCGTCAGCCGAGGAGACCTTCCGGGTCAACCAGCTCGAAGCGACCTTTACTGCAACTGACGTTTTTGCAGCGCTGAAAGGCCCTTACGACTATTTGATCAGCAACCCGCCGTTCCATGCCGGGCTGAAGACCTTCTATGCGGCCACCGAAGACTTTATCGCCAAGGCACCACAGTACCTTCGCCAAGATGGTCAATTGATCATTGTTGCCAACAGCTTCCTCCGTTACCCGCCGCTTATCGAAGAAAGTTTGGGTAACTGCGAAACAACAGCTAAAAACAACAAGTTCAGCATTTACGCCGCAAAAAAATAACCGACTAAGGCCGGGGCTTCCCCCGGCCATTGACCACATTAACTTACACACCTGTATATTTAGGACAATAACCACCCCATTTCTGACGTCATAAACGTCAAATCTGTGTGTCGGAACACGCTTCCACATCCACTTTCTTGCCTCTAAAAAAAAACACAGTATAACTGGCAGTTATGGTGTTCAATCCGCACTAGCGACCCGTTAATTTTGTCAATTACCGGTAAAGCACCAACATCCAGTTCAACATCTATATATCAAGGGCATACCTTGATTGCAGCTTTGTATCACAAGTAATTTCAGGCACCGGAATGCAGCAGAGTACCCGTTTCAAGCGGCTCAAACACACCTTGATGCTGGCTTTTTTAGTATTGAGTATTACCCCGTTAATACTGTCGGCCCTATTCTTTCTCCATTCACATACCAAAGATCTGGCCGAACAAAGTACCAACCACCTTGCCTCCCTTCTCGACAATAAAAAGAAACAGCTCAACAACTTCTTTGTTGCTCGGGAATCTGAGGTACAAAGCTTTGCCCGCTCAGAGCTGGCCAACGCCAGTGGTGGTCGCTTTTATGGCCTCGTCGGCGCCTACCACCAGCTCGGGGACATCTCGGAAGTTCTAGACACTACAGGCAGAAGCCGATACTACACCGAAACTCTGGCCAACAAATCACTCGGCGAGCAAAGTACCGGCAACTATGTCGGCCACGAACGCTACCGGCTGATGTACAAGCGCTACAACTGGGCTTACGAAGAATACCTAAAGCGCTCCAATTTCAGTGATATTCTACTGGTCGACATCAACGGCAACATTGTCTATGCAGCCAACAACCCGGATATCTTCGGTATCAATCTGCCTCAGGCTTCGCAAACCTATCCGGCGCTGAGTCAGACATTTTCAGCGATCCAGCAAAAAACTGAACGCGCCCAAGACATGGCCGACCAAGTACCAGTGGCCTTTACTGATTTCAGCCCAGCACAAGGTGAAGAAACTCTCTCAGCCTGGTTCGCCGCTCCAATCATCCAGCAGGGCTATTTGCACAGCTACGTGTTGTTCAAGTTAAGCAACCAGTCAATCCAAGACTTCCTCAGCGATACCGGCAATAATTCCTATTCGGTACAAACCCTTCTGGTTGGCCAAGATCACCATTCCCGACTACCTACCTCCGATGACGACCCTGCGTCTTTCTCCAGTAACAGTATCAACCGGGCTCTCGAAGGAGACAGCGGGGTCGGTAGCTTTGCCAACTTCAATGGTGTACCAGTCCTTAGTGCCTTTGCCCCGCTTACCATTTTGGATAGCCCATGGGCACTGGTCGTCGAACTGCCCGAGGAAGAAGCGTTTGCCAGGATCCGTCAGCTGGAGGTCATTTTCTTTGTCGCCATGCTAACGGCTATCGTGCTGGTGATCATCGCCTCGCATTGGCTGTCGAATTCCATCACAGCTCCCCTGCTCCGGTTAACCTGGGCAGCTGAACAAGTCTCGGCCGGGGATATGGATCAAAAAATCGAAGGGACCGAGCGTTATGACGAAATAGGTCGTCTGGCGGTAAGCTTCGCCCGGATGCAGTCATCCGTCAGGGAAAAAATGAGCCTGATCCGCCAACAAAACAATGAGCTGGAGCAAAACCTCCAAATCATCCAGCAAAAAAACAAAGAGCTGCAAACCGCCGATAAGCTCAAAGATGAATTCCTGGCCACCACCTCACACGAACTGCGCACCCCGCTGCATGGCATGGTGGGTATCGCAGAATCACTGCTGGCAGGGGCCAACGGCCCGGTCCAGCACTCACAACGCCGGCAGCTTGAAATCATGATCAACAGCGGCCAGCGGTTGACTAACTTGGTCGATGACCTGCTCGACTACCACAAGATGCGATACGGAGATCTTGATATCCAGAAGCAAGCGGTGGATGTCGCCTCTGCCGCCAGGCTGGTACTTGAACTCTCGAGCCACCTGCTTGGCAGCAAACCGGTTCGGATCATCAATCAAATCCCCAATGATTTGCCGTTGGTACAAGGGGATGAGCAGCGAATGGAGCAAGTCCTCTATAACTTGGTCGGTAATGCCATCAAATATACCTCTGAAGGAAAAATCATCCTGTCTGCGACTATGCTGGAGTCCCAGATCCGGATTCAGGTAGTTGATACCGGCCAAGGGATCCCTGCCGAACAGCTAGAGCATATTTTCGAGCCGCTGATCCAAGCCAACACCCAATCAGGCAACTACCGCCAAGGCTCAGGCCTGGGCCTTTCGATCAGCCGCCAGCTTATTGCACTAATGGGTGGACGGCTTTATGTCAGTAGCCAACCGATGATTGGCACCACATTCAGCTTCACACTGAACCTAGCATCCGACAGCGATATTGCCAGCAAAGAAGTGTCCAATCGCAACAACCACTTCCAAATCCCATCACCAGAAACATACGCCTGCGAGCTGGAAGAGATAGAAGAGAGCCCTGATGGCGATCTACTCCTCATTGTCGACGATGAGCCAGTGAACCTGCAGGTTCTCCATAACTTTCTCCGCCTGGAAGGATACCGGGTGATCACCGCAGAAAGTGGCCCGCAAGCCCTGACGCTAGTTGAAAGCCACCAACCGGCATTGATGCTGCTGGATATCATGATGCCCGAAATGTCAGGCTACGAGGTCTGTGAGCAACTGCGGCAGCGCTACAGTATGCTGGAGCTGCCGATCATTATGCTCTCGGCGCTTGGACAAGTGCAGGATAGGATCCGCGGATTTGAATCCGGGGCTAATGACTACCTGACCAAACCCTTCAACAAAGAAGAGCTGACCGCCCGTATTGGTGCCCACCTCAAGGCAGGACAAACCGAGCGACAACAACTAGAGAACCAACGTCTTGCTGAAGAGATCGAGCGTAGGGAACAAGTGGAGAATAGCCTATTGGAAACCCAGAACCGCCTACTTGGCTTGCTTGAGTCCTCCAATGAAGCCATTCTCTGCGTTCAAAGTGGAGGGCGTATTCGCTATGCTAACACCGCTGCTGGCAAGCTTTTCAATCGCTCTCCGGAGCAAGTGGAACGCCACCATATCGAAGATATTCTGGCCACCCACCTCCCCCAGGATATCAGCCGAAGCCACCACTTCCATGGCAGCTTGATGTTCAAGGTTGGCGACAGCCTAATATCACTTGATACCGATGTCATTAACCTGCCAGAAGAGTCGGGACTGCAGCGGATGTTTATCTTTGATAATCAGGGCCAAACCAGCAGCCACCGAATAGAAGTGCTCGAAAATGCCGTCGACGTCCTGTCAGGCTTTGCTTTCAACCGCAATAAGGATAATTTACAAAAGCTACGCCACCTCGGTGACGAGTTCTGCTCACTGGCCGATAAGCTGGAAGGCAATAACAACGGCAAGAGCAAGAATGACGCCTTGCGTGAATTGTTAGTCGAAATCATGAAGGTAACCCTGGCACAGTGGGAAGAGTCAACCCAGAAAACCAAGTTTGAACTGGCTGAAGAAAGTGGCCTGTGGCGGGTATACCTCGACCGCAGCACCCTGCAAACCCGCACATTAGATAAATACCTGCACTTGGAAACACTACCGAAAACGCCGCGCTGGCGAACCGTGCTCAGTACCATTGACTTTGTCTTGGAGCGCAGCCCTCGCAATACCGCTGCTTATAAAGACCTGCTGACAATGAAAGAGCAACTGCAGCATATCATCAACCAGTAGTAATACCTGAACGTGTAAAGCCTGCCTCGGGCAGGCTTTTTTTTGCCTCAAATTATCCCTCTAAAAACGCAAAAAAAGCGATATTCAGCGGTGATACACTGGCCAAAAACTCCGCAAAAATCGCCTTAGGCCAGGCTAACCCCCCCTGTTTTACCGAAAATTTTCGGTTTATGAGAAGGTTATCACAACAAACTCAACCCATAAATTTTCCGCACGTAATTAAGGGGGGATTTTAACTCCGTTACATAACCCATCGAAATTTAAACATGTAAGCACCTGATTTAAAGCAATTAAATAATAATGAATAAATTTATCAGTATGAAACGCCGATAGGTAATTTGCGATCTTAAGCACACGTAATAGATAGGCAAGCGTTAGATCACAGTCCGTTATTAACGTTTTTTACGGAAGATTAAACGAATTTAACGTTTTTGACGGGCAGCCTGATTGACCGTTTTGCCAATCAGGAGTTTCCTTAAGGCACACAGAGCCTGCAAGGCCATTTGTTCGAGTGCGTTACTCAGCTTGAATAAAGCAGGTTCTTCCTCCCCGTAGGTACGGGTTTTTGTCCATAAGTGAAACTAAAAGCAAAGAGTAAGGAACAGCTATGCTTGCCAATATAAAGAAAACTCAGTTAGCGCTAGCCGTTGTCGCAGCCGCGTCAACCATGTTAGCCGCCCCGATGGTGACTGCTGCAGAGCGCAGTGAACTAACCATTGTTTCTAAATTCTATCCAACTTTTGTACGTAACTTTAACCCTTACCTACAGACTCAATTGGACACCTCCTATGACTTCTTGTTCGAGCCATTGGTGGTATTTAATGAGCTAAAAGGTAACGAACCTGTTATGCGTTTAGCGAAAGACTATTACATGTCTGACGACCTGATGCAGGTGACCTTTGAAATTCGTGATGGCGTAAAATGGTCTGACGGCAAAACGTTCTCTGCTAAAGATGTTGCATATAGCTTTGAATTGCTGAAAAAGAACCCAGAGCTAGACCGCACGGGTATCAATGCCCGCCTGAAAGACGTCGAAGCGAAAGGCAACAAGGTGATCTTCAGTCTGGCAGAAGCTAACTCCAACGTTCCTTACTTGATTTCCAAAGTAGCGATCGTTCCACAGCACATCTGGAGCAAAGTAGAGGATCCAACGCGCTTCACCAACGAGAACCCTGTAGGTACCGGTCCGTTTACTGAAATTGACACCTTCACACCTCAACTATACACCCAGTGCCGCAACCCTAACTACTGGGATAACGATAACCTAGAGGTTGACTGCCTACGCGTACCACAGGTTGGCGGTAACGATCAGTTCCTTGGTCAAGTACTGAGCGGCCAGTTTGACTGGACATACGCTTTCATTCCAGATGTCGACAGCACATACGCAGCAGCAAGCCCAGATAACAAGTACTGGTATCCTGCCGGCGGTTCGCAAGCATTCGTGATGAACTACAATTCGCCAAAAGAAGGCAACCACGAAGCAATCAACAACATTGATTTCCGCCGTGCCTTCTCTATGGCTATCGACCGTGAAACTATCATCGATATCGCCTTCTACGGCGGCGGTGTTGTGAACGACTACGCGTCAGGTCTAGGCCAGGCATTTGCTTCATGGTCTGATAACGCTGTGTACGAAAAGTACAAGCCATACATGACCTACAATGTCGCCAATGCTAAAGCACTACTCAAAAAAGCAGGCTTCAAAGATACCAATGGCGACGGCTTTGTCGAAACGCCGACAGGCAAGAACATCGAACTATCGATTCAGTCACCAAACGGCTGGACAGATTTCAACAATACGGTTCAGTTAAGTGTTGAAATGCTGCAAGAAGTGGGTATCAAGGTCAAGGCAAGCACACCTGATTTCTCTGTTTACAACCAAGCAATGCTAGATGCAACGTATGATGTCGCATACACCAACTACTTCCACGGTGCGGATCCTTACACATACTGGGATAGTGGTTACCACTCTCGTTTCCAGGCAAACGAAGGCATGCCTCGCTTCGCCCTGCACTACTGGAATAACGAGAAACTGGATAACCTGCTAGCTGGATTCTACAAAACAGCTGACCGCGACGAGCAGGTGAAGATGGCTCACGCTATCCAGAAGATCATTGCCGAGAATCAGGTAACGATCCCAGTGATGTCAGGAGCTTACACCTCTCAGTACAACACAGCACGCTTTACCGGTTGGTGGAACGAGAGCAATCCGAAAGGACGTCCAATGCCAATCACCAACACCCAAGAGCGTTTACTGCAAGTGCTTGACCTAAAACCTAAATCGTAATTTCCGCAATTTGCGGTGCGCACCTTGCGCACCGCCCCTTCAACCTTCCCCTTAGAAATAACGATGGCCAGTGGTCAGGGAAGAGTGTGTCTGAAATCTGGTTGAAGAAGCTGGATATTTTAAGGTGTGAGTTATGGGATTTTTTGTACGAAGACTTAGTTTTTATTTTATTGCGCTCCTGTTCGCAATAACAATTAACTTTATCATTCCCCGGGCAATGCCGGGTGATCCGGTCACCATGATGTTTGCCAATGCGGCAGTTCAAGTGACCCCTGAACGTATTGCTGCCATGAAAGAGCTATTGGGCTTTGTCGACGGCCCGATGTACCAGCAGTACTTTATCTACGTCAAAGGTATCCTGTCATGGGACTTAGGGATATCAATCCAAACCTACCCGCAGACCGTTAACGAAATGCTGGGCAATGCCGTTGGCTGGTCGCTGTTCCTAGCCGGTACCGCTGTGATCTTAGCTTTCTGTCTAGGTTCAACATTGGGAATTTTTGCAGCCTGGAAGCGCGGCAGCAAATACGACGCCTTCATTTCACCGGGTATGTTGGTTGTACAGGCAGTGCCGCCCGTAGTCGTTGCCATGTTGGTACTCTACACCTTTGCGATCGGGACCAAATGGTTCCCGTCGACTTACGCCTATACCCCAGGAAGAACGCCTGACTGGACCAGTTGGGACTTCTACTTAGATGTGGGTTACCACGCCGTGCTTCCACTGTTCTGTGCCACGATCATCCAGATTGGCGGCTTCCTGATCAATATGCGTAACAACATGATCAACCTGCTAAATGAAGACTATATCACGATGGCAAAAGGTAAGGGCCTGAGTGAAAACCGCATAGTCTTCAAGTACGCTGCCCGGAACGCCATGCTGCCAAGTGTCACCGCCCTGTCGATGGCTATCGGTATGGCCATTGGCGGACAGCTGATCATCGAAATGATCTTCAACTACCCAGGCCTTGGCACCGTATTGCTAAACGCTATTAATCAACGCGACTATCAAGTACTGCAAGGCCAGCTGCTGATCATGACTATGTTCATGCTGTTCTTCAACTTTATGGCCGACATTCTTATTGTTGCTCTGGATCCGCGCCTGCGTAAGGGAGGCAAATAATCATGAAAGGACTCATCAAGCTACTTTCCAGTAATACTAAGGCCCTGTTTGGCCTGATCGTTATCGCTACCTTTCTTTTTGGTGCGATATTTGCCCCGGTCATCACTGAGTATGCGCCGGACAAGCGCACCGGTAACCCGCACGAATACCCTGCTTTTGTCGTAAAGGCAGCCCAAAATAACCCTGACGGCTGGGTTGCCACAAACCTGGCTGACAGCAAACGTACCCTGCGCATGTCAAAGGATGCGGACCACGTCCTCGGCACAACCCGTATGGGCCGTGATGTCTGGTCGCAGGTGGTTTACGGTGCCCGTACCTCACTCGCCGTAGGCTTCGGTGCCGGTATTATGGTGTGCTTTTTAGCAACCGTCATTGGGGTTTCTGCTGGTTACTTCGGTGGCCGGGTCGATGACATCCTGTCGGCAGCTATGAACATCATGTTGGTGATCCCCCAGCTACCGCTGCTGTTCGTGATTGCCGCCTTTATTGGCCAAGCCGGACCGCTGACTATCGCCATAGTGATCGGGATGACCTCATGGGCATGGGGTGCCCGTGTCGTCAGGGCGCAGACACTCTCCTTGCGTGAAAAAGAATTCGTCAAGGCTGCAGAAGTGCTGGGGGAGTCTTCAGCTCGCATTATCTTTGTCGAAATTCTTCCGAACCTGATTTCCATTGTCGGTGCAAGCTTCATCGGTTCCGTCATGCTCGCCATTATGATGGAGGCTACGCTGTCGTTTCTTGGCCTTGGCAACCCGAACTCCATCAGCTGGGGCATCATGCTCTACAACGTACAAACCTCGTCATCCATGCTAGTCGGCGCTTGGTGGGAACTATTGGCACCGTGTCTGGCCCTGACATTCATTGCTATCGGCCTAGCAATGCTGAACTTCGCCGTTGATGAAATCGCCAACCCGCAGCTGCGCTCGCACAAAGGCATGCGCCGTTGGAAAAACATGGCAAAAGAAAATCAGAAAGCTGAGGCAACTATCACACCTCAGCCTGCCCTTGAAGGGGGAGAGAAGTAATGAGCAACCCACAAATTTCTATCCGCAACCTGTGTGTTGACTACATTACCGATGCCGGTGATGTACGCGCAGTAAACAACGTCAGCTTTGATATCGGCAAAGGCGAAATCTTTGGCCTGGCAGGCGAATCGGGCTGTGGTAAATCCACCGTTGCCTTCTCCTTGATGCGCCTGCATAAGCCGCCAGCATTCATTACCGGTGGCGAGGTTATCTTCGACGGTCATGGCGACATTCTGAAATTCAACGAAGCGCAGATGTCCGCCTTCCGCTGGAGTGAGATCTCGATGGTGTTTCAGAGTGCGATGAACGCCCTGAACCCGGTCCTAACGCTGGAAGAGCAGTTCTGTGATGTGATCATGCGCCATACCGCTATGACCCGCCAGCAGGCAGTTCGCCGAGCAGAAGGTCTATTGGAAATCGTGGACATTCACCCAAGCCGATTGCGTGACTTCCCGCACCAGTTCTCCGGTGGTATGCGCCAACGCCTGGTCATAGCCATTGCTTTGGCTCTGAATCCGAAGATGATCATTATGGATGAGCCGACCACGGCCCTCGATGTGGTGGTACAGCGTGAGATCCTGCAGAAGATCTACGCCCTGAAAGAAGAGTTTGGCTTTTCCATCCTGTTCATTACCCATGATCTGTCGTTGATGGTCGAGTTCTCCGATCGTATCGGCATCATGTATTCCGGTGAGTTGGTTGAGGTCGCGCCATCCAAGCAGATCCTCGAAGACCCTTTCCATCCTTATACCGAAGGACTGGGGAGCTCTTTCCCTCCACTGACCGGACCAAAACCCCGCCTGAAAGGGATCCCAGGCAACCCGCTCAACTTATTGGAAGTTCCTACTGGATGTCGCTTCCAGGCCCGCTGCAGCAAGGCCCATGATGCCTGTTTCAGTCAAGCGACTCAGCTCCGTCAGCTGGAACCCAGCCGTTTTAGTAACTGCCACCTATTTAACAAAAGCAGTTAGAAATTAAGGAATAGGAAGCATTATGAGCAAACCAACCGGACAACCAATTATTGAAGGGAAGAACCTGATCAAGGACTTCTCGGTTAACAGCAACTCGCTAAAAAAATCCATGATGCGTGCCATCAACGACGTGTCATTCAAAATGTATAAAAGCCGCGGTTTGGCCGTCGTCGGGGAATCTGGCTCGGGCAAGTCGACCACGGCCAAGATGATAGCCAAGATGTACGCCCCAACTGGCGGTAAAATCGAGTACTACGGGCGCGATATAGCTACCATTGAGAAAAAAGCCGATCTCATGCAGTACCGCCAAGGGATCCAGATGGTATGGCAAGACCCATTCGGCTCGTTGAACCCAACACATACCATTTTCCACCATGTTGCCCGTCCTCTGCTGATCCATAACAAGGTCAGCAAAGGCAACAAAAAGGAGCTGGAAGAAAGGGTCTACGATCTGCTCGAACAGGTCGGTCTGATCCCACCAAAGGAAACGGCGGCGAAATACCCGCACCAGCTTTCCGGAGGCCAACGCCAGCGCGTTAACTTAGCAAGGAATATTGCCGTCGGTGCCGAAGTTGTGCTGGCTGACGAACCGACTTCCATGCTGGATGTCTCTATCCGCGCCGGCGTCCTCAACCTGATGGAAGAAATGAAGTTCGAACGTGAGATGGCACTGCTGTATATCACCCACGATATCGCAACAGCCCGCTATATCGCCGAAGATCTGGCCGTCATGTATGTCGGTCATATGGTCGAGTGGGGAGACACAGAAGAAATCATCCACGATCCGCAGCACCCTTATACCCAGTTGTTAGTGTCCGCCGTACCAGATCCAAAGAAATCGATCCACGAAAAGCTTAAAGGCAACAAAGGGGAAATTCCTCTATGGACACCAGAGAGTCTTGGCTGCCCATTTGCCGGCCGCTGCACACATGCAACAGACAAGTGCCGCGAACAGCTACCCGGGATCACCCAACTCTCCGACAACCACTTCGTACGTTGTTACCTGTACGAGAATTGATGGAGGAAACATGCAGCTGTTAATTAATCATTTAGGCTACGAGCAATATGGCCACAAGCAGGCGGTTATCCAATCGGCATCAGCGATTGATGTCTTGCATGCCGAACTGTTATGTCGTCGCAGCCACCAGCCTATTATGCAGCTGCCTCTTGAGACCTGTGGTCCGGTCGATCAATGGCATACAGGACTCACCTACACAGTCGATTTCTCCGCACTCACCGAGTGTGGGAAATACCAACTACGTGTCGGTGAAAACTTGTCTGAACCATTTGCTATCGCCGAGGGGCTATTGATGACTCGCACCTTCAGCGATGTCCTGCACTATTTTAAATCCCAACGCTGTGGCGGTAAGTTTGATCTTGCTGACCAAGCGATTCCGCTACTGGGCACCGACACCCGGGTCGATGTCCGTGGTGGCTGGTATGATGCTTCAGGCGATGTTAGCAAGTACCTCAGCCACCTCTCTTTCAGCAACTATTTTAACCCCCAGCAAATCCCTATGGTGGTCTGGAATATGCTGACCGCCTTCGACGCCTTGTCCGAGGAACCAGCATTTTCCGCTTTCACCCGCACTCGCCTACTGGAAGAAGCCCTACATGGCGCCGATTTTCTGATGAATATGCAATCTGAACGAGGCTTCTTCTATACCACGGTATTCGATAAATGGAGCAAGCAAACCGACCAACGTGAGATTTGTAGCTATGCCCATCAAAGCGGTAACAAAACGACTGACTACCAAGCAGGCTTCCGCCAAGGAGCAGGCGTAGCCATAGCCGCTCTAGCCGCTGCTTGCCGGATCCTACAAGGCCCTGCCGCATCACAAATCGGTTATCCTGCGGTTAACAGCGCCCGCTACCTCACGGCAGCCGAACATGGCTATTGGCACCTGATCGAATGCAACCAACAATACCTCGATGACGGCTGTGAAAATATCATTGATGAATATTGTGCTCTGCTGGCGGCGGTAGAGTTATTCCGTGCCACCGACAATAGCGACTTCCTCAAGCAAGCTCGCCTGTGGGCCGACAAGCTGGCCCAGCGTCAACACAGCGATTCGCAGCAAAATCATTATTGGTCCGCCAACGGTGATGGCTCTCGCCCCTACTTTCACGCGGCTGAAGCCGGGTTACCGGTGATCAGCCTACTTCATTACTTGGCGGTTGAGCCGGAAGCAAAACGCCAACAAGCATTGAGCTGTGTGGTTGCCAATGCCGTCGCATTCGAATTAGATATTACCCATGAAGTCACCAACCCCTTTGGCTATCCGCGCCAGTACACCAAGCCACTGGATGGCAGTAAAGCGTCAGCATTTTTCATTCCCCACCACAACGAGACTGGCTACTGGTGGCAGGGTGAAAATGCCCGCTTGGCTTCCCTTGCCAGCATGGCATTCCTCGCTGCGGGCAACGCCGCATGCCAGTCACTGCGACCACAATTAAAAGCCTATGGCCAGCAATTGCTGGATTGGCTGCTGGGCTTAAATCCTTTTGACATATCGATGCTTGATGGTCATGGCCGCAACAACCCGGACTACCTACCGGAGCAGGGTTTCTTCAATGCCCGTGGTGGGGTATGCAACGGTATCACTTCGGGATTTGACAACGAACATGACATCGCATTCAACCCAGCCCCTCAACATCAGGGTATATTGCAAAACTGGCGTTGGGGAGAACAATGGATTCCTCATGCAGCTTGGTATTTGTTGGCCGTAGCGCTGCAGTATAAGGAGCGACACAATGACTAATTCAATTCTCTATTTCGTCGGGGTCGACGGTGGGGGTACCTCTTGCCGTGCCAGGATCACAGACAACAACGGCCACGTATTGGGCGAGGCCAAAACGGGCAGTGCCAATATCATGCTTGGTGCCAAGCTCGCCATGGCCTCCATCGTCGATGCTATTGCCACTGCCGCAGCTTCGGCTGGGCTGGGTAAAGACAGCTTCTCATCCATGTCCGTCGGCCTGGCCCTTGCCGGTGCCGAACAGCAATCGGCTTGGTATGAATTCATGTCGCTATCGCATCCGTTTGCGACCGTTACCCTCAATACTGATGCCTACGGGGCCTGCCTTGGTGCTTGGGGAGGAGAGGACGGTGCCATTCTCATCGCCGGTACGGGATCATGCGGGATCCTACTCAAAGACAATGAGCAACATGTGGTTGGCGGCCGCGAGTTTCCTATTTCAGATCAAGGTGGTGGTGCCGTAATGGGGCTTCGCCTGATCCAGCAGACCCTGCTGGCACATGATGGACTCCGTCCAATCACACCACTGGCTGAGCATGTGATTAGCCATTTCAATCAAGATATCGATTCAATCGTCAGCTGGTCAAAAACAGCCCGCCCTTGTGATTACGGGCAGTTTTCATCCACTATTTTTTTCACATGCTTATCAAGGAGATACACTCGGCATCGAGCTACTCAATCAAACAGCATCCGATATTGAAATGTGGATGAAGGCCCTCACCAACCGTGGTGCCGAAAAAATTTGCCTGATGGGCAGCATTGCCGAGCGGATCACACCTTGGCTGATCCCCCCTTTGCAACAGCGTATCACCGCTCCTCTGGGTGATGCTATGGATGGTGCGCTGGCAATGGCCCGCGCTAACCACAACCTTTACCCTTTGTGAGGTTGCTATGAGTTTTCGTCTCGATTTTGTCGTCATAGAACAGCAGCAAAATCAGTCCCGCTTGGCCCTGACGTTGCACAACTTATCAGATAAACCGCTGGCTCAGTGGTCACTGCATTTTACGTTTGGCCGCTGGATTGATTCCTCCAGCTTGACTCATGGCGAGCTGGAACAAACCGGAAGCTACAATATTTTAACTTCCGGCCGCAAGGAAGCACTGAAGCCAAATGGCCACTTCTATACCGAGTTTACTGTTGGTACCAAGCCTTTCAGCCTATTGGACGACGGGATCATCGATGCCTTTATCTGCAGCGGTAATTCGACGTCGTTGATTAATCCGCTGCCCGTCGAGATCACCGCTTTTGGCTTGCAACACCCTCAACTCAAACGTCATACCACAGCACTTGAGGCCGCAGCAGAAATCAATATTATTCCTGCCCCGCAGCACCTCAAGCCACTGGGAGGGCTTTTTGCCCTGACCCCACACACTGCTATTGAGATTGACACTCCTCTTGCTGAGGGGAGCAGTCGCTGGATAAGCACAGAGCTTGAAAACCTGCTTAATGAAAAGGTGGCCGTTCACGCCGCGGGTAGCATCCATTACCAATACCGCGAACACCTCGCGGACAGCGCCTATCAACTACTGGTTGAACAAGACGATATTTGGCTCATGGCCAGTACCGAAAGCGGCTTCAGCCATGCCACCGCTTCCTTGTTGCAATTGCTGCCGTCACAACCCAGTCATCAGGCAGACATGGCCTATCATATTCCTATGGTGGAAATCTGTGACGAGCCACACTTTGCCCACCGCGGCATGATGCTTGATTGCGCCCGCCATTTTCATCCCGTCGAGAGGATCAAATTTTTACTTGATCAGCTAGCGCGCTTCAAATTCAACATCTTCCATTGGCACCTTACGGATGATGAGGGCTGGAGGATTGAGATAGATGCCTACCCAGAACTGACCCAGACGGGCGCCTGGCGAGGGCCCAACGAGCTTATCCAGCCGCAATTTACCACCATTAGCCAGCGTTATGGCGGCTACTACAGCAAACAAGAAGCCCGCGACATTATTCGTTACGCCGCCGACCGCGGCATCATGGTAATACCTGAAATAGACATACCGGGACACAGCCGAGCAGCCATCAAGTCGTTGCCAGCCCTGCTGACCGATCCCGATGACAAGTCGATTTACCGCAGCATCCAAGGCTACAACGACAATATCCTGTCGCCAGCTCTGGAGGGCACCTATACCTTTATTGCCAATGTCCTGGATGAAATCTGTGATCTTTTCCCTGCCCCATACCTTCACATCGGTGCCGATGAAGTACCTTCGGGCGTATGGGCTGATAGTCCCGCTTGCCGTGCTCTAATGGAAAAACATGGTTATGAGGATCCCAAAGAACTTCAAGGCCATTTATTACGTTTTGCCGAAAAGCACCTTAGTAATAAGGGCAAACGGATGATGGGCTGGGAAGAAGCCACCCAAGGTGACAAAGTCAGCAAAGATACCATCATTTTTTCCTGGCTGAGCGAAGAAGCAGGACAGAAATGTGCTCAAGCTGGCTATGACGTGGTTATGCAGCCGGCTCAGGCAACCTATCTCGACTTAGCGCAGGGCGAGTCTGCCGATGAAGCTGGCGTCGATTGGGCAGGACGGCTTCCTCTTGAGCAAGCCTACCAGTACCAACCGTTGGCCAAATTACCGACTGACGACCCAGCTCACCAGCATGTCAGGGGGATCCAGTGCGCCCTGTGGTGTGAGCTTGTTAATAGCAAAAGCCGACTCGAATACATGCTCTACCCACGCTTGCTCGCCATTGCAGAGGTCGCCTGGACAGCCCCTGAAAATCGTAGCTGGGCAGACTTTTCAGCCCGTCTCAACGGGCAGTTCGCTTATTTGGACAAAGTAGGCATCAATTACCGTCGCTGCGAGTAAGGCGCAGGGCAACGATTACAATAAAAGGATTAAACCACCATGAAATACGGCTTTTTTGATAACGACAGTAGAGAGTATGTGATCACTCGTCCCGATGTGCCTGCACCTTGGACCAACTACTTGGGAACCGAAAAATTTTGTACCGTAATCTCACATAACGCAGGCGGTTACTCATTCTATAACTCACCAGAATACAACCGAGTGACCAAGTTCCGACCGAATGCGACCTTCGACCGCCCGGGCCACTATGTCTACCTGCGCGATGATGAAACCGGTGACTATTGGTCTATCTCCTGGCAACCAGTGGCAAAAAGCCTGGACGAAGCAAGCTACGAAGTTCGTCATGGCCTGTCTTACTCGAAATTCAAGTGTGACTACAACGGCATCGAAGCCACCAAGACTCTGTTTGTACCAAAAGGTGAAGATGCCGAGGTATGGGATGTTGTGATCAAAAACACGTCTGACAAGCCACGTACTATTAGCGTTTTCTCTTTTGTAGAGTTCTCTTTCAGCCACATCCAATCTGACAACCAAAACCATCAGATGTCTTTGTACTCTGCGGGGACATCATACAAGGATGGCGTGATCACATACGATCTTTACTACAACACCAACGATTTCGAGGGTTTCTACTACCTCGCATCTACCTTTGATCCAGACTCATATGATGGTCAACGTGATAGCTTCTTAGGTACATACCGTGATGAAGCGAACCCACTCGCCGTTGAACAGGGAAAATGTTTCAACACTGCACAAACGTGTTACAACCATTGCGGTTCCTTACATAAGCAATTCACCATCCAGCCGGGTGAGGAAGTACGTTTTGCCTGCATCCTAGGTATCGGTAAAGGTAACGGTGATCGTCTGCGTGCGAAGTACCAAGATCTCGCTGAAGTTGATAATGCCTTTGCTGGTATAAAACAACACTGGAATGAGCGCTGTGAAAAATTCCAAGTTAAATCGCCTAACGAAGGCCTAGACACAATGATCAACGCTTGGACGCTGTACCAAGCAGAAACCTGTGTGGTTTGGTCACGTTTCGCTTCATTCATTGAAGTAGGTGGTCGTACAGGCTTGGGTTATCGCGATACTGCGCAAGACGCAATATCGGTGCCTCATGCTAACCCAACAATGACGCGTAAGCGCTTGGTTGACTTACTGCGCGGCCAAGTGAAAGCGGGTTACGGTCTACACTTATTCGATCCCGATTGGTTTGATCCAGAAAAAGCAGATGTTGAACCATCTAAATCACCAACGGTCGTTCCAACGCCATCTGATGATGACAAGATCCACGGCATTGAAGACACCTGCTCTGATGATCACTTGTGGTTAATTCCAACGATCTGTAGATACGTCATGGAAACTGGCGAGCACAGCTTCTTTAACGAAGTGATCCCATACGCAGATGGCGGCGACGCAACTGTCTATGACCACATGAAAGCCGCACTAGACTTCTCTGCAGAATACGTGGGACAAACCGGTATCTGTAAAGGCCTGCGCGCTGACTGGAACGACTGCCTAAACTTAGGCGGTGGTGAGTCTTCAATGGTGTCATTCCTTCACTTCTGGGCTCTACAAGAGTTTATTGACCTTGCTAAATACCTTGGCAACGATGCTGATATTCAGAAGTACACCATAATGGCAGCTAACGTTCGCGAAGCATGTGAAACACACCTTTGGGATGATGAAGGTGGTTGGTACATCCGTGGTCTAACGAAGAATGGTGACAAGATCGGTACTGCGCAGCAAACCGAAGGCCGTGTTCACCTTGAGTCAAACACATTAGCCGTTCTATCGGGCGCGGTGTCGCAAGAACGCGGCGAAAAAGCAATGGATGCAGTTGATGAGAACTTGTATTCAGAGTACGGCTTACACCTAAACTCACCATCCTTCGCAACACCAAACGATGATATTGGTTTCGTTACTCGCGTCTACCAAGGTGTAAAAGAAAACGGCGCGATTTTCTCCCACCCTAACCCTTGGGCATGGGTTGCTGAAGCGAAGCTAGGCCGCGGTGACCGTGCAATGAAGTTTTTCGATGCCCTAAACCCATACAACCAAAACGACATGATTGAAAAACGTTATGCCGAACCTTACTCATACGTTCAGTTCGTCATGGGCCGAGATCACCAAGATCATGGCCGCGCTAACCACCCTTGGTTAACGGGCACTTCTGGCTGGGCGTACTTCGCTGTGACTAACTTTATTCTCGGTGTTCGTACTGGTTTTGATGGCCTGACCATCGATCCTTGTATCCCAACAAACTGGCCAGGCTTTGAAGTAACTCGCCAATGGCTTGGTGCGACATACAACATCCAGGTGGTCAATCCTGATTCAGTGAGCAAAGGCGTGAAATCCATAATGATTAACGGCGATCTGGTAACAGGTACAACAGTAGCCGTTCAAGCGGAAGGCACTGTTAACGACGTTATCGTAACACTAGGCTAACCTGATGGGCAGCAGTCGCACTGCTGCCCTCTTTCCTAAGGAATATCCCATGATCCAATTTGGTACAGGTGGCTGGCGCGCTTTCATTGGTGAAGAATTTACCAAAGACAATGTCTGCCTTGTTGCCCAAGCACTATCAAACATAATTAATGATGAAAAAGTCGCTGAACACGGCTTCATTATTGGTTATGACCGTCGTTTTCTGTCAAATAAAGCCGCTTGTTGGTTTTCTGAAGTCCTCGCGGCCAATAGCATCAAAGTCAGCTTTATCGACAAGTTTGTTCCAACGCCAATCGTAATGTTTGAAGCCAAAGAGCGTAACTGTGCTTATTCAGCTTGTATTACCGCTTCTCACAACCCTGCTGACTACAACGGTATTAAGATATTTATCGAAGGTGGTCGCGATGCTGATGAAGTCATCACGCAAAAGATTGAACAGCAGATTGCAGTGCTTAAATCTGAGCATGTAAAACACGTTGATTTTGAACAAGCGATTGATGACAAACTGATTGAAATCATCAACCCAATGAATAACTTTGTTGATTCAATCATTAACTTTATCGATATTGATGCGATCAAAAAAGCCAACTTACGCGTACTGATTGACCCTATGTTTGGTGTGGCGAAAAACGCACTGCAAACCGTGTTAATCAATGGTCGCTGTGAAGTCGACGTGATCAATGATGGCAAAAATCCAGATTTTGGTGGTTTAATGCCATCACCAAATGCCGCAACACTTTATCGGCTAATGCACCTTGTTGCTCAAGAAGGTTACGACATCGGTATTGGTACCGATGGCGATGCTGACCGACTCGGGATCATCGATGAAAAAGGCAACTTCATCCATCCTAACGAAGTCCTACTGCTGCTCTATTACTACCTGCTTGAATATAAAGGTTGGAAAGGCTCTGTAGTGCGTAACATTGCCACAACGCACATCCTTGATAAGATTGCTGCCGATCATGGCGAAAAGAGCTTTGAGGTACCAGTAGGCTTTAAGCACATTAGCTCACAAATGGAAGCCGATGATTCGCTTATTGGTGGTGAAAGCTCTGGCGGCCTGACAATACGTGGCCATATCAAAGGTAAGGATGGCGTATTTGCGTCCAGCTTGCTGGTTGAAATGATCAGCGTGACAGGCAAAAAACTGTCGGAAATGCTCGATGAAATCTACGGCAAATACGGTTTTGCGTATACCGCGGAAGGTGACTGCACTTTCCGCCCCGCCGCTCGGCAAGCCCTCTACGACCGGATATACATCAACAAAGAACTGCCTGATTTTGAATGGGAGATTGAACGTGTCAGCTATGCTGACGGTGCCAAGGTCTACTTCAAAAATGGCGGCTGGGCATTAGCTCGTTTTTCGGGCACCGAGCCTCTGTTGCGACTATTTGCCGAAATGGAGAATCGCGAGCAGTCTGAGAAAGTGGTCCGCCAATTAAAAACATTCTTAAACTTGTAAGTTTCCTCCTTTCTCAGTACTAGCCGTACCACTGCCGAGGCTAGTGCTGGGGATACACGTTGAGTCCTAAAGTAACACGCGCTTTGCTGTTACATTTCGCAGGCTTTCTGCCTTCGCGGCAAGGGTAGCTTCGCTACCCTTTTTCTTTGCTTATTATTTCTTTCGGAACGACGGGGTACCTTGTCAGGGCTAGTGATCCGGCGGGATTCATTCGACCGCAAGGCGAACATAACCTTCAAACGTAAAAAAGCCCAGTCTTTCGACTGGGCTTAGTATAAGTGGCGGAACGGCCGGGGTCGCGCTCGACCGGGACTCAAGCCGAAGGCTCGTGAGAGTCCAATCTGTAAACGATAAGAAGCCCCGCTGTTTCCAGCGAGGCTTCTTAATAAGTGGCGGAGCGGACGGGACTCGAACCCGCGACCCCCGGCGTGACAGGCCGGTATTCTAACC